>JADLAZ010000013.1 GCA_020849725.1 Chloroflexota bacterium
AGCCGGCCGAGCGGGACGCGCTCGGTGATCCGGTGGCGCATCTCCGGGTTGTCCAGCAGCGGCTGGATCAGCGGCGTCTCGACGAAGCCGGGCGCGACGGCGTTGACGGTGATCGCGTGTGGCGCCCACTCGACCGCTAGCTGGCGGGTCATCATGTCGATGCCGGCCTTGCTGGCGTTGTAGGCGCTGTAGCCGCCGCGAAAGCCGATCTTGCCCCGGATCGAGGAGATCGTCACGACGCGGCCGCGGCCGCGGTCGGCCATCACCCGCGCCGCGCCACGGGCGACCCGGAACGCGCCGACCAGGTTGATAGTCATCACCCGCAGCCAGTCGGCCTCGCTGACCTCCAGCGCCGGCCGGCGGATATTGATGCCGGCGGTGTTGACGACGCCGTCGATCGTGCCGAACTGGGCGACGACGGCGTCGATCAGCGCGTCGACCGACGCCGGCTCGGTGACATCGCACTGGAAGGGCCGGGCGTGGTCGCCCAGCGTGGCCACCAGCGCTGCCGCTTTGGCCAGCGTCGTGCTGGAGGCGGCCACCCGCGCGCCGTCCGCCGCCAGCGCCGCGCAGATCGCGCGGCCGATGCCGCCGGTCGCACCGACGACGAGGATGACGCGATCGGTCAGCCCCCAGGCCACGTCTGCCATGCCGCCCCTCCGAGTGCCGGACGCCGCGTCAGGTCAGCGGCGGCCAGGGATTGCCAGCCAGGAAGCCGCCGTCGATCGGCACCACCTGACCGGTGACGTAGTGCGCGGCCGGGCTGCACAGGTAGACGGCCGCTGGCGCGATGTCGTCCGGCGTGCCGTAGGCGCCCTGCGGCACGTGCTCCTCGACCCACTGGCGGCGCGCGGGCGCCATCGTCGAGGTCATCGGGGTGTCGATCCAACCAGGAGCGATGGCATTGACCTGAATGTCGTGCGGCGCCCACTCGACGGCCATCATGCGCGTCAGTGAGATGATGGCGGTCTTGGTCAGGCCATAGAGTGAGATGCCGTCGAAGCCGCGATAGCTGGTCATAGAGGCGATGTGCAGGATCTTGCCGCCGCGCCCACCGGCGATCATCGCTCGCGCCGCCGCCTGGGACATGAAGTAGACGCCGCGCAGGTTGATGTCGACGACGTAATCCCAGTCATCGAGCGTGGCCTCGAGCAGCGCTTTGCGCCGGGTGACGCCAGCGACGTTGGCCAGGATGTCCAGCCGGCCCAGGCCACCGACGACGCGCTCGACCAGGCCGGGCAGGGCCGCCACGTCGCGCATGTCGGCCGGCAGCGCCAGCGCCCGCCGGCCGAGCGCGCGCACCAGCCCGGCCACCCGCTCCAGATCGTCGGCCGAGCGCGCTGCCAGCGCCACGTCGGCGCCGGCTTCGGCGTAGGCGAGCGCGATGCCTTCGCCGATGCCGTGGCTGGCGCCCGTCACCAGCGCTACCTGCCCGTCCAGCCGCATCCGGTCCAGGACGCTCACCATGCTCGCTCCTCCTCACCCTCCGCTCCGCACCTGCCGGCTGCCGGCAGGCTCGGCTCATTCTACACGGCCCGGCCGCCCCGGCGCCGAGCGCCACGGTCGCTATCAGGCGGCCGACCTGACGGCCGATGGCGTCTACGAGTCGGACGCCCTGCCGGGGTTGCGGCTGCGGCCCGACTGGCTCTGGCAGCAGCCACTGCCACCGCTCGCGGCCGCACTGGCGACGCTCGCGCGCGCCTGAGCCGGCCGGTCAGTCGGCGTGCGGCGCGGTGGCCCGGCCGGCGACCGCGACCGGCTCCACCGGAAACGCGGCCCGCCAGGCGTCCCAGCCGCCCAGCAGCGCTGCCGCCTCGACGCCGTGCTCCCGCAGAAACCGCGCCACACGGGCGCTGGTCGCCTCGTCCGTTCAGGTGCAGTAGGCGATGACCAGCCGGTCGCACGGCGCGGTCGGCGCCCACTGCGCCACCTGATCCGGCGGAACCCGGACACTGCCGGGGATCTGACCCGCGGCCGGGTCGTATGTCGCGCGGGCGCGCACGTCCAGCGGCAGGGGCGGCTCAGGACCGGTCAGCCGCTCGGCCAGCTCGGCTGGTGTGATGCGCACCACGTCGTCGGCCGGATGGTGGAACAACCCGCCGGCGGTTACCTCACGCTCTTCGGCTAGTGTCTGCTGCGCCGCCTTTCGACCATACCAGGCCGAGAAAGGCGTGGCCGTCACGCCGTGCAGGATGACCGAGACGGTGACGACGATGCCGGTCACCGCCAGCAGATACTCCGCCTGCGGCGCTTGAGCGTGCACGGCCAGCAGCGCGAACAGCAACGCGCTCAGGCCGCGCGGGCCGAACCAGCCGATGAAGAGCCGCGCCTCACGGCTGACGGAGGCGCGCAGCAGGACCAGCTCAATTGCCAGCGGCCGGGCAACGAACAGCACCACTGCCGCCAGCGCTAGCGCGGGGAGGAGTGGTGCGAGGCCGGCCAGTGACGACAGCAGCGCACCGAACAGGATGAAGGCCAGCAGCATCGCCATCTCGGCGGTCGTCTCACCATACTCGGTGAAGCAGTCGCACAACTCGGTGTTGAGGACGACCACGGCGATGCCAGCGGCGAAGGCGGCCAGGAAGCCGTCACCGCCGACGGCCGTGCCGGCGGTGTAGGCGGCTAGCACCAGGCCGATGCCGTACAGCGCCTGATACTCGCGCCGGATCGGCGTCCAGGCGTCGACCCGGTTCATCACCCACGAGCCAAGACCGCCGACGGTGAAGCCGGCCAGCGGCCCGATGACGAACAGCCGCGCCAGGAAGCCGGCCCAGTCGCTGGCGCTGCCGACCCGGCCGGCCAGCACCGCCAGGACGATCAGGAGGATCGGCAGTACGACGATGTCGTTGAGGCCGGCCTCGATGCTGAGCGCGCGCCGCACGGCCAGCGGCACGCGCGAGTCGCGGATGATATCGCGCAGGACGACCGGGTCGGTCGACGCCAGGATGGCCCCGAGCAGCACCGCCGCCAGCGGCGCCAGGCCCAGCAGCCAGTGGGCGGCGCCGGCCGTGAGCACGACGACCAGCAGTGTGCCCGGCCCCAGCACCAGCACCGGCGCCAGCCAGGCGCGCCGACCCTCGTCGAACTGGAGCTTGACGGCGTCGAGAAACAGCACCAGCGCCAGTGTGATGACGGCGATCGTCTCCAGGGCCGGGTCGTGGGCGTCGATCCGCAGCAGGCCCAGCCCGCGCTCGCCCAGCAGGTAGCCCAGCCCGAGGAAGATGATCGGCAAGGAGATCGGCGCACGCTCGACCAGCCCGCTGGCCAGCGCCGCCCCGATGAGCACCACCGCCACCAGGCCAAACATGATCAGGACGTCGGGCACGTTTCCCTCCCACGGCCGGCGTCCCGCGACGCCCGTTCCCGCACCAGATCATGCCACGCCGGCGCGGCTGCCGGCCAGGCCGGCGCCAAGGCGAGCGCCGGTCGCGGCTTGGGGGCCACCGGCCCCGCGTGACGAAGCTGTCCGCGGTCAGCGCCCAGGATGCCACGCTTGGGCGAGCCAGTCGAGCGGTGGCGCCGGCGGCAACCAGCGTGGCGACACCGAACCGGGGCCCCAGCGGCGGCAGGCGGCCGTGGCGCTCAGGCGGCGGTCGACAGCAGCGCCAGCGGGTCGAGGTAGCCGCCGACCTGATCGGCGCTGACCGCAGCGCTCAGCCGCGCCCGACCACCGTGGGCATCCGGGACCACATGGCGGCAGGCGAAGGCGCGCGGCACCGTCGAGCCTGGTTCGCGCTCCATGCGCCAGCCATCGGCCCGGCCGCACAGCGGACAGTCGATCGGGTAGCCGGCGTGGTCCTCAAGGACGAAGCGGCCGGTCTCCGGCAGCCGAACGAGCGATGCGCCCATGGAAGTAGGTCGATTTTGGTCTGTCCAGCGCTGGTCCATCACGTCCTGCATCGCCCATGCTCCGTTGCTCGCGGTCCGATCCTCACCCTGCCACTCTAACGCCGCGCGCGCCTGACGGCGTCGCACGAACGGCCGGCATTCCACCGGCAGACCGGCCAGCCGCCGATTGGTCAGGTGGCCACTCCCGGCGTTGGCCATCTGGACAGGCCGCCTAGCGCGCACTCGGCTGGTCCGGGGCGGGCGCGGCCACCCCAGGCCGCCAGCGGCCCGCCAGCAGGCGCAACACCGTCCGGAACTCGTCACGGTCGGCGACGGACAGGCGCTCGTCGGTCAGCACGCTCGCCACCAGCAGCAGGTCGGGGTCGGCTGCGCCGAGGCGCTCGATGGCCCGCGGGAAGAAGCCGCCGGCCGCCAGCAACTGGTCGCGCTCGACCGGCGCCAGCGCCAGCCCGGCCGCCAGTCGGTCGATCATGTCGCGGTCGGCCGGCTGGCGCTCGTCGCGCTCGAACCGGTTGATGATGCTGGCATGGACGCCGCAGATCTTCGACAGCGCCAACTGCGACACGCCCGCGCGGGCGCGGAAGCGCTGCAGCACTGTTCCGAAGGTGTCCATCCCGACCCCACTCACCAGCCGCCGACCCTGCACCGATCGTACCGACGCCTGACCGCGCCGGCGCCCGTCCGCAAGTATACGCCGGTGTGCTGATCTGGCGCAGCCGCCGGGGACGGAGATGCGCCACGAGCGTTTCACAGAGGCGTGCGAGCATGATGTGGTGGCGCTCGGTCGGCATCGGCAACACCTCGATGACGCCGTCGGTGAATTCGATGAGCCGGCGCGCGGCATCCGTGATGGTCAGGTACTGCTCGTCGGTCCACAGCCCCTGCAACGGATGCAGATCCACCTCCAGGCCGTCTGCCTGGCGCACCAACTTCAGGTTGTCGGCGCGACGTGCCACTGCCGTGGCCGGTCCTCCGCCCAGTACGCCTGCCATGCAGGGGCAGTTTACCCGTGGAGGTGAGAAGGTGCAGCCGCCGCGCCGGCCGCCGCAACCGGCGGCCGGCGCGGTGCGTCTCACCGGCGGACTGCCCACACCGGGGAGGGGGCCGTGCCGATCGTCGGCCATCTCGATCTGGACGCATTCTTCGCCGCCGTCGAGGAGTTGCTCGAGCCGGTGCTGGCCGGCCGCCCGCTCGTCATCGGCGCTGACCCGCAGGGTGGCTACGGGCGCGGCGTCGTCTCGACCGCCAACTACGCCGCCCGCGCCTTCGGCATCCGCAGCGCCATGCCCATCGCCGAAGCCTTCCGGCGCTGCCCGACCGCTACCTTTCGCCCGGCACGCATCGCGACATACCGGCCCTACAGCCAGCGCGTGCTGGCCATGCTCGGCGAGGCCGCCGTTGCCGTCGAGCCGGTGTCCATCGACGAGGCCTTCTTTGACTGCGGGCTGGACTTCGCCGCCACCGTCGCGGTTGCCCGGACGCTGCAGGCGCGCATCCGGGCCGAGATCGGGCTGTCGGCCTCGCTCGGCATCGGCAGCGGCAAGCTGGTGGCCAAGATCGCCAGCGACCTGCGCAAGCCAGGCGGGCTGGTGACGGTGCCGCCGGGCGAGGAGGCCGCCTTCCTGGCGCCGCTGCCGGTCGGGCGCATGTGGGGCGTTGGACCGGTGACGGTCGCCCGCCTGCGGGAGGTCGGCGTGACGACGATCGGCGACCTGGCGGCGCTGGCCGAGGCGCAGCTCACCGCCATCGCGGGCCGGCGCGGGCCGGAGCTGGGCGCGCTGGCGCGCGGGCAGGACGACCGCCCGCTGGTGATGGTGCGTGACCCGAAGCAACTGACCCAGGAGCACACCTTCGAGCGCGACACGCGCGACGTGGCGCTGCTCGACGCCACGCTGGTCGCTATCGTCGAGCAGGTGGCGCGGCGCATGGCGCGGCGGGGCGTCTGGGCGCGCACGGCCGTGTTGAAGCTGCGCTACAGCGACTTCACGACGCTAACGCGCCACCTGTCGCCCGGCTACGCCATCGCCGATGCGCCGGCGCTGCTTGACCTGGCCCGGCACCTGCTGGCGACGACGCGCGAGCCAGGCCGCGCCGTGCGCCTGATCGGCGCTGGCGTGCAGGGCCTGGCGCCGGTCGGCGCGGCCTACCAGTTGCCGCTGCTGGCCTGGGCCGGCTCGCCGACCGCGCCACCCTGACGCCGATCGCGGCGGCTCAGTCTGGCGCGGCCGGCGGTGGCGCGCTCAACTCGGCCAGCAGCCCGGCGACATCCAGCGGCTGCGTCACCATCGCCAGTTGGCCGCCCCGGCGCGGCCACTCCGCCGGTGCGCGGTCGCGATAGAGCTCGACGCCGTTGCCATCGGGGTCGCGCAGGTAGAGCGCCTCGCTGACGCCGTGATCGGACGCACCGTCGATGCGGAAGCCATGCCGCAGCACGCGCTCGACCGCTCGCGCCAGCTCCAGCCGCGACGGATACAGCACCGCCAGGTGATAGAGACCGGTCGTGCCCAATGGCGGTGGCGGCGCGCCCCGCCCGGCCCAGGTGTTCAGCCCGATGTGATGATGATAGCCGCCGGCCGACAGGAAGACGGCGCTGTCGCCGTAGTGCTGCGTGATCTCGAAGCCGAGCGCGTCCCGATAGAACCGCAGCGACCGCTCCAGGTCGCTGACGGTCAGATGCACGTGCCCGATGCGTGTCTGCGGGTGGATCGCCGGTTCGTCGGTCATAGTTGTCTCCGGAATGGGCGAGTGGGCCAGTTGGTGCATAGAGGCGGTTGTCATCCATCATGCTGGCGGAGGCCGGCAGCCAGTCGTGGCCTACTGGCGACCTCATCGTCAGTGTGTGCCTGGACCCCGGCGTGCGCCGGGGTGACGAGTGGACATGGTGGACGTGGTGGACGACATCTCCTAGCGGCCCACTGGCCACTGGCCCACTCGCTCTGCTGGTCCTCCTCCGCCCACTGCCTCTACTTCTCGATGGGCAGGCCGACGACGTTGCCCCACTCGGTCCAGGAGCCGTCGTAGTTGCGCACCTTGGGGTAGCCCAGGAGCTCGTGCAGGACGAACCAGGTGTGCGAGCTGCGCTCGCCGATGCGGCAGTAGACGACGATATCCTTGTCCGGCGTGATGCCCTGGTCGCCGTAGAGCTGGCGCAACTCGGCGGCCGACTTGAAGGTGGCGTCCTCGTTGGCGGCGCGCGCCCAGGGGATGTTGGCCGCGCCGGGCACATGGCCGCCGCGCTGCGCGCCCTCCTGCGGATACTCCGGCATGTGCAGCAGCTGGCCGCTGTACTCACCCGGCGAGCGCACATCGACCAGCGGCAGACCGGGCCGCGCTTGGCGACGGCCCTCGTAGCCGATGTGGACAAGCACGTCGTCGCGGTAGGCGCGAAACTCGGGACGCGGCGCTTGGAGCGGGTACTGAGTTGGCGCGATGGACGGCACCTCCCTCGTCAGCGGCCGGCCCTCGTCGATCCACTTCTTGCGGCCACCGTTGAGGATCTTCAGCTTGGGGTGACCCATGACGGAGAAGAACCAGTAGGCGTAGGCGGCCCACCAGTTGTTGCGGTCGCCGTAGAAGATGACGGTCGTGTCGGGTGTGATGCCCAGCCGCGACGCCAGCGCGGCGAAGCCGTCGGCGTCGATGAAGTCGCGCACGGTGCGGTCCTGCAGGTCGGTCGTCCAGTCGATCTTGACCGCGCCGGGGATGTGGCCCTGGTCGTAGAGCAGGATGTCCTCGTTCGACTCGACGATGCGCAGGCCGGGGTCCGACAGATGATCGGCCAGCCAGGCCGTCTCGACCAGCGCGTCTGGCTTCGCGTAACCACTAGCCGCCGGGGTGCCCATGATCGCCTCCTCCTGTCGTGTTCGCGCCTGTCACGCGGTGCATAAACAACCAAACGTTGATAGAAATACTCAACATTCCCGGCGCCAGTATAGGCGGTCGCCGCGGCAGGCGTCAAGGTCGGACGCGTGGGCGCGGTCAGGTAGTCGGGGTCAGCGGGTCGTCCACCGCGGCCAGCGCCTCGGCCAGCACCCGCGCCAGCTCGGCGGCGCCGGCGTAGCGGTCGACGGCGCGCTTGGCCAGGCAGCGCGCGACGATCGCCCGCGCCGCCGGTGGGACGGTGTCCGGCAGCGGCGGCGGCGGCGCGTCGACGTGCGCCTGCAGCGTCTGCAGCGGGTCGCGGCCGGCGAACGGCACCTGTCCGGTCAGCAGCTCGTACAGCACGACGCCGAGCGAGTAGACGTCGCTGCGGCCGTCGATCGGCAGGCCGGCGACCTGCTCCGGGCTGACGTAGTCGGCCGTGCCGACGACGACGTTCGTCGCCGTCAGCCGCTGGCTGGCCCTCACGCCGGCCAGCGCCGTCGCCAGCCCGAAGTCGGTCAGCACCGGCGTGCCGTCAGCCCGCAGCAGGATGTTCGACGTCTTGACGTCGCGATGCACCAGGCCGACGGCGTGCACCGCCGCCAGCCCGGCGGCGACACCCTGGGCGATCGCCAGCGCTCGCGCCGCCGGCAACGGCTCCGGGTACTGCGCCCGCAGCAGCCGGTTGAGCGCCTGCGGCAGCCACTCCATCGCCAGGTAGCAGCCGCCGCCCAGCCGCGCGCCGACCGCACCGACGTCGAGCAGTTGGACGACGTTGGCGTGGGCGACCTGTTGCAGCAGCGCCGCCTCGCGCGCCAGGCGCTGGCGAAACTCCGGCGCCGCGCCCCAACTGACCGGCAGCACCTTGACCGCCGCCGTCTGACCGCTCTCGACGTGGACGGCGCTGTAGACGGCGGCCATGCCGCCGACGCCGAGTTGCTCGACGACCCGGTAGGGGCCGAAGCGCAACCCGGCGGCGTCGTCGAGGCCCTGATCGCGCTCCTCCAGCAGCGTCGTCATCAGCGCCACGCGCGCCGCCAGGTCGCGGGCCAGCTCCCGCGCCAGCGTCGGCCGCTCGATCACCAGCGCCTCGAAGTCGGCCCGGTCGAGCCGCCACAGCACGGCTGGCTCGGTGGCGACGACGTCGGCCGAGCGCGGCGCGCCGGTCAGCAGCGCCATCTCGCCGACGACGTCGCCCGGCCCAGCCAGCCGGATGCCCAACCCGCCCGGCCCGAGGCCGAGCCGGATCGCGACCACGCCGGCCTGGACGATCCAGAGGCAGTCGCCGGCCGCGCCGCGTGCGCACAGCACCGCGCCGGCCGGCGCCTCGACCGGGTGCAGCCGTCGCCAGATCGCCACCAGGTCGGTCGCCGGCAGTGCCCGGAAGATCGAGACATCGCGCAGGACGTGCGCCAGGCGCACCTCGTCGCCGCGCCGCTGGGAGCCGAACAGGGCGGTCAACACGGCGTCACAGCTGCGCTACGATGGCGGCGCGTCAGCGGCCGGCGACCGGGTGGTCGCATCGACCGCGGGCGTAGTGGGCGGCTCAGCCGGCGGCGCGGCCGGTGGGCTGGCGGCTGGCCCAGCGGCGCGGTGCTCGACGACGTGGGCGTCGAGGTAGTCCTGGCCGAGCTTGCGCGCCATCGCCACCCGGTGATGACCGTCGACGACATAATACTCGGTGACGTCGCGCTGCTCGCCGCCGACCGTGCGGCGCGGCTTGAGCTTGTACAACTCCAGCGGCGGCAGGATCTTGCCGTCGCGCATCGCCTGGCCGACGCGCTGGAAGCGGGCGGTGACCTCGCCCGACCGGTAGAAGAAGTCGCTCCTCAGGTTCTGCCAGCGGCTGACGCTGCCGACGATCTTCTCGGTCGGCACGGTCTGGATGCCGCGGTCGTTGCGGCCGGCCAGGCCGCCGGCGGCCTTCAGCTCCTGATCGAAGCTCAGGATGTCGCGATGCCGGCGGCCGCGTGGCAGCAGCCGGCTCAGCCAGTCGCGCCAGCCCATCGCCCTGCTCCCTCCGGCCGCCACCTGCCGGCCGGTCGCGTGCGGTTGTCACAGATTGCCGATGATCTCATCGCTAGGGTAGTATGTGCAGGCGCGGAGATCAACGGGCAGCGCATCGTCGGGTGCGGGGTGGACGGATGGCTGAGCTGCCGACTGGGACGGTCACCTTCCTCTACACTGACATCGAGGGCAGCACCGCGCTGTGGGAGCGCCAGCCGGCGGCGATGCAGCCGGCCACCGCGCGCCACGACGCGCTGATCGAGCAGACGGTGGCCGAGCAGGGCGGCGTGGTCGTCCGGCCGCGCGGCGAGGCCGAGGGCTGGTGAAGGCGACCACGTCGCCGATGAACAGGTCGTCCTCAACGCTCGTCAGCACCATTGGCGCCGCCTCCTCATTGTCCTCGTCGCCGCTACACCGCCCCGTTTCCACGACGCCAGCGTTCCATCCGGATGTCAGGATTTCCTCTTGACAGGCTTCCTGGCGCACGCCTACAATGCCGCCATCACGGTAGCTCATCATACAAGTGGGCCGGCCTAACGTCGTTCAGATCGCTCAGCCTTCGTGAAGGACGCCTGGTGGAGTCAAGCGCGCGGTGCGTGCCCGGCCATCCGGCGCGGCTCTCTCAGAGCGCGCCGGACCTTCGGTTCGCGTTGCGTCACGCTTACGGCCGAAGGGATGTCGCCATGAGCGTGCCGTCTGGTCATGGCTCAGCCTGCTGCCGTCCGAAACGGGTGGGGACCGGCTGCCAGTGTGCGGAGGGAGGCCTAGATGAGTAGCAGCGTCCTGCCTGACCGGGCGCTCGCCCCGGCTGCGAGCGGCCTGGCCGACACGCGGATGCGGGCCGTCGGCCTGCGGCGCACGCTGCAGCGGATGTGGTTCTACCGCGCCGTCTACCTGTTGATGCTCCCCGGCCTGCTCTACTTTCTTATCTTCCACTACGTCCCGATGTGGGGCGTCATCATCGCCTTCCAGGACTTCCGACCCTGGCAGGGCCTGATGAACAGCCCATGGGTGGGCTTCGCCAACTTCGAGCAGTTCTTCAACGGCCCCTACTTCTGGCGCTTGATGCGCAACACCATCCTCATCAGCGGCCTCAACCTTTTGTTCGTCTTCCCCGCCCCGATCATCCTGGCGCTGTTGCTGAACGAGGTGCGCCACTCGGCCTACAAGCGGACCGTCCAGACGGTCAGCTATTTCCCGCACTTCGTCTCCTGGGTCGTCGTCGGCGGCCTGATGATCTACATGTTCTCGGTCAATGTCGGCTTCCTCACCAATGTGTTGAGCGGCCTGGGCCTGCCCGCGCCGCGCCTGCTCGGCAATCCGCAGACCTTTCTGCCGGTCCTCGTCGGCAGCGCTATCTGGAAGGATGTCGGCTGGGTGGCCATCATCTACCTGGCGGCTATGGCCGGCATCAACCCGGAACTCTATCAGGCCGCGGTCGTCGATGGCGCCAACCGTCTGCAGCGGGCGCTCTACGTGACGCTGCCGGGCATCACCCCGGTCATCGTCATCCTGCTGCTGTTGCGCATCGGCCACATTCTCAACGTCAACTTCGAGCAGATCCTGGTTCTGATGGGTACCGATGCCGGCCTCTATGAGGTTGGCGATGTCATCGACACGTGGGTCTACCGGGCCGGATTCTTTCAGGGTCAGATGAGCCTGGCGACAGCGGTCGGCCTCTTCAAGGGTCTGATCGGCCTGGTCCTGCTGGTGGGTGCGAACCGCATCGCCAATCGACTGACCGGCCAGGGTCTCTGGCACTAGGCGCACCAGAGGAGAGGCGAGCCATGATTGAAGCCCGTGGCATCCGACAGAGTCTCGGCTCGCGCGCCTTCGATGCAGCCAACTACACGCTGTTGTTGCTGTTGGGTGTGGCGGCGATCGGCCCCTTCCTCTATCTGGTGGCCGGCTCACTGACCGACGCCACCGCGTACCGCCTGGGCGGCGCCACGCTCAATCCCGCCTACTGGTCGCTCGATGCGTACAGCATCCTGCTCGGCGGCGGCTCGCGCATCTATCAGGGGCTGCGGAACTCGGTCCTGCTGACCGTGGGCGGCACCTTCCTCAGCCTGTCGGTCACCGCCATGCTCGCCTATGGCCTCTCGAAGCGCGAGATTCCCGGGCACCGCGTGCTGATCTTCTTCGTCTTCTTCACGATCCTCTTCGGGGGCGGCATGGTGCCCTTCTATCTGGTCGTCAAAGCGCTGGGACTGGTCAACTCGCTCTGGTCGCTGATCCTGCCCTTCCTGGTCAACGCCTTCTACCTGTTCCTGCTGATGCGCTTCTTCGAGGCGTTGCCGAGCGAGTTGACCGACGCGGCGCACATCGATGGCTGCAGCGAGTTCGGCATCTTCTGGCGGATCGCTTTGCCGCTGTCGATGCCAGCGCTGGCGACGGTCGGACTGTTCTACGCCGTCGGCTACTGGAACGACTGGTTCTGGGCGACCGTCTTCCTGACCGATCACTCCCTGCTGCCGCTCCAGGTCGTGCTGCGCGGCATCCTCAGTCAATTGCTCCAGGTGCTCGACCCGCAGACGGCGGCCGAGATGGCCCAGCAGCAGCAACAGCAGGCGGCGATGCCGCCGGTGGAGGTGCTGCGGATGGGTGCGATCGTGGTGACGATTCTGCCGATTACGCTCCTCTACCCGTTCCTCCAGCGCTACTTCGTCAAGGGGATTATGGTCGGCGCGGTCAAGGGCTAGCCGGGCCGACCCAGCCGATGGCGACGGCGCGGCCGGCGTGGCCGCGCGACAGCGACAACCCGACGCCGGGAACGCCGGCGCAAGGAGGCAGCACGATGACCACGCACGGCAAGACAACGCGACGCGCGTTCCTCCAGGCCGCCGGGCTGGGCGCGGCGGCGGCGGCCGTCGCCAGCTGCGGTGGCGTGCCCGCCTCGCCGCCAGCGCCGGCGGCGACCACCGCGCCGGCCGCCGGCGTCGCCCCGACCGCCGCCCCGGCGGCGCCGGCGGTCAGCAAGGCCGGTGGCAAGGTCGTGCTCACCCGCTACATGACCGGCGGCTACACGACGCCCGGCCCCGACGACGCGCTGGTCAAGCAGTTTCAGGAAGAGGCGATCCGCAAGGAATATGGCCTGAACGTCGACATCCAGTACGAGTCGGCCTCCTGGGCCGACATCGACCAGCTTATGGAAGTGCGACTTCAGACGCAGGCCGTCGATACCCTCCAGCGCCACGACCGCGCCGCCTCGCGCTGGATCTCGACGCCGGGCATGATCCGCGACATCGACGCCGAGGTGAAGCAGTACGGCAAGAACCTCCTGGCGGGGCTGCCGAAGGCGGGCTGGGAATACTTCATGCGCGACGACCGCAAGTACATCGCCATCCCGGCGATGCGCAGCGCCGTCACCGACATCGAGTTTATCCACATCCGGCGCGACTGGCTCGACAAGGTCAATCGCCCGATCCCGACGACCGTCGAGGAACTGGAGGAGGTTCTGCGCCTCTTCAAGGAGAAGAGCCTCGGTGGCTCGGTGACGATCCCGTTCGCCAACGAAAACCCGCTGTGGATGCTGGCCAATTGCCTGATCGGCCCGTGGCTGCCGGAGGCCGAGCAGCAATTCGCGCTCATGAGCCAGGGGCGCAACCTGGAGTTGACCGGCGCGCTGAACGAGGAGCGGCTGACGCTGCTCCAGCGCTGGTACAAGGAGGGCCTGCTCAACAAGGAGTGGACGACCTGGAAGTACGACCAGGTCTACGACGCCTGCACCAAGGGCTTCGTCGGTTGCCTCGGCGGCGGCTGGGGTCTGACCAACGGCATCATCAAGCGCCAGGTGGTCAAGGCCGACCCGAGCCAGGACTGGGTTCAGATCTTCCCACCACTCGCCCGCAAGGGGGTCGCCAACTCCGGGCGCATTCGCACCGGCCACCCGCTGGAGCGCGGGCTGGTGGTGACGAGTTGGGCGCAGCAGCCAGAGGCGATCGTGGCGCTGGCCGACTGGGACAACGCCTCGTACGAGAACTGGTTGACCTCGCGCCTTGGCCTTAAGGACAAGCACTGGAAGTACGGCGAGAACAACACGATCGTCGACCTGCGCAAGCCAGGCGCCCAGGCCGAGTACTCCGGCATGCGCGGCACGACCTGGACGAGCGAGTGGCTACGCAAGCGCAACCTGGCGCCAGCGCCGGCCAGCGACCCGTACCTGGACCCGGAGGTCAGCGCGCGCGTGCTGACGAACGTCCACACGCGCAAGGACGCGACCAAGCCGGAGCCGGGCGAGTACCCGGCCATGCCCTACATCGACCGCTACACGCCCTACTCATACCCCAACTCCCAGAAGCTTGAAGGCGACATGAACACCACCATCAACGAGTACTTCAACAAGATCGTCAACGGCGAATTGGCCGTCAAGGAAGGGGCCCAGCAAGCCTACACCCGTTGGTTAGCAGCCGGCGGCGAGGTGCGGATGAAGGAGATCACCGACCAGTACGCCAAGTGGATCGCCACGCACCCGGAATGGAAGGATCCGAAGGCGACGTTCGCCCCAGAAGCCTGGAACACGACCGCCAAGTATCCTGAGCGGCCGAAGCGGTAGAGGCGAGGATCAGGGGCTGGGGATTGGGAGGGTTCCGTCATGCCGGCGCCGGCCGGCATCCATCCCAGTCCCCCAAGAAGCACGATCACGCGAGATAGACCGGCTCCCATTGGAGGATGACATGAGCGAGACGATCCGCCTCGGCGTTCTGGGCGTTGGCGGCGGCCGTGGCCTCGTCGGCAGCAGCCGGGGCGCCTATCTGGGGCGGCTGGCTGAGCAGACGGGGCTGATCGATACGGTCGCCATCTGCGATGTCCACGCCGACCGGGCCGAGTGGGCCGCGGGCGAGATGCGCGCGGCGCGGGCGTTCACGGACTATGAGGCGCTCCTGGCCGCCGGGATCGACGCCGTCCTCATCGCGACGCCGGTCCCGCTCCACGCTGCGCAGGCGGTGGTGGCGTTGGAGTGTGGACTAGCGGTCCTGAGTGAGGTGACGCCGGTCAACACCCTGGTCGAGGCGGCCGAGCTCGCCGCCGCCGTCGGGCGTACCGGCGGCTTCTACATGCTGGCCGAGAACTACTGCTTCATCGACGATGTCGTCCTGGTCAGGCGCATGGCCGAGGACGGCCGCTTCGGCCAGATCACGTTCGCCGAGGGCGAGTATGTCCACGACACGCGCGACCTGGCCCGCGAGGCCGACGGCACCCTCACCTGGCGCGGCCAGGGGCGGCGCGGCGGCCTCTACTGCACCCACAGCCTCGGCCCGATCCTGACCATCACCGGTGATCGCGTGGCGACGGTCAGTTGCTTCTCGCCCGACGACCAGCCGGGCAACAACCTGATGCTGATGCGCTCGGTCGCCGGGCGGATCTTCAAGGTCCGGCTGGACGTTCGCTCGCCGCGGCCGCACAACATGGCCTACTACTCGGTCCAGGGCGAGCGCGGTGCCTACGAGAGCTGGCGCGGCCTGGGTGACGTTCCGAAGGTCTGGTTGGCCGACAGCCACGAGCCGTCAAAGGCGCGCCGCTCCGGCCCCGACGACCGCATTGCCGAGTGGCATCCGCTGCGCGACTTCGCCGCCCACTACATCCCCGAGCGGCTAGGCGCGCCGGAGGCGGCCAAGCGCTCGGGCCATTTCGGGGCCGACTACTGGATGTTGCACGCCTTCGCCCGCGCGCTGCTCGATGGAGCGCCGTCGCCGATCGATGCCCACCGCGCGCTCGATTTCGGCGTGCCGGGCATCCTGGCGCTCGCCTCGCTCGCCGCCGGTGGCGCGCCCGTGCCGGTGCCCGACTTCCGGCCGGCCACGGCCTTGGCGGGTAACGTCGTGGCGCCGGCGACGCCGATCGTGGCGAGTCGGCCGTGATGCCGCTGTCGGCCATGCCGCCGCTCGATCGCTCGACACTCAGCCAGCGCGTCGCGCGCGCGATCAAGGACTTCATCATCGACCGCCAACTCGCGCCAGGTGACAAGCTGCCATCCGAGCACGAGCTGTGCCGTTACTTCCAGGTCAGCCGGGTCATCGTGCGCGAGGCGCTGCGCGCGCTGGCTGCCGCCGGTGTCGTCCGCGTCCAGCACGGCAAGGGCGCCTTCGTCGAGCATTTCGATGGCTCGGCGCTGGTCGAGGGGCTGACTTTCGGGCTGCGCGACGAGCTGGCCGTCTTCCGCCACATGCTCGAGCTGCGCGAGCTGATCGAGGGTGGGGCGATCGAGCTGGCCGCCGTGCGGGCGACGGAGGAAGACCTGAACCACCTGCGGGCGATCGTGGCGCAGATGCGCCACGCGGCCGAGCAGGGCCAACCGCTGGAGGAGACCGACCAGGCTTTCCACCGGGCGATCGTCGCGATGGCCAAGAACCCAGCGCTGACCCGGCTGGGGGCGGTGATCGCCGAGTTCTTCAAGCTCAAGAGCCTGGCGCTGCCGCCGTCGATCGCCTGGCGCACACCGGCGGCCGAGGTCGCCGAGCACGAGGAGATCCTGGTGGCGGTCGAGCGGCGCGAGGCGGTGGTCGCCCGGCGGCTCCTGCGCGAGGCATTGGAGATCTATCACGTCGCGCTGGGGGCCGGCGCCACCGTTCAGCAGAATGGCCAGCCATTGTCAGGGGAAACCCACGCCGGCCGTCAACGACCAGGCGCTTGAGAGAGGGGAAAAGACGATGTCGCCACGCTTGCGGGCCGGGGTCGCCCGCGCCGTCACCACGCCGCCGGTCGGGATCACCCACGCTCACTGGGGCGCCCAGACGCACACCCGCGCCGAGGGCGTCGACCTCGACCTGTGGGCGACCGCGCTCGTCCTGGCTGACGGCGAGATCGAGGTCGCCATCGTCGACGCCGACCTTGGCGGCTTCCCGAACGACCTTGCCGCCGCCATCCGCGGGCGCATCGCCGACCTGACCGGCATCCCGGCCGATCACGTCCGCCTCTCGGCCAGCCACACCCACTCCGGCGGCAACCTGTCGCCGGCCTGGTTCCCCGACGGCGGCGAGATGATCCCCGGCTACCTCGCCACGCTGGCCGATAAGATCGTCGGCGCGGTCTGGGAGGCGCGGCAGCGCCTGCGGCCGGCGCGGATTGCGGCCGGCGTCGGCCACTCGGCGGTGGCGATGGACCGGCGGCTCTGGCATCCGGAGCAGGGGCGCACCATCCTCGGCCGCAACCGGGCTGGCTTCGCCGATCACGCCATGCCGGTGGCGCGCATCGATGACGAGGCTGAGCACCCCATCGCAGTCCTTGTCAACTACGCGTGCCACCCGACGATCATGGCCCACCGCAATAGCCTGATCACGCCCGACTTCCCCGGTGTGCTGCGCCGGACGGTTGAGGCGAATATCGGCGGCCTGTGTCTCTTCTTCCAGGGTGCGACCGGTGACCGCCACTCCAAGGAGAGCTTCAGCAGCCGGCGCGAGGATTATCATCATGTCGGCAAGCTGCTTGGCCTGGAGGCGGCCAAGGTCGCGCTGGGACTGGAGACGTTGCCGAAGGTCGAGCGGCTGGTCGAGGTGATGGAGTCGGGGGCCGAGCTGGGTCTCTACGCCGACGAGCCGGGGCCGGAGCCGGACGGGACGCTGCGGGTCGCGACGCGGACGATCGCGCTGCCGCTGGCCGAACTGCCGAGCCGGGATGAGGCCGAGGCCGCCTACGAGCGGGCGACGGCGGCGGTGGCCGAGGCTCAAGCGCGCGGCGACGCGGCGGCGATCCGATCGGCGGGCTATCAGGCCAAGCGAGCGGGGATGCGGCGCGGCATGGCCCAAACTTACGGCGACGCCTCGACGGCGATGGTCGTGCTCCAGGCGATGCGGATCGGCAGCCTGGGGCTGGTGGCGATGCCGGGCGAGCCGTTCGCCGAGATCGGCGTCGAGGTCCGGCGGCGGTCGCCGTTCGCGGCGACGATGTTCTCCGGTTACAGCAACGGCCAATTCGCCTATATCCCCGTGCGCAGCGACTACGCTGAGGGTGGCTACGGCGTCTGGAACTCACCGCTCGGGCCGGGCGCGGGCGAGATCGTCGCCGAGGAGGCTATCGAGTTGCTGTACGAAATAGCCTGAGCAAGCGATCTGAGCCTGATCGCGGCCACCACGATCTTCGCGCTGTCTGGCCAGCCTGGGCATGAGACCACACACCCGCTACGCCCAGACTGACCTCGATCGCTGGCCGGCGCCGGCGCGCGCCGCGCTCGCTGAGGCAGAGCAGGCGCGGGCACTGGCGGCCGGCGGGGCAGCCGGCTGAGCCTCCCCAATCGCTTGTGCTATGATGCGCACGCGGTCAGCACCTGGCGCACCGGCGCCCGGCCGTTGTGGGAGGAGTGGGGGCAGGATGGTCGAGACGCGCGGTGAGCAGAAGACGCAGGCGCCGCTGGCCCTGTGGGAGACGGACGTGACGCATCCCGACGGTGGCGTCTGGCGCGTGCGTACTCAGGACTTGGAGCGCGAGCCGCTGCAGATGCCGGCCGAGATGATCAAGGCGGTGATCGGCAACCGCGGCCAGTTCGTCACCACCGTCTACGGTCCCGACGGTGGCCAATACAAGACGACCTACTCGCCTAATCGCGCCGACGCCGAAGCCTTCCACAGCCGCATGGTCGAGCGCATCAGCACCGGCCAACTCTAGCGGGCGCACCGCGGTCGGTGGCGCTGGTAGTTGGCGCTCCTGGATGCCGGCATGCTGAATGAGGCGTTCCCGCCACTTCGGCGCACGCTGGGGGCCAGGGCGTCGCCAACATGCCGTAGGTAGAGTTGATCACGGTGACTGGATACCGGGGTGTCGGCATGGTGAGCGCCGACCCCAGCGGTAAGCGACTCAGGCCGGCGGCCAGGGGGTTGGCGTGCCGGGGCCGAGGGCGCCGTACTTGGCTTCGACTGCCTCGCGGATCTGGCGGGCGCTTTGGCCCTGGCCGTGCAGCGTCATCGCCAGACTGGCGACGTCAATGCACACCCCTCACCCAAAGCTCATCAGGTCCAGCGCGACACTGCCGTCGGCGCGCACCTCGTCCACGAAGCAGTCGAGGTTGCTGGTGTGGCCCTCTTCCTCGCAGCCGCAGTAGCATGGCTGCCAGCGCAGCGTCTCTCGGCCGGCCGGACTGACGGCGAACTGGTAGGCCGCCTGCACTCGCGCCGATGACTCGTGGTAGACAGGCGGCCACTGGTTGCGCGCGGGCCATGCGATCACTCCGCCGCTGCTCGTCGCCCCATGACCGCCCGCCGGGGCGCCGACGCCGCAGGCGGCCAACAGGCTACCGCCGAGTACGCCCAGCCCCAGGCCAGCCGCCTGGCGGCGCGTCAGCATCCGCTCCCGCATCCCAATCATCCTCCACCGGCAGCCAGCCCCAACCCAGCCACCTCCTCTGCCCAGTCTACGATTCTGACCCGCTTGCGGTTGTCTGCGCACCTCACTTCGCTGGTCGGACGCGCTCGACCGTGGCGGTGAGCTGGCCGGCTGCCGGCACACCGGCTATCTTCTCGTCGTTGACGAACAGGGTCGGCGTCGAGTCGACGCCCTTGCGTCGGCCTTCCGCCATATCGGCGGCCACACGGGCGCGGTAAGTGCCGCTGTCGAGACAGCGGTTGAAGGGTTCGGCGGTCAAGCCCAGCTCGGCGGCATACTTCTTGAGGTTCTCGGCGCTGAAGCGCTCTGCGCGGAGCGACGGGTCGGTGGCGTACAGGCGCTCGCGGTAGTCATGATGCCGCCGCTGGTCGCCGGCGCACTCCACCGCTTCAGCTGCGCGCTGCGAGGCCTCGCCCAGGACCGTGAAATGCCGGCTGACGACGCGCACGGCGCCGCTGCTGACGAAGGGATCGAGCTCGCGCACTGGACCCAGTGCTGCCTGCCGGCAGGCCGGTCATTGGAAGTCCTCCCACTTCTCGACGACGACCGGCGCACTGGCCGATCCGGTGAC
This sequence comes from Chloroflexota bacterium, assembly GCA_020849725.1. The sequence continues at coordinate 19,604 of JADLAZ010000013.1, forward strand.
GTTGTCGCGCGGCTGCTCCTGGCCAGCCGCCGGCGGGCGCGTCAAGGAGAAGGCGACGACGGCGACCACGGCCAGGCCGACGATCAGGCTTAGCGTCAGTGCCGACGGCCACCGGCGGGTTGGCGCACGGCGCACCGGCCCGCGTTGGGTGGGTGGGGTGGTGGCCGGCGTGGCCGGGACCGGCGCGCTGGCCGGCGGGCGCTGGGATGATCCGGCCGGAGGCTGCTTGCGACGTTTGCTCATGATGGCTCCCCTGCGTGCGAGGCCCGGCGCCCGTTGGCCGCGTGCGGCGCCGTGGCGAATGACTGTCGACGACACCCGGGCCGCGACTAGCCGCCGGCGCGTGTTGCGTCAAATGTACGGATATAGTTGACGAGATGCCACCGTTCCTCATCGGTCAGGCGGCCGGCGTAGGGCGCCATCGCCGTGCGTGGCACACCCTGCGAGATCATGCGATAGAGTTCTCCTTCTGGATGAAAGCCGACATGCTGGGTCAGGTCGAGCGGTGGAGGCGTCAGGCCGACGCCGTCTGGCCCGTCGCCCTTGCCGGTAACGCCGTGGCAACTCTGGCAGTTGGCGGTGTAGAGCGTCCGACCCTGCGCCAGCGACTGCGCCGTCGGCGGGATCGGGTTGCGCGGGCCGGCCGCCGGGCTGGGCGCGGCGATCAGTCCCTGTGTCACCAGCAAGTACACAGCCAGGGCCGTCGCGCCGACGCTGGCGCCGAACAGCACGCTGGCGAAGCTACCGCCACGCCGCAGCCGCAGCGCTACCGCGCCGGCCGCACCGGCCGCCGCCAGCATCGCCAGCGCGATCGTGCCGCCGGTCGTCAGCACCGGCAGCGCCGGCAGCACCGCCGATGGCGCGCCGGTCACAACCGGCACCGCCGCGGGAATGGCGAAGCGGGCGGCGGTGAGAGCGTCGTCGCGGCCTGGTCGCCGCACGATCATCTCGCTCTGCCACTGCCCGGCCAGGCCGAGTTGGCGGCCCTGCCCGACGTAGCGCCCGCTGCCCTCCGAGATCAGCACGACCTCTGTCTCGCCGACGTCCCGATCGAGCAGGCTGAACCGCAGCAGCGCCCGCGACGCATCGTCGACCGGCCGGCCACCCTCGGTCACCGTCAGCGTGTAGGTGTTCTGACCCGGCTGTGCCGGCTCGATCGCCAGCGCCAGCCGCAGCCCGGCCACGTCCTCCACCAGCCGCAGCCCGGCCGTCGGCGCGGGCGGCGGCGCCGGCGGCAGGCTGGTCAGCAGGCCGGTCGCCCCGACGATCAACACACCCAGCGCCAGTTCCACCGGCACGGTGCGCCGCAGCGATCGCCAGGCGCGCGTTGCTGCCGCCGTGGCGGCCCGCCCCGGCTGCGACAGTGGCCGCGTGAGCGCGGCGGCGCGGGCCAGCGCCGGTCGAGCGCCGATCAGGTGCAGCGCCCCCAGCGCCAGCATCGGCAGCAGCAGCGCCAGCTTCAGCAGCAGCGCCCGGCCATAGTCGGTCGTCCACAGCGCGTCTGCCTGGCCCAGGTGCAACACCGCGCCGAGCGCGCCGGTGACTACCAGCCCGCCGACCGCCACCAGCGCCACCAGTGAATAGCGGCCGATGAGTGCGGCGCGCAGCCCTGGCCGGCCCGCCTCCGGCGCGACGGCGACCATGCCCGGTGCGGCCACGACCAGCAGCGCCAGGCCGCCGACCCACAGGCTGGTGGCGACCAGATGCACCCAGTCAGCCGCCACCGCCAGGGCCGCGCCGTCGCGCAGCGCCGCGCCGTGGCTGGTCAGCGACGTCGTCAGCAGCAGCGCCAGGCCCAGCCCGCCGGCCGCCCAGCCGGCCCAGACCGGCGGCGGCTCGCGACGCAGGCCGGTCAGCAGCAGCGCCAGCAGTGCCAGCAGCGCCAGGCGCACCAGCCAGACCAGGCCGTAGCGGGTGCCCAACACCGCCACCAGCGGTGGCCCAAGCGCGCTGCCGAGCGACAGGCCGGTCGAGGTCGCCGCCTGTACCAGCAGCGCCGCCAGCGCCGCCAGCGCTGTCCCGACCAGCCCCACCAGCGCCAGCCACCAGCCGCGGCGCCGGCCGAGCCGCGCGGCTGGCTCGGCCGCGCCGATGCCGGCCGTTGCCAGTGCCGGGCCGACGACGAGCAGCCCCGCCAGCAGCCCGCCGACCAGCAGCGCCTGGCTGGCGAAGGCCAGCCAGCGCACGGCCGCCCGCACTGCCAGCGACACCTCGTCGATCGGGGGTAGCGCGACCGGCGCGGCGGGCGTCGCCGCCGGCTGACCGATCGTCAAGCTGTGGAAGCCACGTGCTGGGTGGCCATCAACGGTCGAGACATTCTTCCAGGTGACGGTGTAGACACCCTCCGGCAGCGGCGGCAGCGTCAGCGTCAGCGAGGTCTGGTCGGCGCTGACGCTGGCCTGCGTTGTGTGAACCGGCTGGCCGGCCGTGTCCAGCACGACGATCTCGGAGAAGCGCGCCTCGATCGTCTCGGTGAACCAGAGGCGGACCACCGTCGGCGCAGTCGCCAGCACCGCGTCCGGCGCCGGCTCGGCGCGCTCCAGGTAGGCGTGCGCGGCGACCGGCCGCGGCCAGGCGCCCAGCGCCAGCGGCACCAGCAGGAGAATGAGTAGACGACGCGACCGTGACATAGCGGCCTCATGTGAACCAGGCGAACCTCTGGCCCGGCTGGCTCCGCGGCCGCCGGGCGTTGCCTCTATTATGCCGTCATCGGTCCCGCCGTTCCGGCCGCGCGCGGCGCAACCAGGACTGCCGGCATACCCGTCAATCACCAGGGCTGGCGGTGGACCGCCCGCCCGACCGGCGCAGCAGCAGGGCGGCCGCGCCGACGCCAATCCCGATGATGCCGACGACGATGCCGACGAGCGCTAGCGTGCGCGCCGAATCGGCAGCGGCGTTGGCGGCGGCGACTTGCGCCTCGAGTTGCGCGGTCGACGGCAGGGGCGCCGGGAACTGGGTGACCGCCTGCGCCTGGATCGGGTTGAAGCGGCCAGGTCCAGACTCGAACGTCTCGTCGACCTTCGCGCCCTCGATCTCGCCAACGAAGCGGAACGTGTAGTCGCCGACGCTGGTTGGGATAAGGTCGGCGGTGTAGGCCCCCTTCATGCCGAAGCGCGTCTTCAGGTCGTAAGTCTTCGCTGTCGCGCCCTTGATGACTTCGACCTTGACCGTCTTCTCCAGACCCTCGATCGGGTCCGTCGTGCCGGCCTTCGTGACGCGAAAGTCGATGCCATTCGGCTCCTCGACATACGCAGGCTCGACGATCCAGCCGACGACGATCTCGGCTTTGTCGCCGGCAACCTTGCGCCGATCGTGGGCGCTGGCCGGCGGCGTGGTCAGGCCGGCGAGCAGGGCGGCGGCCACGAGGGTTACCCCGAGCCAGGTCAGGCGCGCGGGCAGGCGCGGCATAGGGACTATCCTTTCACAAGTGCCGCTTGGCGAGCAGCAGTTGGGGCGTGTCACCGGCGCCGGTGGTACGGCTGCCGACGGCGTCGACCAGGATCCTGCTGGACCCGACACGCTGTCACCGCGCGCCGTCCAGGGCGATCCATGGCGTGGCTACCCCCGTGGCGGCGGCGCCGGCACCGCCAGCACCGCGCCCGCCAGCGCCAGCCGCGCACCGCGCGCCGCCGGCCGGCTGGCGAATGGTGCGAGCATGGCCACCACCACCGCCAGCACCCCCAGCCAGAGACCGGCGATGAGCGGCGGCGCGTCGGGCAGTAGCGCTGGTCCGGCGTCGATCGCCAGGCTGGGTGCGGGTGCGGGTGCGGCCGCGGCCGCGACTGTCGTCACCTGGTCGTGATCGTGGCGATGATGTGCGCCGGCCTCGTCATGCGGGTGCGCGCCCCGCCGCGCCATGGCGGCCTGGTGGCGCATCCCCTGCTCCGGTGTCACGTGGCCGCCGCGCAGGAAGCCGTCGAGTGCCAGCGGCACGGCCAGCGTCACCACTAAGGTCAGCCAGAGCAACAGCACCGGCAGGGGGCGCGTCATCATCAGCGCTCCGAGCGCGACGGGCGAAGCGGCCGGCTGGGACCGGCGCAGTCTGAGTATAGCGTGGCGGTCAGACGGCTGCCGATGGCCGATCGGTCATGATTGGCACCGCTGACCCGGCGACCTCAACCACCAGTCGCCCCTGGCGAGCGCACCCACCCGGCGAAACATGCGTTCTACACCCAGCAGTCAGTGGCTGCGACACAGCTGCCACATCTCCCCTCACACTGCACGGGAGCACCCCATGACCTCCCCCACCACGATCCGCGACTGCGCGGCCGATTTCCTCTGGCGCAACGGCCGCCTGCTGGAGCGACAGGTGTTCGCCCATCTCTTCCTGGGGGGGCCGCGCCAGCCGGCGCTGGCGGCGCTGCTGGCCTACCAGCACGCGCACGGCGGCTTCGGCCACGCGCTCGAGCCGGACAAGCGCTGTCCGGACGCGCAGCCGATCGACCAGGAGATCGCGCTGCGCGTCCTGGACGACATCGGGTTCGACGCCGCCGTCGCCGGCCGCATCTGCGACTTCCTGACGACGATCACGACGGCCGAGGGCGGCGTGCCGTTCGTGCTGCCGTCGGCGCGCGCCTACCCGGCCGCGCCCTGGTGGCAGTCGGCGCCCGACGCACCGCCGGCCTCGGTCAACCCGACCGCCAGCATCGCTGGCCTGCTGCACAAGCACGGCGTCCGTCACCCCTGGCTGGAGCGCGCCACCGCCTACTGCTGGGCGGCACTGGAGGAGCGACTGGCGCTGGAGGTCCACGAGGCGCTGGCGGTGGTGCTGTTCCTGGAGCATGTGCCGGATCGCGCCCGCGCCGCCCGCGCCTTCGCGCCGCTGGCTGAGCGGCTGCGCGACGGCGACCTGGTGGCGCTCGACCCGGACGCCGCCGGCTACGTCAAGAAGCCGCTGGAGTGGGCGCCGACCCCGACCAGCCTGTGCCGGCCGCTGTTCGACGACGCCGTCATCACCGCGCACCTGGACCGGCTCCAGGCCGAGCAGGCCGCTGACGGCGGCTGGCCGATCACCTGGCCGCCGCTCAGCCCGGCCGTCGAGTGCGAGTACCGCGGCTGGGTGACGGTGCAGGCGCTGAAGACGCTGCGGGCATACGGACGCGAACGATGATGGCGTATCGGCAGGATCGCGGTGCGTGGATCTGGCGTGGCGCCCGGTTAGGTCGTCATCGAGCGGCCGGTTCCCTCTCCCACCGCCGTGGGAGAGGGTTAGGGTGAGGGCCTCCCTCCGCCCACCAGCGCGGCTTCAATCACCGCCACCACCGCCGCCAGGTGGGACATCACCTCGTGGTTCGTGACCCGCAGCACGCGAATGCCCTGCGCCGCCAGGTACGCCGTTCGGGCTCTGTCATACGCCTGTGCCTCGTCGGTGCCATGCGTCTCACCATCGACCTCGATCGCCAGCCGTACCCGTGGAACGTAGAAGTCGAGGATGTATGGTCCGCAGGGATGCTGCCGGCGCACCTTCGTCCCGCCGAGTTGCCGGTCGCGCAGTACCCGCCAGAGGACGCGTTCGGCCGGTGTCGAGGCGTGGCGCAGGTGGCGACGACGGGTGAGTGGGCCAGGAGTGCTGGGTGGTGACGTTGGCATCGGGAAAGGGCCCTCACCCTAACCCTCTCCCACCGCGGTGGGAGAGGGAACCGAGCGTGGCCCTCGGAGGGGTGTCACAACCGTATCAGTCATGCGATTACGTCATTACGCATCATGTCGTCACGTTTCACGCACCAGGCCCAGGCCCACCGTTGTCTCGCCGACATCGGCGGTGGCGGTCGTGGCGCCGGCGGGGGCGGGGCTGTGGGTGAGCGTCGTCGCCAGCACCTCGCGGCGAATGACGTCGTGCCACTCGGCTAAGGCGGCCTGCAGGGCGGCGTCGCCGTCAACCCAGAGAGCGATCTGGTCCTCGACGTTCAGCCCGGCTTCCTTGCGGGCGTCGTTGATGGCCCGGATCAGGTCGCGGGCCAGGCCCTCGGCGACCAGGTCCGGCGTCAGCGCCGCGTCCAGCCCGACCAGGTAGCCGTCCTGCTCGACGGCGGCGAAGCCCGGCCGCGGCTGCATGTCGACCAGCACCTCGTCGGGGGCGAGTTCGATGGTGGCACCGGCGACGGCCAGCGGAGTGGCGCGGCCCTCGCTGACGGCGTGGGCGACGGCGGCCGGGTCCACCTGGGCCAGCGCCTGCCGGATCGCGCCGAGCCGCTTGCCGTATTTCGGGCCGAGGAGCGGTAGGTTCGGCCGGATGCCGTAGAAGACCAGATCGTCGGCGCGCTGGACGACGGTCACGTCCTTGACGTTCAACTCGTCCAGCACCTGCTCGCGCAGCCGCGCGATCGCGCCCTCCTCGTCGCGGGCGCGCACCTTGACAAGCGCCCGCGCTAGCGGCTGGCGCACCTTGACGCCGGCCTTGCTGCGCGCTGCGCGGCCCAGCGACACGACCGTCTGCACCGCCGCCATGTCGGCCAGCAGGCCGGTGTCGACCGCCGCCGGGTCGACTGCCGGGAAATCGCACAGGTGGACGCTCAGCGGCGCGTCCTGATCGACCGAGCGCACCAGATTCTGGTAAAGCTCCTCGGTCAGGAAGGGCATGATCGGCGCCAGCAGCGTCGTCATGCCGACCAGGCACTCCCACAGCGTCAAGAAAGCGGCGGCCGAGTCGTCGACGCCGGGGTCGGTCTTCCAGAAGCGGCGGCGGTTGCGCCGGATGTACCAGTTCGACAGGTCGTCGACGAAGGCGGCGATGGCGCGGCCGGCGCGCGGCGGGTCATATCCCTCCAGCCCGGCGCGGACCTCACCGGTCGTCTGATGCAGCCGGGCGACGAGCCAGCGGTCGAGCAGCGCCCGCTCGGCCAGCGGCACGCGCGCGCGGGTCGGGTCGAAGCCCTCCAGCCGGGCGTAGGTGACGAAGAAGCTGTAGGAGTTCCACAGCGTCAGCACGAACTGGCGCATCACCTCGCCCAGCGGCCCGTAGCCGAAGTTGAGGTTGACCGCCGGGTTGTGGTTGACGAACAGCCAGCGCATCGCGTCGGCGCCGACGCGGTCGGCCGCCTCATCGAAGGGGATGGCGTTGCCCCACGACTTGTGCATCTCGCGGCCGGTCTCGTCGCGCATCAGCGCGTAGGAGAAGACGGCGCGCGTCGGGGCGCGGTCCTCCAGGCCGGTGCTCATCGTCAGCAGGCTGTAGAACCAGTTGCGGAACTGGCCGGGGAACGACTCGCTAATCAGATCGGCCGGAAACCACTCTTCCCAGTAGGCGCGGTCGTGCCGATAGCCGAGCGTCGACATGGCGACGATGCCGGCATCGAGCCAGGGGTTGCCGACGTCGGCGATGCGCGACACCGGTGCGCCGCACTGCCCACAGGCGATCTTGACCGCGTCAACCCAGGGCCGGTGCGGCGTGTGCCCCGCGAACTCGTCCCAGCCCGCGATCGCCCGTTCGCGCAGCTCGACCTCGCTGCCGATGACGTCGAAGTGGCCGCAGGCGGTACACTCGTAGATCGGCAGCGCCAGCCCCCAGTACCGCTTCTTGGAGATCATCCAGTCGTCCATGTTGCGCAGCCAGTCCAGCTCGCGCTCCAGGCCGAACTCCGGCACCCAGGTGATCTCGCGCGTGACGCGCATCAGCGGCTCGCGCAGCCCGTCCATGCTGATGAACCATTCGTCGACCAGCCGGAAGATGAGGTCGGTGCCGCAGCGCCAGCAGACCGGGTAGCGGTGGGTGTAGGGCTCAGCCCGGTACAGGAGGTCTTTCTCGCGCAGGTTTTCGACGATCGGCCAGGCGGTGTCTTCGACATACTGGCCGGTGAGCCAGGCGTAGCCATCGACATACAGGCCCGCCTCATCGATCGGGGCGATGACCGCCAGGCCGTGCTCCTTCGACAGCGCGAAGTCCTCCTGGCCGCAGCCGGGCGCGATGTGGACGATGCCGGCGCCTTCTGTCTCCGAGACCTCGTCCCAGGCGATGACACGATGCTCGACGCCGGCGGCGGCCGGCAGGTCGTCGAACGGGCCGTCATAGCGCCAGCCGATCAGGTCGCGGCCGGGCAACTCCGCCAGCACCTCGTGCCGCCGGCTGATGGCGCGGCCCAGGCAGCCTTTGGCCAGATAGTAGACGCCGGTGTCGTCCCGCACCTTGACATAGGTCAGGTCGGGGTGGACGGCGGCGGCGACGTTGGCCGCCAGCGTCCAGGGCGTCGTCGTCCAGGCCAGCAGGTACTCGCCCGGCCGATCGTGCAGCGGGAAGCGGACGTAGACGCTGGTGTGGGTGCGCTCCTGGTAGCCTTCGGTGACGATCTCCATGTTGGAGATGCCGGTGGCGCAGCGCGGGCACCAGGGCATGACGTCGTGGCCCTTGTAGATCCAGCCGCGCTCGTGGCAGGACTTCAGGAACTGCCAGATGGTGTAGTTGTTCTCGTCGGACATCGTGTAGTAGGAGTCGTCCCAATCCATCCAGTAGCCGAGGCGGATGCTCTGGGCGGTCTGAATGCCGCTGAACTTGACGACGCGCTCCTTGCAGCGCTCGACGAAGGCGGCGATGCCGTAGGTCTCGATGTCGCGCTTGGATGTGAGACCCAGCTCCTTCTCGACCTCGACCTCGACCCACAGCCCCTGGCAGTCGAAGCCGTTCTGGTAGCGCTGGCGCTTGCCGAGCATCGTCTGGTAGCGCTGGAAGAGGTCCTTGTAGGTCCGGCCCCAGGCGTGATGCACGCCCATCAGGCCGTTGGCGGTGATCGGCCCGTCGATGAACGAGTAGCGCTCGGCCGCCCGCTCATTGCGGCGCAGGTAGCGCGCCATGACGCCCTGCTCATCCCACCAGGCCTGGATGCGCTGCTCGAGCGCCGGGAGATCGACGGCCGCGCCAACGGGCTGATACATGGGGCCTCCTGGGGGGCGGGGGACGGGGGGCGAGGGTCCGAGGGTCCGAGGTCGGGGGACGGGGTCGGGACTACTCCCGTTGGCTGAGCGAAGTCGAAGCCCTGTTCCCTTCGGCTCCGCTCAGGGAACGGAACCCGCCCCCCGTCCCCCGTCCCCCGTCCCCGACCCCTACCGCCGGTACGGGTGGAACAGCGCCGCCTCGGGCAGGGTGTAGTCCATGACGGTGACGGGGCCATCGGTGACGGTGACGGGCGTGTAGAGGCTGTCGCCAGCGTGGACGACGATGGCGCCGTCGACCATCTCGACGGTCAGGTGATCGCCGGGCGGCAGCGTGGCGGTGACGGTCCAGGTCGTGCCGGGCGGCATCGGCGCGGTCGCGCCGTACGGTTCCAGGCAGAAGGTGACCGGCGCGCTGCGGGTGTTGGCGACACTGAGGGTGGCGGTCTCGACGTCCATGGCAGTCCTCCCAACAAAAAAGCTCGCCCTCATCGCGTGAGGACGAGCTGCCGGAGGGCGCCCGCGGTACCACCTCAGTTGACCGGCGCTGGCCGGCCCACTCAGTCGAGTGCGTGTTCACACCCGTGTCGCGGTAACGAGCGACAAGCTCGGCCACGTCTACTGAGGCACTGCCCGTTCGGGTGGCGGCTCGGGAAGGATGTTCAGCGCGGGCTCGCGTCCGGTTGCACCAACCCCGGACTCGCTGGGCGGGGTGACCGCGCCTACTCGGTTCCGTCTACGCCGGGACTCTCGATTGTTGGGCCAACGATACCAGCGCCGCGCGCGGGCTGTCAAGATGACGAATCGGCTACCCTGGCGGCGCCTGACGCTGCAGCGCCTTCTGGTAGAGCGCCGTCGCGTAGAACTCGTACGCAGCGGCTGTGTCCGGCACATCGACGACGTGGACGGTGAACCGGCAGGGCACGCCGTTGTCGGGCAGCTCCTCGGCGAAGAAGCGCCGGTAGGCGGTGGCGTAGGCGGCGCGCAGGCGCTGCTGCTCGGCGGCGTAGCCGGCCGGGTCGACCAGCGGGCTGGGCGCCTTGGGCTGGCAGCCAAAGGCGTGGACCTCGATGAAGTCGATCTCGCGCAGCGACTGGCAGATGCCGGCATCGCGCAGCCACTGCTCCCAGCAGCGGAAGACCAGCGGCACCTCGCGCTCCGGGTCCATCGTCACCAGCTCGTCGAGGCCGAGCACGGCCTTGGCCGAGTAGCCACCGGTCAGGCCGGCGAACGAGATCTTGAGGTCGCCGTCGGGCAACTCCTCGGTGACGAGCGATGACAGCACCGGCTGGTCGCCCTGGTAGTAGTAGGTGAGCTTGCCGCGCTTCTTGACGTTGAATGGCATCGTTGGTCGCCCTCCCGCTGAGGGTGGCGACTCTAGCAGCCCGACCCGACCGGGGCAAGCCTGCCGCGGGGCGAGTTGGCTGCCAGCGGGGGCGAGGAGTGCTGTGCTACGCTGCCGTGTCGCCGGCCTGCATGGCCAGGTTCGCCATCGCCATCCGCTTGGCGCGCGCCACCGGGTCGTCGGGGGCATGGCGCAGCAGCCGCTCGTAGACCTTCTCGGCCTGGCCGAACTCGCCAACCGCCGTCAGCAACTCGCCCAGCCGGTGGTAGGCGGTGGCGTCCTGTGGGGCCAGCCCGATGATCTGGTGCAGAGCAGCGATGGCGTCGCGGTGGTTGTTCTCGACCTGGTACGTGTCGGCCAGCCGCCAGGTTTCAGCCACGGCCTGCTCGAGCTGGCCGGACTGGAGATAGAGCGTGATCAAGAACTGGCGCGCGTCGGCGTTAGCCGGCTGCAACTCGAGCATGCGCGCGCACAGCGCGAACGCCTGGTCGGTGCGGCCGGTGGCCCAGGCGATATCAGCCGCGCGCTGCAGGCAGGCGAGCGCGTTGCCGATCTTGCCGCTGCCGGCGTAGAGCTGCGCGCACAGCTCCAGCTCGCGCGCAGCCTGGTCGACGAAGCCACGCTCCAGATAGGCGTCAACGAGCTTGGCCTTGATGCCGGCGTTGTTGGGCGCGATCTGCGCCATGCGGTCCAGCACCGCCGCCAGCGCCTCCAGCCGGCCGGCGTCGCGATGGTAGGTCGCCAGTTCATCCAGGGCCGCCAGCGCCGCGCCCAGCCGTCCGGCCTGCAACTGGAGCTCGGCCAGCCGCACCAGCACCGTCTCGTCGCCGGGCGCCACCTGGCGCAGGTCGTCGAGCGTCTGGATCGCTTCGGGCAGCGCCTGCTGGCGCGTGTAGACCTCCACCAGCGCCAGACCGAGGTGGATCGGCGTCAGCGCCTCGGGGAACAGCGCCAGCGGGGCCAGCGTCTGGGCCACCACCGGCTGCCCCAGCAGGGCCAGCGTGGCCGTGCGGTGGTGGCGCTCGGCGGCGGCATCGCCCGTGTCGGCCGCGACCAGCGCCGCGGCATGCTGGGCGACGGCGCGCACGGTCGCCGGCGCCGGTGTGTCGTCTGTCAGCAGCGGCGCCAGCCAGGGACCGGCCGCCGCCGACCGGCCGATCGCCTGCAGCAGCAGGCCGGCGGCTACCCGCACCCGCGCCTCGATCGGCGAGCGCACCAGCCGGCGGTGCAGGCGCAGCGACACGCGGCCGACTGGCGCGATGGACCGGGCCGCCGCCGCCAGCGTCTCGAGCGACAGCCACCAGTGTGCCTCTTGATTGAGCATGGCAAAGGCCAGGTTGGCGCCGGCGATGCCAGCCAGGTCGTGCGGCCGGCGCAGCAGCAGCCGGCGGTAGATCTCCAGCGCTGGCTCTGGCTGCCCCAGCAGCGTCAGCGTGTCGGCCTGGTGGCGCTGCGCATCCAGGTCGTCGGGCAGCGCGACGGCCAGGTGCTCGGCCTCGATCAGCGACCGGCTGGCCGCGCCCCGGTTGAGCAGGCGACTCACCAGCCGGCGGATCAGCGGCGCGGCCGCCGCCGCCTGCCCGGCCTGCCGGGCCGCCTCGCCATAGCCGACCAGGGCCGCCTCATCGGTCGGCCGCAGGCGCACGATCAGCCGCAGGAACGGCAGCCGCTCGGCCGGCGACGCGTTGCGCAGCGTCAGCACGCGCAGCGCCAGGTTGGCGGTTTCCAGGGCCGCGCTGTTGCGACCGCGGCGCGCGTGCAACTCGGCCAGGCGCAGATTGACCGCAATGTAGTCCGGCGCCAGGCCGATGACTGCCTGGCAGGCGTCGATCGCGCCCAGCACGTGACCGGCCTGAGCGTCGGCATCGGCCTCGTCCAGCAGTGCCTGCACTGCCGGAGTCTGGCGCTCGCGGTCCGGCAAGGCCCGATCGTGGGCATGCAGCCGCCGCCGGCGCAGCGAGGTCGTGCCGGGCGTGGCGGCCCGCGCCGCCAGCAGGCCCGTGCCGTCGAGGGAGCGCGTCTCGCCCAACGAGCGCGTCTCGCCGAGCGAGCGTGTTCCGCCAAGGGAACGCGTGCCACCCAGCGCGCGGGTGTCGCCGAGGGAGCGTGTGCCACCGGGCGCGACCGGCTCGTCCGGCGCGCTCGTGGCCAGGCTGCCGGTGCCGCCCAGACGACCGGTCCCGATGCGTGGCTCCGGCCCGAGGCTGCCAGTGACGCGGCGGTAACTGGTTGCCAGCCGCTCTGGCGCCTCCTCGTCAGCCATTGGCGTCACCGCCGGGCGGGGCGGGGGTGGGGTGGCGATGCGCGCCGCTGGGGCCGTGCCGGCCGGAGCAGCGATCGCTGGTGCTGCGGTTGGCGCGGTCATGCTCGCCTGGCCGGCGCTGGGATCGGCGGCGGCCGGCGCCACCAGCGATGCCGACAGCCGCGCCTGCAGCCGCTGGCTGAGGTCGCGATAGGCAGTGGCGGTCGCGGCCTGGTCGGCGAAGCCGGAGAGAAAGTCGGCCAGGCTGGCCGCCAGATTTGATGCCTGCAGGAAGTTGCCGATCTCGGCCAGTGCCTCGATCGCCGTGCGGTAGATCGTCACTAGCTCGCCCAGCTCGCCCTCGCCGATCTGCTCGTGGTCGATCAGCGAGATGGCCAGCGACAACATCCGCGCCGCATCGCTGCGATTGCCGAGTGCGCGCTGGGAGACGCCGGTGGCAAAAGTCGCCGACATGGCGTAGTCGGCGTTGTCCAGGCAGCGGGCGAACTGGTTCAGCGCGTCGGGGTGCCGGCTCTGCTGCTGATAGAGCAGGCCGAGCGAGTAGGCGATGTCGGGCCGGTCGGCGCCGGCGACGATCGCCTGCTCGTAGTGCCGGATCGCCTCGCCGATCTTGCCGTTCTTCTCATAGGCCACCGCCAGCGCCACGACCTCGTTCATCTCGAAGGCCGCCAGTTGGTTGGTGAGCAAGCCCTCGGCGGGGCGCGCGTCGGGCGCGGGTAGCGCTCCGGTCTGGCTGCCGAGCGCGCCGGTGTGGAGCGCGGCTGTCTCACCGGCCACCGCCGGCGCGCTCGCCTCGGCCGGGTCGAGCTGGATCGGCAGGGCGCCGGTGGCGGCGCGCTGCCGTTGCTTGAGCGCGTCCAACTGCGCCTGCATCTTCTTCGCCTCAGACCGGCGCTCCAGCTTGAGATACACCTCGATCAGGCGGTGCATGATGAAGGCGTTGTCGGCGGCGCGCTCCAGCATCCAGGCATAGTGGACGACCGCGCTCTCCCAGTTGCCGAGCCGGTAGAAGGCCAGCGCCAGGCTGCCGCGCGCCGCCATGTCGTCGGGGAACTCGTCCGCGGCGCGCTGGTAATCGACCAGCGCCAGGTCCCAATCCTGATTCCAGGCGCGCTCGGCGGCCCGCTTCATCGCCGCCTCAAAGACACTGCGGTTCCCTGCCATGCCGGACGATCTCCTCGCGCCTGCCACGACGCGAGCGCACCCGGCTCACGCCTGTCCTGAGTCTAGCAAGCGCGAATCGCCCAAGGTAATAGGAAAAACCGGTTACACGACGCGCTCAGGGCGTTGGCCCGGGCCGTGCCCCCGACGGCCGGTGGGCCGGCCGGGCCAGGCCGACGGCCGGGGCGCGGCGGGGCGGGGTGGCCCGCCGCTCGGGTACGTCGCGCAGCCGGTAGTCGGCCGCGTTGACGTACACGTGGCGGCTGAGCGCCGTGTGCAGCAGCCGAGAGCGGATGCGTCCGTCCATCCGGTCGAGGTCGACGTTGCTGGTGATGACGGTCGGCAGTTGCTCGTTGTAGCGGTGATTGATGATCTGGAAGAGCTTTTCCTGCGCCCACTGTGTCGGGCTTTCGGCGCCCAGATCGTCCAGCACGAGCAGCGGCACCGTGCGCACGGCCTCGAAGCGCTCGTCGTAGGTGACGGCGCTGGCTGGATGATAGGTGGCGCGCAGGTGGTCGAGCAGGTCGGGCACGATCGTGAACAGCGTCTTGAGCGCCAGGTGGCGGGTAGCATAGATGGCAATGGCCGCTGCCAGGTGCGTCTTGCCGCAGCCGTAGTTACCCATCAGCACTAGCCAGCCGGTGGGGTTGCGCGCGTAGCGCAGCGCCGCCTCGTGCGCCTCGGCCGCGCCGCCGATGTGGCGGTCGAAGTTCTCGAATGTCTTGCTGGCGAAGCTCTCCAGGTTCGAGAGGCGCTCCAACTCGTTGAAGGTGCGCTCCTGGATGTCGCGGATCTTGCAGTCGCAGGCGATCAGCCGGCCGAAGTTGGGATCGATGATTGGCACATCGAGCGCCATGTAGCCGGCGCCATGGCAGATCGGGCAGACGCCCGGCGCGGGCGCGACCGGCGCGGCGTCGACCGACTCCGGCGCCTCAGCGCTGGAAGAAGGCGGCGTACTTGCCCTTCGTGTATTTATTGGGATCAAGAGGTTGCGCAGTGGTTCGTCGATCCGCGGCATCGTTTCTACCCTCGCTCGCCCAGCGTTCCAGCAAGCGCTGGATGAAACCCCAGGAGCGGCGGTCGCGCGCGACGGCCTCGTCAAAGGCGTCGGCGATCCAGGCCGCGGGATAGGTGTCGGCAGCCTCGGTCAATTGCTGGGCGACCAGCGGCGTCAGCGTCGCGACGTGCCGCTCGTACAGCCGGTGGATCGTCGGTTCGGGCGCGACCACCGGCACGGCCCGCCAGGCGGCGCCGATCTCGACGCGCTCGGCCTGCCCGCTCAGGAGATCGTGGAGCAGTTCCTGGCTGGCCGGCGTGTTGAGCGTGTACCAGCGCTGGCCGGGGGCCGGCTCGACCGCCTCCACCAGCAGCAGCGTGCCGCGCGTGATCGCCTGCTCCAGCCCCCTCCGCAGCGGCTCGGCCGGGTCGCGCGCGCTGCCGAGCGGCAGCAGGCCGTGGCGCAGCGCCGGGTCGGCCAGCACGTCGGCTTCTGTGACCAGCTCCTCGCCGGCGGCCACGCGATAGTACAGGTGCAGCGTCACGCGCAACTCGGCCAGATCGGTGATCGCCGGCAGCGTCTCGGTGAAGAAGCGCACCGGCAGAGCGATGGCGACATCGGGCGGCAGTGGTGGCATCGAGCGGCACACTCCCGGCGAGCGACGGTCACGCTGAGCTTGCGACGAGTATAGCCTGCCGGCCGGGCCACCGCGTGACCTACCGGCACATCGGTGCGCCCGCGCCGGTCAGGCATCCGGCTGGCGGTAGATCTCCAGGTCGGCGAAGCGGGCGGTGCTGCTGAAGAAGCGCAGCGGCACGACGCCGATCGGCCCGTTGCGGTGCTTGGCGACGTGGATCTCGGCGATGCCCTTCTTGTCGGTCTCGGGTTGGTAGAGTTCCTCGCGGTAGATGAACATGACGATATCAGCGTCCTGCTCGATGCTGCCACTTTCTCTCAGGTCCGAAAGTTTCGGGATGTGGTCGGTGCGCGCTTCGACGGCGCGCGACAACTGCGACAGCGCCACGACCGGCACGTTCAGCTCGCGTGCCAGCGCCTTCAGCCCACGCGAGATCTCGGAGATCTCCTGCACCCGGTTGTCGGTGCGGCGGCCCTGCATCAGTTGCAGATAGTCGATCACCAGCAGGTCCAGCCCCTGCTCGGCCGCCAGCCGGCGGGCGCGCGAGCGCAGGTCGGCGATCGATAGGCCGGCGGTGTCGTCGATGTAGATGCTCGCCTCGGCCAGCTTGCCGAAGGCGCGCGAGACGCGGTCCCACTCCTCGTCGTCGATGTAGCCCTGGCGCAGCCGGTGCGAGTCGACGCCAGTCTCCGTCGCCAGCAGGCGCTGCACCAGTTGCTCGGCCGACATCTCCAGCGAGTAGAGGCCGATCTTCTGGCCGAAACGCACGGCGGCGTTGTAGGCGAAGCCGAGGCTGAGGCTCGACTTGCCGACGCTCGGCCGGGCGGCGACGATGATCAGGTCCGACTTCTGCAGGCCGCCGGTCAGCTTGTCCAGGTCGCGGTAGCCGGTCGGCACGCCCAGCAGATCGCCCTTGTGCTGATGGACGAAGTCGATGCGCTCGAAGTAGCGCTCCAGCACCTCCGAGATCGGCTGGTAGTCATGAATGTCCAGCGACTGCGCGACCTCGAAGACGGCCTGCTCGGCGCGATCGAGGACGTGGTCGAGGTCGCTTGCCTCGTCGTAGCCGAGGGCGACGACCTCGGTGCCGGCGGTGATCAGGCGGCGGCGGGTGGCGCGGTCGCTGACCACGCCAGCGTAGTACTCGGCGTGGACGGCGGTCGGCACGGCGTTCAGCAGTGCGATCAGCGCGCTGATGCCGCCGGCATCGTCGAGTTGGCCGCGCCGGGCCAGCTCGTCGGCGACGGTCATGTAGTCGGCCGGCGTGCGCCGGTTGTACAGGTCGATGATCGCCTGGTAGACCTGGCCGTGCGTCGGCCGGTAGAAGTCGGCCGCCGTCAGCGTCGTGGCGACTCGGATGATGGCGTCGCGGTCGAGCAGCAGGCTGCCGAGCAGCGCCTGCTCGGCTTCGACATTCTGCGGCGGCAGCCGGTCCAGCGCGGCGCTGACCATCCAGGCTCCTCCCGGTGACAGGCGGCATGCTCCGGATCGATGAACGCCGCTGCCGGCCGCCGGTTGTACAGACACGGGCACGCCCGGTGCGGCGCCACGCCCGGTCGGTCGTTGCATTGTCAACGTCAACGCGCGTGGTCGCCGCGCCGGTTCGCCCTGGCTGAATCCAGCGCGTGCAGCGCATCGCTCAGGAGACGAGATGAGTGTGCCGAAGCCCGTCCAGCTTGGCCACATCGGCCAGATCGCTCAGCCGGTGACCGACCTCGACCGCGCCGTCGCCTTCTACCGCGACCAGCTCGGCCTGCGCTTCCTGTTCCAGGTGGCGCGGCTGGCCTTCTTCGACTGCGCCGGCACCCGGCTGATGCTGAGCCTGCCGGAAGCCGACGGCGCCCAGCCTCACGGCACGGCGCTCTACTTCACCGTGCCGGAGATCCAGGCCGCCTACGCCGGGCTGCGCGACGCTGGCGTGCCGTTCGTCGACGCGCCGCACGTCGTCGCCCGGCTCGGCGCGAACGACCTGTGGATGGCCTTCTTCACCGACCCGGACGGCAACGTGCTGGCGCTCATGAGCGAGGCGCCGGCCGCCTGACCGGCGCGCGACCGCTCAGGCCTCGGCGGCGGTCGCCTCGGTGGCCTCGGGCGCCGCCGCCGCCAGCTCCTCGTCCTCCAGCTCGTCGGCGTTCTCGGCCACGATGGTGACCTTCACTGCCGGGTAGAGCCGGCCGACGAGGTGGACCTGGACGGTGTACTCGCCGATGTGGCGCAGCGGCTCCGGCAGCACGACGCGGCGGCGGTCGATCTCCTCGCCTAACTGGCTGCTGAGCCGGTCGGCGATGTCGCCGGCGGTGATCGAACCGAACAGGCGGCCCTCGCGGCCGACGCGGGCGTAGAAGGTCAGCGCCTGGCCGTCGATGCGGCCGGCGAGGCCCTGCAGCGCGGCCTCTTCCTTAGCGATGCGCCGGTCAGCCGCCGCCTGGCGCTCGGCGGCCTGCTTCAGCGCCCCCGGCGTGGCTGGGATAGCCAGCTTCTTTGGGATTAGATAGTTCCGGGCGAAGCCGTCACGCACGGTATGGACCGTGCCGCCCACACCCAGATGCTCGACATCGGCAGTCAGAATCACCTTCATCATCGTGCTCAGACCCCTCGGCGCCCGGCGAGCCGGCGCACCCGCTCCATCACCCGGACGGCCGCGCCACTCGCACCACCCGGCCATTCGAAAGGCGCCCGAACCACCGGCTCGCGCGCCCCTGCCGATGATACAGGCTGTGCCGGTCAGGCGCAAGGCCAGGTGCGCGTGATGAGTGATGAGGACTGAGGAATGAGTGGGGTCCGGGGCGTCGATCTCACCTGAGCAACGGGCGTCGGCGCAGAGGATGGTTGGTAGGTCGCGCCGTTCACACCGTCCACCCTATCCACCCCAACGTGCTCATTCGCCACCACCAGCGTCTGCGTCAACTCCACCGCATCACGCACCCCACGACCCTATTCATCACTCATCACTCATCACTGGCCTCGCACCATGTCCCGATCAACTGCTCAACCCAGGCGGCGAGGCTCGTGCCGCCCGCCGTGCACAGGTAGGTCGCCTGGGCGCGCAGGCTCGTCGCTTCGCCGGTTGGTGCCGGACGAATCCTGCCGCCAGGTTGGGCCGCGCCGACCTTCTCAGCTGCCGGCCGCGGCATCGGTCGGCGAAACGCCAAGCGATGCCGTCACAGCTGGTGTCGTCCGCCGTGCTGCCAGGCCACATGGCCCCTCGGTACCAACCGTGATGGCATGATGGTGTGATGCTCGCCCTCGAGCGTCGAGGCTGTCGCCGGTCTCCGACTCACCATCAGCCGAAGCCTCGATCTCCAGGGCTGCTCGCCGGGTCACGTTGTCATGCCATCACGGCGCGAGGTCGTAGCGGCGCGCGCGGATGCCAGACCAATCCTGCTGCCAGGCGGGGGCGCCGCGCGCGGCGAGCAGGTCGGCCAGCGCCGGCGACTGCGCCGCGTGCGCTGCCGCTTCCACCAGCCAGACCCGGCGCGCGCCGGCGATCGCCTGCTCGGCCGTGCGGGTCTGGGCCGGCTCGTGGACGCCGACATCATCGCGCGGGAAGCCGCGCGTCGGCGCGAGCGGGCTGGTGTGGCGCACGTAGTATGCCCACGGAGATTCGAGATAGCCAGGACTGAAGACGACCACGTCGTCGGCCCGCACCAGTGGTTGCACCGTCGCCGCCATCGCCCGCCAGTCCTCCTTGGCTCGTACGTCGTCCTCGAGCTGGAACGAGACGACGTTCAGGCCGACCAGCACCGCCAGTCCGGCGGCGGTCAGCCAGCGCGGGCCGCGCGTGAGCGCCATCGCCACCAGCAGGTAGTAGGGCAGCGCGGCGACGATCAGGTTCTTGACGGTGAAGACGGACTGGCCCTCGCCCAGCACCAGCGACAGCAGCGGCAGCCGGACGTAGCGCTGGCTGATCAAGAACGCCAGCCCGATCGGCGCCAGCAGCAGGCACCACAGCAGCCAGTGCACCGCCCGCCGCTGGCGCAGGCTGATGACCAGCGCCGCCGCCAGCAGCACGACAATGACCAGCAGGTTCACCGGCCCGAGCGCCTGCAGCGGACTGACGACCACGGCCGGCTCGCCGGAGCCACGGAACCAGAACGGCAGGTTGCGACTGTTGAAGTCGGTCAGCACATTGATGGCCGTGCCGACTGTCGGCGCCGCGATCCAGGCGGCGATCTCCTTGCTGATGGCCAACTGGTGGCGCAGCGACGGCAGCCAGGGCGCGAACAGCAACACCATCGCCAGGTGGCTCAGCAGCCAGCCGCGCACTACCTGCCAGCGGCGAGTGACCAGGATGTAGCCCAGCAGGAACAGGTTCACCGCTGCCAGCACCCAGACGCTGCTGGTGCTGGTGTAGAGCAGCAGCGCGCCGCTGACCGCGACGCCGGCCCACCACCAGCCGGGGCGACGGGTCGTCATTAGCGCTTGCCACAGGCAGCCGACTAGCGCCAGCGCCAGCAGCACGACCAGCGAGTACATGCGCGCCTCTTGCGCGTACCAGACGTGCAGCGGCGAGATCGCCAGGATGAAGGCGCCCGCCAGCCCGGCGCGGGCATCGATCAGCAGCCGCCCGACGAGGCCGAACGCCACCACCGCCGCGATGCCGACACTGGCCGACAGCAGGCGCAGCCAGAACTCAGAGTCGCCGCCCGCCAGCCAGCCGTGCAGCAGGACATAATAGAGCGGTGGATGGATGTCCTCGCGGCCGACGAAGGCCAGCAGCGCCGGCAGCGGTCGAGCGGCAGTAATGTAGCTGACACCCTCGTCGAGCCAGAACGATTGCGTGCCCAGCGCCACCAGCCGGATGACGGTCGCCAGCACGGCGATCAGGCCGAGCCAGACCGCGAAACTGCCCGTCAGCAGCCGCGCGCGTGCCACGGGGGCATCCCGCGGGGGGGTCATTGGCACGGGGCGAGCGTTCATGGGCGCCTCGATGCGCGGTGGCTCACCGGCCAGCGGGTGGCGAGCGTCTGGGGAGAACTCATGGCTGGCGGTAGACCTCGATCTCGGCCAGGCTGCCGATGCGAGACTCGGTGTTCGGGTTGCGCAGCGACCACCGGAGGTAGCGGGCCGTGACGGCCACATCGCGGGTGTTCCAGGTGTTGGAGATCTGGGTCGTGGCGTTGAGACCCAGCGTTGCAGTGGGGCCGCTGGCGACCAGCGGCGTCCAGGCGACGCCATCGCTGGAGATCTCGACGTCATAGTCGTCCATGAAGGCGTTGGAGGCCACCAGCCAGCGCACCTGCCGCAGCGGCGTCGCCGCCGGCAGCGTCACGCGCAGCTCGGCGGTGGCTGGCGCGCCCCAGGCGCTGCCCCAACTGGTCCAGGTCTTGAGATCGACAGTCAATTCGCTGCCACTGCTGGGCGTGCCATTGGTGGTGGCCGATACCTGGCTGGCGCAGATCAGCAGGCGCGTCGGGTCGGCGTTGGCCGGCAGCGACGTGCAGCCGGTGGCCGGACCGGGCGTCGCCGTTGCCGTTGCTGGCCCCGATGTCGCCGTCGCTGGCGCGGTCGTCGGGGTGCGCGTCGGCGTGTTGGTGGCGACCGCCGTCGTGGGGGTGGCCGTCGCCGTGTTGGTCGGGGGGACCGCCGTCGGCGTGGTGGTGGCCGCGACAGTCGCGGTGCTGGTGGCCGGGGCCGTCGTCGGCGTGGTGGTGGCGACCGCTGTCGTGGGGGTGGCCGTCGCAGTGGCCCCGCCGGCGGCCGCGCCCAGCGCCCAGACCCAGCTCTCCGTCACGCCGGTTTGCGTGTTCGGGCCGGTGGTGGCGACGTAGAGGGTGCCATCCGCGCCCATCGCCAGGTTGGTGCCGAAGTAGAACGAGTCGCGCAGGCCGCTGACCAGGCCGTAGTCGCCCGAGCGCCACTTGCGCGTGCCATCCGGATTGACGGCGTGGATGTTGCCGTCGCTGGTGTAGGCGTAGATCGTGCCGGCGGCGTCGATCAGCGGGTCGCTCTTGATGCCGTCGAAGTAGCCATCGCCAGCGCCGGTCGCGTACATCCAGCGCGGCTTCCAGTCGTCGTTGGCCGGCGTGGCCGGGTTGTCGCCGTTGTTCAGCGCGTACAGCAGGGCATTCGAAGCGCTGAAGTACACGGTCTTGCCGTCGGCGCTGACGGCCGGCCAGCGCTCCTTGCCGGTCTTGCTGGCGGTGGTGCTGTCGCAGAAGGGAACACCGGCGCCGCAGAGCGTGCTGCCCAGTCCGTAGCTCTTGACCGCGCGCGTCGTCAGGTTGACGCGAACAAACGTGGCGTCGCCGGTGAAGAAGAGATAGCTCTGACCGTCGACGACGATCGGGCCAACCGGGCCGGCGCTCAAGATCGGCGTGACGATCGGCGCGGCCTTGACCGCCATGTCGCCGCTGGCGTTGTACGACAGTGGGTTGAGGCTGAAGATGCGGTCCTTCCAGCCGAAGTAGAGCGTGCCGTCGCCGTCGATGGCGAAGCCCTTCTCGCGCACGCTCTCCTTGTTGCCGGTGCCGTTCGTGTACCGATAGCGCAGCACCAGCGCGCCGTCGCTGGCGCGCAAGCCCTTGACATAGCCGTCAGGCGACATGATGAACACGACCGTGCCGAAGTCCGGATGTGGGTAGAGCGTCGGCGGCGCGTGCAGGAAGCCATGCGACTTCTGCCACTTTATCTGCAGTGTGTTGCCGTCGACTGCCCAGACGCAGCCACCCTCGTTGACGAAGTAGAGCGTGTTGTCGGCGCCGATGGTCACGTCCTCGACCCAGGTCTCGCCGCTGGCGCACGGGATCACCTCGCCGTTCGGCCCGTGGCGCACCGAGAAGAGCGACGGCGCCACCAGCGCGCCATCGGTGGCGCGCAGGCGGTAGACGCCGGGCATGCCGGCCCCGACGTACAGGAAGCCATTCGCGCCGAGCATGGTGCTGCGCATAAACGCATTCTCATCCATCAGGCCCTCCTGACGGACGATCTGCGTGCGCCAGCGGGTGGCCGGCAGCGGCGGCCCGACCGCCTCGGCGCGGCCGGTGTGGCGGTGATCGGCGCCGATGGCTGGCCAGGTCGAGTCGGCCAGCAACTGGCTGGCATCGCCGAATGGCACGACCGCGGTTGCCACAAAGGGCAGGCCAACGGCGCTGAGGCCCACCAGGGTCAGCAGCAGGACGGTTAGAACGCGGGTGTGCCGGTGCATACCGTGGTCGCTCCTGTCGGCGTGGCGCGGATGACGCGGGTAGCGTGTCACCGGGGCATTGGACGTGCGGTCGGAAGCCGGCTCAGGTCAGACGGTCCTGGCCATCTCTGGATACGCAGATCCCCCTGGTGACGTTTGCCGCGCGGTCATCGGTTGGGCCAGACGCACTCGTAGATGACCATCGTGTCAGCCGGCAGCAATGAGCGCCAGTTGCGCATCGTCGCCCTGGCCGTGTAGACCGGCCGGCAGAGGCGCGGGTCATCGGTGATGCCGGGGTACCAGTGCGGCCAGGAGACGAAGTAGCGCGGCATGCGTGCGCGCACGTACTCTTCCACGCCGGCCGTGCCGGCCCGCTTGATGTACGGCAGGATGCCTGGCTCGACCAGGCCGACGGTGTCGATCACGGTGCGGTCGGAGAAGAAGATGACCGCGCCGATGTCGTGCGTGGCGACGACGGCATCGGGCGGAGTGTGCTCGCGCAGCCAGCGTCCGACCGCTACGTTCGTCTCATCGATGCTGCGCACGTCACGCGCGTACTGGATCGACCACGAGTGTACCTCGCGCAGGCCGACGACGAGGGTGATGGCCACCAGCAGCGGCAGCACACCGACGCGGAGCAGGCGCCGGCCGCCGGCGCCGAGGGCGAGGTGCTGGCTGGGCACCAGCGCCGCGACCAGGGCCATGCCATGCACTGCCAGCAACGCCACCAGGGGCAGCAGGGGCATCAGGTAGCGCTCGTGGTGGCGCAGGTTCGGCGCGATGAAGGCGTCCAGCAGCGGCAGGCCCAGCACCCAGGCCAGCGGCAGCAAGCTGCGGCGCGCGCCGGGGCGGTCGCTCCATTGCGCCGCCACCACCGCCACCACGCCGATTGGCACGAAGCAGATCAGCAGGAAGTTGTCGCGCAGGAAGCTGGTGCCGACCTCGCGCAAGTAGTCGAAGTCGGGCAGCCAACTGGCCATGGACGGGGTCGAGCCGCCCTGCGACAGCGACTGGCCGGCGAAGGTGTTCGGCAGCAGGCTGCCGGCCGTCAGATAGTTGAACAGCAACATCGGCGTCACGAACGCGGCGACGATGAGGACCTGCAGGCCGACGGCGCCCAGCCGCGCGCGGTGGAATGTCAGGTGGAGGCCGCGCGGGCGTGGCTCGTCCGTCGTGACGTCCACCCCGGCGCTGGCGCCGGCTGGCCGGCTGTCCAGCACGAGCAGTCGGTCGAGCAGCGTCAGCCCGATCAGCGCGAGCGCCTCCGGGCGGGTGATGGCGGCCACCGCCAGCACGACGGTCGGCAGGACCTGCTGCCAGCCGCCGGCGTCGCGGTAACGCAGGTGGAGCACGATGCCCCAGATCGTGAGCGCGGCGAACAGCGTCGTCTCCATCCCGGACAGCGACGCCCAGATGAAGCGCCCATTGAGCGCAGCGAACACGGCCACCAGCAGCGCCAGGCCGCGTGCCGGCCGGATGTGCAGCGACAGCGCATACACGCCACCGAGCGCCGCCAGGTAGGCGGCGCCGCCAAGCACTTTGGCGGTCACCGGGAACTCGCCCGTGAGCCACCAGGCCGCCGCCAGCAGCAGCACCCAGAACGGGCTGGTCGTGCCTGGCGTGGCCACGCCAGGATTGAAGGACATGCCCAGGCCGCGCGCCAGGTTCTCGGCGAAGCGGAAGTGGATCCAGGCATCATCCAGCGGCGGGTGGATCGTGCCGGCGATCGTCAGTTGGCGATAGAGGTAGAGGCTCATCGCCGCCAGCCCCACCACGACGAAGATCACGATCGGCCAGACCGCGGTCAGGCGCAGCTGTGCTCGCCACGCCGCCGTCGGCAAGACCGATCGAGAACTCACCCGCGAACTCATCGTTGCCTCCCAGAACCTCCCCGGCGCGGATGCGCGCCGGGGCGCCAGATCATCGCGCTACCCGGCAGGCACATACCGGCGCAGTTCGATGTTGTAGAGTGTCTGGTGTTCGTCCAGGCGCCAGCGCGCATCAAACGCGCGCTGCACCATCCCGGTGGGGTCGTTGAATTCCTCATGACTGAGCACGAGCCAGACCGGGCCATCGTGGTTGAGCAGCGGCTCCATCGCCGCGATATCGGCCGGCGTCACCGGCACTTCCAGGGCGCCGGTTGGCTGGTCGGCGTCGTGGGGGATGCCGTGCATCGGCAGCGTGTGGCCCAGGCGCGAGAAGTAGTAGGTGAAGGGCCACTCGCCCGGCGCGGAGTGGAAGATGAGCACGTCCCCGGCTCCGGCGTGCTGCGCCACCAGGCGCGCGGCCTCGTCCCATGGCTCCTTGGGCGCGTTGCGATACAGGTTCTGCAGCGACAGCGCCGTCCAGCCGACAACCCACAGCAGCCCCAGGCTCGCGAGCGCCAGCGGCCAGCCCCGTGCCAGCCACGCGCGCCCGGCGCCGACCTGGCCATCGCCGTCGCCGGCTGCCAGCCGCCGCCAGCCAAGCCGCGCCAGCTCGACCAGGCCGGCGGCGACCAGCAACAGGTAGAAGGGCGTCACCAGGATGAGCGTGCGCGCCAGGAAGAGCGGCCGGAAGCTGCCAACCACGTAGGCCAGCGCCACCGGCAGGAGCGCCAGCGCCACCGGCAGCAGCCAGGCCAGCCGGCCCTGCCGGCGCAGCGCCAGACCGCCGGCGATCGCCAGCGCCAGAAAGCCGATGACGACCAGGCCCGGCCGGTCGCCCGGCAGCCGCCAGTAGGGCGCGTGATAGGCGCTGAACTCCCAGAGGGCCTTCTCCAAGGTCTCCGGTGTCGCCGGCGGGATCCAGAAGCGCCGGTAGGTCTGACTCTGGATCAGAAAGGCGGGCGCCCAGGGCAGCAACGTCAGCCCAGCGACGGGCACGGCCGTCCACAGCCAGCGGCGCGCGCCGGTGGCCGGCTGACCGGGCCAGGCGAGCGCCAGCACCACCACCGCCTGCGCCGCCAGCGTGAACAGCGCCAGATAGTGGACCCACAGCATCGCCCCGGTCGCGCCGACATAGATCAGCCAGCGGCCCCAGCCTGGCCGCTGCAGCAGCCGCACCAGCGCCAGCGTCGAGGCCAGCCCGGTCAGCGCCAGCAGCGCGTACATGCGCGTCTCCTGGGCGTACCAGATGTGGAAGGGTGACAGCGCCAGCAGGCCGGTGGCCAGCAGCGCGGTGGCGCGGTCGGTGAGGGCGCGGCCGAGCGCGTACAGCAGCGGCAGGCACAGCGCGCTGGCCAGCGCCGACAGGGCGCGCACGGCAAAGACGCCGTCGCCGAACAGGCTCATCCAGCCGTGCAGCGCCAGGTAGTACAGCGGCGGCGGCGTATCGCGCATGATGGTGAGGCGGATCAGCTCCGGCAGCGGCGGGCTGGCGAAGTAGAGGCTGGCCGCTTCGTCGTACCAGAGACTCTTGGCGTCGAGCCAGAGGAAGCGCAAGCCCAGCCCCAGCAGCAGGACGGTCACCAGCGCCACCCCGGCGAGCGCCGGCGTGAGCCACCAGGCGACGGTGCGGCGGCGGCTGAGCGAGATGACATCCACGGCAGGCACACTCATTGGGTTCCCTCCCGCAGTGTGTACAGACGCATGGTCAGCCCACGCGCATGCTCGTGGTCGATCAGTTGGCCCTGGGCCGCCAGGTCGTCGGCCAGGCGCCCATCGATCGTGTCGTGGGCGCTGCTGATGATGAGCCAGTAGCGCTGGTGGCCGGCCAGGGCCGCCGCTGGCGTCGGATACTCGCCGAAGCGCGGGTGGACCGCCCAATCGTCATGCGGGTAGCCGCGCGGGACGCCGGCGCCGCCCAGCCGCTGGTAGTAGTAGACGAACGGTCCCTCGATGTAGGGCGGCACAAAGATGATCAAGTCGTCTCGCTCGGCGCGGGCGGCCAGGCGTGCGGCGGCGGTGCGCCAGTCCTCGCGGTCCGGCCGCGCCAGCGTGTCGGCCAGCGTGATGAGGTTGAGCGTCACCAGCGCCGTCACCAGGCCAGCGGCGGCCCAGCGCCGCCAGTCGCCGGCGCCGACGGCCAGCGCCAGCCCGCGCGCCACCACCAGCAGCAGCGGCGGGCTGGCGATGATCAGGTTGCGGGTCAGGAAGATCGACGAGCCGGGTCGGAAGATCGCCGACATCCCCGGCACGGCCACATAGGGCTGGCTGATCAGGAACGCCAGGCCGATCGGCACGCAGACCAGGCACCCCAGCAGCACGTAGGCGCCCACCCGGCTCCGGCTCTCCTGGAACAGCATGGCGCTGCCCAGCGCCAGACAGGCGGCCAGCAGCCCCAGCGCCGTCAGTTGCAGCATCAGCCCGCTACTCTGGCTGACGAAGGCAGCCAGTGTCAGCGCCACCTGCTGCACCGTCGCCGGCACGATCCAGGTGTTGTTGCTGCCGCTGACGCGCACCTGCTGCAGGAAGGTCGGCATCCAGGGCAGCCACAGCCCGACCGCCAGGGCCTGGCTGAGCGTCCACGGCCAGAACCGGCCCCGCTGCCAGAGCGCCCTGACCAGCAGCAGCGCCGCCGCGTTCAGCGCCAGCGTGTACCAGATGGCAGCCGTGTTCGACCACAGCGCCGCCGCCTGGCAGATGACCAGGCCGGCCCAGTCGAGCCGACGGCCGGTGCGCACCGCGCGCGCGGCGAACAGTGTCGCTGCCAGCGTCAGCATCGCCACCAGCGCGTACATGCGCGCTTCCTGGGCGTGCCAGATGTGCAGCGGCGACACCGCCAGCAGCAGCGCCGCCACCAGCCCGGTCGGCCGGTCGAACAGCTCCCGGCCGAGTGCGTACAGCAGCGGGATGGCGATGATGCCGGCCACCGCCGACGGCAGCCGCAGCAGCCACTCGCTGCCGCCAAGCGCGATCATCGGCTGCAGCAGCAGGTAGTGCAGCGGTGGATGCGTGTCATGCGCGGCCAGGTAGGCGAGGAGATCGCCCAGCGACCGATCGGCGATCCAGTAGCTCAGCCCCTCATCCAGCCACAGGCTCAGCGCACCCAGTGTCGCCAGCCGCAGCAGCGCGCCCAGGCTCACGATGACCCACAGCGCTGCGGCCTGGTGCGCGTCGAGCCAGGCCCAGGCGGCCGTGGTCGTGGCCTGGACGCCGGCCGGCGAGAGTCGCATTTGCACTTTAGCGGAGGCGCGCGTGTTCACCGATCACCTGCTCGCTTGCGCTGGCATCCATCGGCTCCCAGCGCCGGAAGATTGGGTCCATGATCGTCGCCATCCGTTCCCAGGTGTACTCGCGCAGCGCCGTCGCCCGCGCTGCCGCGCCGAGGCGCTCCCGCAGCGCGGCGTCGGCCGCCAGCATGTCGATCGCCCCGACCAGGCCATCAACATCGTTCGGCGCGACGACCAGCCCGCACCCCTCCAGCACCTGGGGGATATCGGAGACGCGCGTCGAGATGACCGGTTTGCCCATGGCCAGCGCCTCAAACAACTTGTTCGGCAGTTGCCCGGCCGAGTACGGGCCGAGCCGCTGCGGCAGCACCACCAGATCGGCCATGCTCAGGAAGCGTGGCACCTCATCGTACGGCTGCGCGCCGAGATAGATCACCTTCGGGTTGCGGCGCAGCTCCTCGATGTAGGTCGGGTTGCCGCCGGCGCCGACGATGACCAGCCGCACGCTCGGGTCGGCCGCGCGCTCGAGCGCGGCGACAACCTCGCTCAGCCCCTTGTGCGGGTAGGCGTCGCCGATGAAGGTCATCACTTTGAAGTCGCACAGCCCCCACTCCTGCCGCAGCGCCTCCCGGTCGAAGCGAGCCGGGTCGAAGCTGTCCACGTCGACGCCCTGCGGCAAGATCGTGCCGCCGTAGCGCTGCTGGAAGAAGCTCGACACGACCGTCACGCCGTCGGCCAGGCCGACCATCTTGTCGAGCGCGTAGGTGTAGGCGTAGCAGTCCGGCTGGCGCAGCCGCGGCAGCGAGTAGGCCATGTTCTTGAGCATGTACTTGCTGTTCGGGTAGCGCATGTAGATCTCCCAGTCGTCGATGTCGAGGACGACCGGCAGACCCTTCTGCCGCCTGGCCCACAGCGCCAGCCCGTAGCTGGTCGGCACCGGCTTGATCGCCATGATCACGTCGCCGGTGATGCGCTCCAGCACCTCGGCCGCCGTCTTCCGGAAGGCCGGCAGCGGCCGGTTGGTGACCAGGTGGTACGGGCAGGGGAAGTCGTACATCTGGATCGGGTAGGGATGATTCGGCACCGGCGTCACGGTGCGGATCACCTCGACGTCGTAGCGCAGCATGAGCGCGCGCGCGATGATGTAGGTGCGCGACAGTACCGGCCGCATCGAGTCGGGCGCGATCACCGTGACTTTGAGCCGTCGTGCCATGGGGTCTCCGTGGGGAGTGATGAGTGATGAGTGATGGGCCCTCACCCTAACCCTCTCCCGTGCGCGGGAGAGGGGACCGGCCGCGGTGGTCAGGCGCCGTCTGTTCTCTCTCCCTCTGGGAGAGGGTTAGGGTGAGGGTCCCACTGGCCCACTGGCCCACTCATCGCACGAGCGCGAGTGCCGGCAGCGGTGCGCCGGCGAGATAGGCGGTGTACCAGGCGAGCGTCTCGCCCAGCCCTTCCTCCAGGGTGTAGCCGGAGCGCCAGCCGAGGTCACGCTCGGCCCGGCGGCTGTCGAGGAACTGCGCCTTGATCTCCTGGCTCGGCTTGCCCTTGCCCTGGATATCCGGTGTGATGTGCCGCTTGCCGGACAGCGCGACGATTGTGGTCACCAACTCTAGCACACTGATCGGTCGGCCGGTGCCGAAGTTGAAGGCCTCACCGTACAACTCGCTCCGGCCGGCGATCTGCTCGCCCAGCGTCAGGTACGAGTCGACGCAGTCACGCACGTAGAAGTAGTCGCGCACCAGCGTGCCATCGCTGCGCAGCACCGGGCTGCGGTCCTCGATCACCGCCTTCATCGTCTCGGGGATGATGCGGCTCCAGTTCAGGTCGCCGCCGCCGTAGATGTTGCCGCAGCGGGTGATGGCGACCGGCAGCCCGTAGCTCCTGCCATAGGAGCGGGCGATGATGTCGGTGCAGACCTTGGAGGCGTCATAGGGATGGATGCCGTTGAGTGGCTGGTCCTCGGTGTAGGGCAGCACCGGCTGATCGCCGTAGGCCTTGTCCGATGACGCCACGACGACCCGCTTGATCAATGGGCTGAGCCGGCAGGCCTCCAGCAGTTGCCAGGTGCCGCGGATGTTGGCCTCGAAGGTCGACAGCGGCGACCGGTTGGCGACGGCGACGATCGCCTGCGCCGCCAGGTGGAAGACGCTGTCGATGTCGAACTCGGTCAGGATGCGCTGCAGCAGGGCGTAGTCGAGCAGGTCGCCCCGCACCTGCGTCACCCGATCGGTCAGCCCCGGATGCAGCGCCAGCCCGGCCTTTGGCGTCAGATCGCGCACCAGCACGACGACGTTGGCGCCCTGCTCGACCAGCTCACGCGCCAGCCAGCTCCCGACAAAGCCATTCGCGCCGGTGATGAAGACGTTGCGGCCAGACCAGGTCATGTTCTCTCCTCGTGGGGGTCGGGGGTCGGGGGTTGGGGGTCGGGGGTTGGGGGTTGGGGAAGGTGGTTGGTAGGGAGAGGAGTCAACCCCCCTTATCAGGGGGGGAATCAGGTAGCGGCGCGTCGGCCCATTCCCCCTGACAAGGGAGGTTAGGGAGGTCTAACGCCCTTGCCTCACCACCGGCGTTCCAGTCTGTCATCAGTGTTCGCCCGTGCCCTCCCCGGCCCCTGACCCCTGACCCCTGACCCCTACTGCGTCCACACTTTCCAGCGCGCGCCGGCGCCGTTGGAGCGCCAGAGCGCGTTGAGCGTCTGCATCTCCTTGAACGTGTTCATGCTGGCCCAGAAGCCCTGGTGGCGGTAGGCCATGATCTGGCCGTCGCCGGCCAGCCGCTGGAACGGCTGCTCCTCCAGCACCTCGTTGTCGCCCAGGTAGTCGAAGACGCGCCGGTCGAACACGAAGCAGCCACCGTTGATCCAGTGGTCGAGGCGTGGCTTCTCGCGGAAGCGCGTGATCTGGCCGTCGTCGGCCAGGTCCAGCACGCCGTAGGGCGACACCGGCTGGACAGCGGTGAGCGTGGCGACGCGGCCGTGGCGCCGGTGGAAGGCGACGACATCATCGACCGGGATGTCCCACAGGTCGTCGCCATAGGAGACGCAGAAGGTGTCGCTGTCGATGTAGCGCTCGACGGCTTTCAGTCGGCCGGCGGTGTTCGTCTCCTGGCCGGTGTCGGCAAAGGTGATGCGCCAGTGCTCCTGGCCGTTGTCGGGATAGACGATGCGCTCCGGC
This sequence comes from Chloroflexota bacterium, assembly GCA_020849725.1. Next base: position 50,260 of record JADLAZ010000013.1, read on the forward strand.
TCCGGCACGCCCATGCGCAGAACGAAGTCCTTGTAGCGCCAGCCTTCGTTCTCGACGAAGTACTCCTTGATCTTCTCGCCCTTGTAGCCGAGGCAGAGCACGAAGTCGTCCTGCCCGTAGTGGGTGTAGATCTTCATCACGTGCCAGAGGATCGGCCGGCCGCCGATCTCGATCATCGGCTTGGGGATGGCCTCGGTCATCTCCCGCAGCCGCTCGCCCTTGCCACCGCACAGGATGACGGTCTTCATCGCTCGGTCCTCTCCGGGGTCAGCAGCGCCGGGCCGGCCGGCCGGCGGCCGAAGGTCGTCCAGGCGCGGCGGATGCCACTCAGCGAGCCGCGCAGGTTCTGCCAGCTTAGGATGACGCTCTCCTTGCTGCCCTTCAGCACACCGCGGATCGCCAGCAGCGGCGCCTCGTCCAGGAAGCGCACCGTCAGCAGGCGCAGCGCGAACAGGTCGCCGTCCTCGCGGACGTGCTTGGTCAGCATCGCCGCGCCGCCGAAGGCGTACTCCCAGCGTCGCTGGCGAGCCTCCTCGCGGCTGCGCCACTGGTCGTGGTAGACGATGGCGTCGGGCGTGTAGACGATGGTCTTGCCGGCCTTGAGGATGCTGTAGACCAGGTCCAGGTCCTCGGCGGTGCGCAGCGGCGAGCCGGGACCGAGCCGGATATCGTAGCCAGCGACATCGCGGAAGAGCGCGCGCCGGAAGCCGATGTTGACACTGATGCCGACCTTCCACGGTGCGGCCTTGCCCTTGAACACGCGCCGCCCATCGCCACTATTGACCGCCACCAGCAACTTCCTGGTGAAGTCGCCATAGGGCAGGCAGCGGCCACACACGGCGTCGGGTTGGTCGGCGGCCGTCAGCGTCGCCAGCATCGTCGCGATCCACTCGCGGTGAGCCAGGCAGTCGTCGTCGGTCGTCAGGATGAAGTCCGTCCCGGCGGCCTGCATGCCGATGTTGCGGGCGCTGGACAGGCCCCTGGTCTCTTGCTTGATGTAGCGCAGGCCCGGCTGCTCGGCGGCCATCGCCTCGACGACGGCGCGCGTCTCCGGCTGCTTGCTGCCGTCGACGACGATGACCTCGTCGGGCCGGACTGTGTTGTCATACAGGCTGGCCAGACAGCGAGCCAGTTGGTCGGCGCGATCCATCGTGCCAATGACGACCGCGACACTCATGACGGCATCGTCCCTTCGTTACTGACGGCGTAGCAGGCGGGAACCGGCCCAGCCCTGTCGCGCCGCTGCGCGGTGGCGCGACAACAGGCCGGATTGATCCTTAGTACGGCCGAATCCGCGATCTCCTCACAGGCGCGGCACAAAGACAACGTTGGTGGCCTATTTGGCGAGCGTGTCATGCGCTAGATTGTCTGCTGGCTGGGCCGGCACCGGGGGGCGGAGCGGAGGGCGATCAGGGCCGGCGATCGGGGCCGGCGATCGGGGCCGGCGGCCTCCTGCCCCGCTGGCCGTCGCCCCCGCCGCCTCACAGGTAGAGCCGGCGGAACTCCAGCGACGCGCGCAGCCGGCCGAGCTTGAGGCCGAAGCGATACAGCCAGTCGAGCTGGCGCTGCTCCCAGTCGTCGTGGGCGAGCGCGCCACGGCGGGCCTGCAGCCAGTACCAGGGCAGCAGCCCGCCCTGCTTCAGCAGCCCCTTGTACTCGGCTAGCCGCCGGCGCACCTCGCCGCGCCGCATCGGCACGCCGTGCCGCACCATGACGAAGACGGCGCCGTAGCCCCACTTGCGGGCCTGGACGAAGAAGCTGCGCGAGTCCGACCGGAACTTGTGGTAGACCAGCGCCTCGGGATGAAACACCAGCCGCCAGGTCGATCGCTCCTGCATGCGCCAGGAGAAGTCGACATCCTCGCCGCAGATCATGGTCGCGTCGAACAGGCCAATCTGGTCGAAGACGACGCGGCGGAAGGCACAGTTGGGCGTCGGTGTGTAGGGCAGGTAGTGATGGCTCATGCCCACCGCCTGGCTCAGCACCCGCTTCTCCAGGCAGTAGCGCTCGACCGGCGACTCGGGCGGCGCGCCCTCGACCTCGCCGGCCACGCCGCCGATGGTCGGGTCGGCCATGAGCGGCGCGACGAGCGCCATGAGCCAGCCGGGCGTGACAATGCAGTCGCTGTCGGTGAAGGCCAGCAGCTCGCTGGCGGTGGCGCGGATGCCGGCGTTGCGCGCCGCGGCTGGCCCACGGGTCTGCCGCTCGTGGATCAGGCGCAGGCGATGGCCATCGGCGACCATGATCTGGCGCTCGAGGAACGCGATCGTGCCGTCGCTCGAGCCGTTGTCGACCAGCGTGATGCTCAGCCGGTCGGCGGGGTAATCCAGCCGTCGCAACGACTCCACCAGCGGCCCGATCGTGGTCATCGCATTGTAGATCGGCACGACCACCGCCACCGTCGGCCACGGATCAGGCATGGCGCTCAACCCAACTCCTCACCACGCAGCGCTCCGTCCTCGCCACTCACCGCCGGCGTCCCAATGCCAGCGTCGCCAGCCCCACCGTCTCGCGCCAGAGCGCGGGCTGCGCCAGAAAGAGCGTGCCGGCATAGGCCGCCGCGCCGGCGCCGGCCAACATGATCGCCGCCAGCAGCGCCGGCAGCCCACTCACCGTCAGCAGCGCCAGGTTGAGCGGCGCCACGACGGCGGTCATGCCCAGCACGCCCAGCAGCCCGGGCGCCAGTTGCCTCAGCATCGCCGCCGGGCGCAGGCCGAGCGTCCGCGCCAGCAGCAGGTAGTTGAGCGGGTAGGTCAGCAGCGCGGCGATCAGATGGGCCGCCGCTAGCCAGACGACGTCGACACGCCCGCCCAGGTAGAGCAGCGGCGCCAGCACGGCCACGCGGATGACCAGGAACCAGGTCAGCACCTCCGGCCGGCCGATCGCCTTGTAGATCTCGCCGAAGCTCAGATTGACGACGACGATGGCGCCCATCAGCGCCAGCAGGCTCAGCACCGGCGCCATCTCGGCCCATTTCGGCCCGTAGAGCGCCGGCGCCAGCACGTTGCTGACCAGCGCCATGCCGACCCCGATCGGCAGCCCGACCAGCGCCAGGTAGCGCAGCGTCTTCAGGAATGCGGCCTCGAGCCGGCCGCGGTCGTCGGCCAGCTTCGAGAAGGCCGGAAACAGCAGCTTGGTGATGATGCTGGACATCGAGTTGACCGGCAGCGTCGCCAGATTGAAGGCGACCAGGAACAGGCCCATGCTCGTCTCGCCCAGTATGCGCCCGCCGATCAGGAAATGCAGGTTGTTCATCAGGAAGATGAGGAAGCCCCAGACCATGACGTGCTTGCTGAAGTGGACGATCTCGCGGCTCAGCCCCCAGTCGATCGTCAGGCGCGGCCGCCAGGGCGAGACGAACCAGGCCATGATTGTGCCGAAGATCGTCGCCACGAGGTGACCGTAGATGAGGCTCCAGGCGCCGTGGCCAGCGATGGCGAAGCCGACCGAGGCCAGCAGGTAGCCGGCCGCCGGCGCCAGCTCCAGCAGCGCCGTCTTGCGGAACTGCAGCTCTTTCTGCAGCAGAAAGGCTTGCACCGAGCCGAAGGCGCTGATGATGAAGGTCACGGCCATCAGCCGCAGCATCGGCTCGACCAGCTCCTGGCGGAAGTAGTCGGCCGCCAGCGGCGCGACCAGCCAGGCGGCGGCAAACAGCCCCACGCCGGCCAGCAGGCTCAGATAGAAGGCCGTGTTGGCGGCCTCCTGGACACGGTCGCGGCGGTAGATCAGCGCCGAGCCGACGCCGAGGTCGCGGAAGATGGCCAGCACGTTGATGCAGACCAGCACGAAGCCGAGCAAGCCGAACGACCACGGGTCCAGCAGCCGCGCCAGCACGACCGTCGAGATGAACGTCAGCGTCTTGCTGCCGGCGTAGGAGAGGGTCATCCAGCTCAGGCCGCGCACCGCGCGCGTGCCGACGCTCGGCGGCGCGGGCGCTTCCGGTGGCGGCGACTCGGTAGACGTGGCGGCGACCTCGATGGCCATGCGGTGGCATCCCCTCACCCGGACCGGTGTTTCCTACTCGGCGCTCCAGAATCCCCTACCCGTGTGAGCCTGACAACTCGGTGTCACCCGTCGGCACAGCGGTCCCACGCTCTGAGAGATCCTCCCTCCTGTCTACGTGTCGGCCGCCGCGTCTGTTAGCGCAGGACCATCGCCGGCGCGTCCTCGATCACCGGCACGAAGCGCAAGCTGGTAGCATCGGCCGGCACATCGTAGACGAGGTGGAGCGTCAGCGTCTCCCCCGGCGGGATCTGGGTCCAAATGCGCACCGGCTGCGGGCAGCCCGCCGGCGGGCAGCGGCGTGGCCGCGGCCCGAGCATGCGCTTGTTGAGCGAGTCGGTCGGCACGTCGGCGACGGTGACCCGCGCCAGCCCGGCCGGCGTCACTGCCTGCACCACCAGATCGCGGCCGACCTGCTGCACCGTGTCGCTGATGTTGGTGGCCCTCAGTTGAATGACAAAGAACGAGCCGGCGGCCGTCTGCGGCTCGTCGCCCCCCGCGCCGCCGTCGAAGGCCGGGCCGTAGTCGGCGTGGGCCAGGATCGTGTATTGCAGCACCGGCGCCGGATTGGTCGTCCTGAGCGCGGTGACGGCGGTGGCGCCGGCCGGCAGCGGCGTGTAGCGCCACTCGAAGTAGTGGCGGCCGACATTGCCCATCTCCACTTCAGGGCCGGGCGCGTTGCCGGGGGTGAAGGTCAGCACCCGCCGCTGAAAGAGCTGGATCAGCACCACCCGCTCCTGGCCGGCAACGCGCACGCTGGCCCAGTACGGCTCGGTGATGGGGTAGCCCATCGCCTCTTCCCAGTTGAAGACCGTCTCCTCGGCGGACTTGCCGGCCAGGCCGCCCTCCGGGTTGACGACCGGCTGGTTGGCCAGTGGCCCGGTCTTGTGCCGCTCGACCAGGAAGACCGGCCCGGTCTGGTTCATGAACGTCCAGAAGACATTCGGGATATTGTGGCCAAAGTTCGCGTCGAAATGCTCGATCGTCGCCGCGCCGGCCAGCGACGGGTTCTCGCCGGTTGCGCCGGTCGGCCCGATCGTCGCGGTGATGCCCTGACCCACGCGCGGCTGGGCGCGATTGGTCACGGAGTCGAGCGTCGCCAGGCCGGCGAAGGCGGCGTAGGTCGGCGCGGTCGGGTTGAAGGCGGCCGGGTCGCCGGCGACGGCGATCGGCGCCGGCGTGAAGCCGCGCCCGAAGGCGGCGTTGCCGAGCTGGACCTGACCGCTGACCATCTCGACGACCAGCAGGCCGTTGGTGATGCCGCCGCGGTTCTTCTGCGACGGGTTCGTCAGCTCCATGCGCGTCTTGTCGAAGTACTGCACCAGCCGCTTCTGGCTCACGTCACCGAAGCGCTTCCTGGCCGCCTCGTCGAGGTAGGCTTCCTTGTAGGTCTCAGCGGTGCTGGCGAACGGCTCCGGTCCCCACAGCCACGAGCGCTCAGTCATGCGGCCGGCGACGGGCAGGTCGGCCCGGCTCCAGTAGGCCTCGATCGCCAGATCGGCGAAGCTCTCGGCGGCGACCGGCGCTGGCGGCAGCAGGCCGGCCGCCAGCAGCAGCGCCGCCAGCAACGACACGCCGCGGGTGATGAGGCGGGTGCGGGGCGCTTTCGGGCGGCGGTTGGGGCCGGCGATGGTGGGGCCGGCGGTTGAAACCGCGCCTAGAGGGCGCTGCGGCGCCACGAAGTCCGCCTTCGCGGACTGGGTTTCGTGTCGGCCTAACCCACGAAGGTGGGTTTCGTGGCCCGCAGGCCCTCTAGGTGCGGTTTCAACCGCCGGCCCCACCGCCGGCTTCCAGATCTTCATCATGGACGACTCATTTCCAGTGTGGTGCGTGGTTCCGGGGCGAGCGCCGTCAGGCGCTCCTCAATCAGCGCGCCGATGTCGGCGGCTCGGTCGGGCCAGGCATTCTGGCGGGCGATGGCCAGCCGCGCCACCCGGCCCTGGTCGCGAACCGCCAGCGCCGCGTCGACGGCGGCCAGGAAGCCATCCGTGCCGGCGCCCAGGTGCAGGTGCCCGACCAGCGGCTCGGCCAGCGCCGCCAGCGACGGCAGCGGCGTCGCCGCCACCGGCCGGCCGGCGGCCAGGTACTCGTGCAGCTTGAGCGGGTAGATCGCGCTGGTGTGGCGGTCCAGCACGAACGGGATCGTCGCCACGTCCAGCCCGGCCAGGTAGCCGGGCAGCGCCGCCCGCGGCTGGAGGCCGAGGAAGTGGACGTTCGGGAAGCGCGCCAGCGCCGCCTGGTCGAACCACTGGCCATGCACCGGCCCGATCAACACCCACTGCAGGTCCGGCCGGGCCGCGGCACAGGCCGCCAGCAGCGCCTGATCGACGCGGAAATCCAGCACGCCGACGAAGCCGACGCGCGGGCCGGGGATGGCCGCCAGGTCGGCCGGCACGACCGTCGCCGGGTCGAGCGCCTGCGCAAACAGGTCGACGTCGGCGGCGTTCGGCACGGTGAACGTGAACGGGTTATAGCCGCCCTTGGTGCGCTTCAACTCGTCCGACGAGCAGATCACCAGATCGACCCGGCCGAGCAGGTCGCGCTCGATGGCGGCGCTGAAGACCGGGGCGCGCGGCTCGGTCGCTGTCTCGTCGGTGCAGTGGTAGAGGCTGAGGCGCTCGTCGAGCCGGCCCAGCACGCCCCGCCCGAAGACCGGGCTGAATGAGAGCCACAGGAGCGGCCGCTGGAAGCCGAGCGCGCTCGCTGCCCGCCGCACTGCCGCCCGAAACGGCACGAGATTCGCCGCCACCACCGCGTCCGACAGCCAGCGCTGCCGGATCTTGCCGAAGGGCACGATCGGCGGCACGGTCAGCACGTGCAAGCCGTCGCGCACGTGGCGCAGCGCCGGCCGCCGCCCGGTCCAGGCTGCCAGTCGGTCGCGCGTCTCCGGCGTCTGCCGTGTGCGCGCTGCACTGACCACATTCAGCGGCGGGTCGACGAACAGGACCGTATTGCGCCGTGCCAGCTCCGCCGCCAGGTGGTGGCGGCTGGTCTGAAACGGGTGGTCCCAGGGGTGAACGGAGATGCAGATGATCTGGTCGTTGGTCATAGGTGCTGGGGGGGTGGGGGTCGGGGGTCGGGGGTCAGGGATCGGGGGTCGGGGGTCAGGGATCGAGGGCTGGGAATAGGGGCCCTCGCCCTCGCCCACCGCGGTGGGCGAGGCAACCGGCATCTCCTGAGGCGCCACGGCCGATCCTCTCCCCCTCTGGGAGAGGGTTAGGGTGAGGGACCTTCCTGCCCCCGACCCCTGACCCCTGATCCCCAACCCCCGGTCCCTACCGCATCCACAGGAAGCAGCAGCGATCGCAGACGGGGAAGAGGCCCTTCTTGACCTCGCGGCGGAACTCGACGTACTTCTCGTTGTTCCAGATCTCCTTGAAGCTCTGGTCGTGCAAGTTGCCCATGTTGTACTGCAGGCAGGGGCTAACGTTGCCGCTGGGCAGGATGGCGGCATAGGCCCAGGGGGAGATGCAGCGGCGGTTGCTGTTGAAGTGCTCGCCGTAGTAGGCCTTGATGCCCTCGTCGTCCAGGTCGGGCAGCCAGGTGAGGCGGAAGGGGTACGTGCCTTCCTTCACCCGGTTCATATTCTCGACCAGCTTGTCGCCGTCGATGCCGACGTCCTCGATCACGAAGCTGTCCCACTGGCTGGTGGTCGTGCCGAACTTCTGCTTGAAGACGCGGTTGTGCTGCGCCGCGACATCGGCCGAGGTGTATTGCAGGTGCTGGAAGTTCAGCCAGCCGATGCCGACATCCTCCTGCACCAGCAGGTCGGCGAAGTCGCGCATCTGGTGGTAGTTCCAGGTCGAGACGACGAAGTTGACGTTGATGATCGGGTGGTCCTTGCCCAACTGCTGCTTGTACTTGTCGATCGTGCGGATGCCGGCCAGGGCGCGTTTGAAAATGTCCTTGCCGCCGCGGATCTGGTCGTGGGTGTCGGGCATGCCGTCGACGGAGACGGTGAAATGCTCGACCAGCCCCTCCTTAACCATGATCTCGGCGTAGCGGCCGAGCAGCATGCCGTTGGTGATGATGTGGACGCGCAGCTCGTTCTTCTGCAGGTGCTCCAGCAGCGGGTACAGCTCGCGGTAGAGCAGCGTCTCGCCGCCGATGAGCGTGATCTTCGGCTTCCAGTCGGCGATCTCGTCGATGACCTCTTTGATGCGGTCGAGCGTCATCAACTGGTCGAGCGAGTCTTTCTCCATGCCGTAGGCGAAGCCGGACTCGCCCCAGATGTCGCACATCTTGCAGCGCAGGTTGCAGCGGTAGGTCAGGTAGAGCGTGATCTCGTCGGGGGCGAGACTCTGGCCGTCAAGCAGCCGGTGGCTCACCTCGATGCTGGCCTTCTTGCGCAGCACCTGCGCGGCCATGCTTGGGTTCTTGACGGCACGCTTGACCTTGTCGACCGTGATCAGCATGGTGCCCTATCTTCCTGCCGGCTGACGGCAAGCGCGGCGCAGTGGCGGCCGCCTACGAGAGATATCGGTCGCGTGGCGCCGCCGGACGAGTCTGGCGTGGGCAACGCGCGCCGGCGATGCGCGACGCATCACACAGGACTACGACCGGCCAGCGGCCGGTGTTTCCCAGAGTCCCCGGCGCTAAACAAGCGACACGCCTGTGCCGTAGGATTCTGGGGCCGGGCGTGCCGGCGCTGAGGGAGGAAGACAGCCACTATGGCACAGCAACGCGTCCTGGTCACCGGCGGCGCCGGGTTCCTGGGCATCAACCTCTGCCGGGCGCTGATCGCGCGCGGCTACGCGATCACCAGTCTCGACATCGCTGACTTTGCCGATCCCGATCTGCGCGACAAGGTGCGCGCCGTGCGCGGCGACATCCGCGACCCGCGCGCCGTCGATGAGGCGATGGCCGGCGTCGATCTCGTCGTCCACACCGCCGCGGCGCTGCCGCTGTACACGCCGGAGGATATCTACACGACCGACGTCGACGGCACGCGCGTCGTGCTGGAGTCGGCGCTGCGGCACGGCGTCCAGCGGGCGGTCCACATCTCGTCGACCGCCGTCTACGGCATCCCCGACCACCACCCGCTGCTGGAGAACGACAAGCTGCAAGGGGTCGGCCCCTACGGCCAGGCCAAGATCCAGGCCGAGATGGTGGCGCTGGAGGTGCGCGCCAAAGGCATGCCGGTGGCGATCCTGCGGCCGAAGTCGTTCATCGGCCCGGAGCGGCTCGGCGTGTTCGCGCTGCTCTACGACTGGGCGATCGACGGCAAGAACTTCCCGGTGCTGGGCAGCGGCAACAACCTGTATCAATACCTGGACGTCAGCGACCTGTGCGACGCCATCCTGCTGTGCCTGACGCTGCCGGTCGAGCAGATCAACGACACCTTCAACGTCGGCGCCAAGGAGTTCGGCACGGCGAAGGATGATTTCCAGGCGGTGCTGGACGCCGCCGGCCACGGCAAGAAGGTGATCCCGGTGCCGGCGCTGCCGGCAATCTGGGCGCTGCGCGTGCTGGACGCCGTCCGGCTGTCGCCGCTGTACAAGTGGGTCTACGAGACGATCACCCAGGACTCGTTCGTCTCGATCGAGAAGGCTGAGACGCAGCTCGGCTACGCGCCGAAGTACTCGAACAAGCAGGCGCTGCTGCGCAACTTCGAGTGGTACTGCGCCCACCGGGCCGAGTTCGCCGCCGCCTCGGGTATCACCCACCGCGCGCCGTGGAAGCAGGGCGCGCTCGGGCTGGTGAAGAAGGTCTTCTGAGCGAAGGGCAGCGGGTGCAGCCCTGCTCCTCGCGGGCGTCCCCTCGAGGGTATACTGACGCCGCTACGAGCCCACGCGAGGAGACATCCAATGGCGATGGCGCAGCGGCTCATGACCGCGCAGGACCTGTGGGCATTGCCGCAGGATGGCCAGCGGCACTGGCTGATTGCAGGAGAACTGCACGCGCTGACGCCCAGCGGCGCGAGCCACGGCCGCCACGTGATGCACCTGTCCATTCCGCTGGGCTCATTCGTCTACCGTCACGACCTCGGGGCGGTGTACGCGGCCGAAACGGGCTTTCAACTCTCGCGTGATCCTGACACTATCCTGGGTGCTGACCTCGCCTTCGTCCGGAACGACCGCGTCGAGCCGCTTGGCGGGCGGGAAACATCCTACTTCGAGGGCCATCCCGACCTGGCGGTCGAGGTGGTGTCGCCGAACGACACGCGCCGCGAGGTCGCCGACAAGGTTGAGGTGTGGCTCGCGCACGGCACACCGGTCGTGCTGGTGATCGAGCCCCGCCAACGCCAGGTGACGCTGCACCGGCCCGGCGCGGGACCAGGGCAGCGCGCGCGCCGGACGCTGACTGAGGACGACGATCTCGTCATCGACGACCTGTTTCCCGGCTGGTCCCTGCCGGTGGCGTCGCTGTTCGCGGAGCGGCCGGCGCTCGCTGAGTAGCGCAGCGCGCAGTCGTCGGCATCGTGTCGGCCAGGACGGCCGACCCGCCGGTGCCGTTACAGCGCCGGCTCGTCGGCGAAGAAGGCCGCGACCGGCAGCGACCAGTCCCCAAACAACGTCGGGACGGTCAAGGTGTCGGCCTCAGTCAACGTCTGCACCCTGACATCGGTCGGCGCGCTCGTGGGCTGGTGGACCTCGACCTGCCGACGCCACGGATCGAGTACGATCACGACCTTCGTGCCGTGCGCGAGCCACGTCTGAACCTTGTCGGCGACCTCGCTGTAGCGGTCCGTGGGCGACACGGTCTCGACAACCAGCGCTGGTGCGCCGGGAAAGTAGCGGTCACCCGGTTGGCGCGCCGCGAAGCGCCGCACGCGCTCGCGCTCGACAAAGGCCAGGTCGCCCGCCAGGACGGTGTCAGGGTCGCTCGCCGGCATGGCCGTTCTGACCCCGGCCGGCTGCTATACTCCCGCCGACAGGAGGCGCGACGCATGACGGCCCCGGCGACGAGTGACTTCATCCTGATCGAGCCGGTGGCCCGGCCGGTCGAGGGGACGGTGACGCTGCCCGGCTCGAAGAGCATCACCAACCGGGCGCTGCTGATCGCGGCGCTGGCCGATGGGTCGAGCGAGGTCCGCCAGGCGCTCGACAGCGACGACACCCAGGCGATGGTCGATGTCCTCCAGGCGCTCGGCATCGCGATTACCACTGACCCGGCGGCGCAGGTTTTTCGCGTCGCCGGCCAGGGCGGGCGCATCCCGGCCGCCGGCGCCGATCTCTATTGCCGCAACTCCGGCACGACGACCCGCTTCGTGACGGCGCTGGCCGCGCTCGGTCACGGCCGCTTCCGCATCGACGGCACGCCCAGCATCCGGCGGCGGCCGATCCACCCGCTGCTCGACGGCCTGCGCCAGTTGGGCGTGGCCGCGCGCGACGAGGCCGGCAACAGCTGCCCGCCGGTGATCATCGACGCGGCCGGGCTGCCGGGCGGCGTGGCCCGCGTGCCCGGCGACCTGAGCAGCCAGTTCTTCAGCGCGCTGCTGCTGGTCGCGCCCTTCGCCCAGCATGACGTCACGGTCGAAGTCATTGGCGAACTGGTGTCGCGGCCGTACCTGGACGTGACGGCGTCAGTGATGGCCGCCTTCGGCGCGACGGTCACGAACGAGGACTACCGGCGCTTCACCATCGCCGCCGACCAGCGCTACACCGGCCGCGTCTACGAGGTCGAGCCGGATGCCTCGGCGGCCTCCTACTTCTTCGCCGCGGCGGCCGTCACCGGCGGCCGGGTGCGCGTCCGCCACCTCGGCCGGCGCACCGCCCAGGGCGACCTTGCCTTCGTGCGCATCCTGGAGCAGATGGGCTGCGCCGTCGCGATGGCCGACGACTGGACGGAGGTGCGCGGCCCGGCCCGGTTGCGCGGGCTGACGGTGAACATGGCCGACTTGCCGGACATGGCGCTGACGCTGGCGGCGATCGCGCCGCTGGCCGACGGCCCGGTGCGCATCGACGGCATCGCCGTCACGCGCGGCCACGAGACGGACCGCGTCAGCGCGGCGGCGACCGAGCTGGCGCGGCTGGGTGTCCGCGTCGAGGAGCGCGCTGGCGGGCTGACGATCTGGCCCGGCCCGGTGCGGCCGGCGCTGGTGGACACCTACGATGACCACCGCATGGCGATGAGCTTCGCCGTGCTGGGGCTGCGCGCGTCCGGCATTCGCATCGCCGACCCCGGCTGCGTCGCCAAGACCTTCCCCGACTTCTTCGACCGGCTCGCGGCGGTGACGGCCAGCGCCCGGTAGCGGGGGCTGGGGGCTGGGCGGTGGGGAAGGTGGCTGGTAGAGGGTAACTCCCGTGCCCACCACGGGCGCTCCAGTCTGTCAGCAGCGCCCTCCCTCCCCTCCCCAGCCCCACTCCCCAGCCCCCAGCCCCCAAAACCGCCCGCCGTGCCGTTGACTGGGTCGATGCATCCGAGCCGGCGGGGTAGCCGATGGCATGCCCCGGCCGGGGTGACCATTCGGCCAATCGCCACTACGACTTAAGTCTTAGTGACACTCCGCCTCAAGGCGGAGCAACGGGTCAGCCCAATACAGCAGTCGCCGCTGCATCGCATGGCTCAGGAGATGGTGAGCCGGCGCGCCTATCATGACGGCAGAACGGAACGGCGCGCAGGATGCCCGCCTGACACGCCCTCGATGGAGCCAGCGATTTCGCGCAGCCCAGGGCTGCCAGCGACCATGCCGGACAATAGACGACTCGCCGGCGGTCACGAGAGGGGAATGTAGGGATGGACGAGAATCAGTGCGTGGCCCAAGCGATCGCCGGCGACCTGGGCGCCTTTGACTACCTGGTCGAGCGCTACCAGAAGGCTGTCTACAATCTGGCCTACCGGATGCTCGGCAACGCCGCCGACGCCGAGGACGCCGCTCAAGAGACGTTCATGCGCGCGTATGCCAGCCTCAGCAGCTACCAGGCGACGCGCAAGTTCGGCACCTGGCTGCTGTCGATCACCTCGCACTGGTGCATCGACCGACTGCGCCGCCGCAAGGTCATCTCGCTCGAGTTCCTGCAGGATATCAGCCTCGTCGGCGGCATGAGCGACGGTCCCGAGCATGAGGTGATGGTGCGCGAGAACGAGCGCGAAGTGCAGCGCTGGCTGGCGATGCTGCCCGAGGCCTACCGCCTGATCATCGTCCTGCGCTACTGGCATGATCTCTCCTATAACGAGATCGCCGACGTGACCGGCCTGCCGCTGTCGACGGTGCGCATGCGGCTCTTCCGCGCCCGCAAGCTGCTGGCGGCGGCCTACGACAAGGCGGTCCTGGCGACGCGACCGGCGGCGGCGCTGGCCAGCTAGCACCCGTCTCCGGCGGTCGCGCCGGGAGGGAGAAAGCGGGTCCGCGATGCGGTTTCTCATCGTCGACGATGCCGAGCACGTGCGGTCGAGTCTCCGCGCCGTGCTGGAGCTGGAGACCGGCTGGCGCGTGATCGCCGACACGCCCGACGCGGGCACGGCGACCGCGCTGGCGCTCGCGCTTCGCCCCGACGTGGTCCTGCTCGACGCCCACCTCTCGGGCGTCGACGCCATCGGGCTGGCCCGGCAGCTCAAGCAGCGCGCCGCCGTCGTGCTGCTCACCGTCCACGACAGTCCGGCGCTACGGGACCAGGCGCGGCTGCACGGCCTCGACCTGTGCCTGACCAAGAGCGCCGGCGTGGCCGAGGTGCTGGGCGCGCTCAAGGCCGCCTTCGCCCGGCCGCTGGCGGTGGCGCTGCCGTAGGCAGCATCGCGCGGCGCGCCGCTTGATGCTGTCGTCGATTTCCGCGTGAACCACAACATCCGGCCCGCCGGCGGGTAAGGCGAGCGGCGGGCTGGCGGCCGGTGACCAATCAGGTCAGGGCTTCGGCGGCGTCGTTGATCTTCCCTGGTCATCGCGTGAGACCGGTGGCATGCTACCGTAGCCTCGGCAGAGCGGCGCCGCGGTAGTGCGGGGGCGGAGTGAGCACACAACGACCCGAGATCATCTTGATCGGGCCGATGGGAGCCGGCAAGAGTACCGTCGGCCAGTTGCTTGCCATGCGGCTTGGCGTGCCGCTGTGCGCGCTCGATGAGGTCGGGTGGGCCTACTACCACGCGGCTGGCTTCGATGCCGATGAGGAGCGTCGGCTGCGCGCGGACCACGGCTGGGGCGCCAGTCTCCAGTACTGGGAACCGTTCAACATCGACGCGGTGGAGCACGCCCTCTCCGACTATCATGACTGTGTCTTCGACTTTGGCGCCGGCCATGCGGTGTACGATAACCCCATCCACCTGGCGCGCGCGCAACAGGCGCTAGCGCCCTTCCCGAATGTCGTGCTGGTGCTACCGTCACCAGACCCAGTGGTGGCGGCGCGCATGCTGCGGACGCGCCGGCCGCTGCCCGTCGACGATGGGGTCGACCTGGCAGCATATGCCGTTTCCCACCCATCGAACCGACTGCTGGCACGGCATGTGATCTACACGGAGGGTAAGACGCCCGAAGCGACCAGCAACGAGATACTCCAACTGCTGAGCCTGACTGCGACGCAGTGAGCGGCGACGCGGCGAATGAGGCGTGATCGACCACCTCTTGCGTGCCGGTCGATGTGGCGCTTCCCCAAGCCGTCGTGGATGACTGCCGGCTTCCCGCGCTCGCCCATCGCCGCTATCATCGGCCAGGGCCGGGTGGGGCACGCCCGGTGGCGCGAAGGAGGCGGGCATGGCCGACGTGCGCGGGCTGCGCGGGGTGCGCTACGATCAGGCGCGAGTGGGTGGCGTCGGGCAGGTGATCGCGCCACCCTACGATGTCATCAGCCCGGCCGAGCAGGCGGCGCTGGCCGAGCGGCACCCGGCCAACATCATCCGCGTCGAGTTGCCGCGCGCCGAGCCGGGCGAGCCGCCAGCGGCCCGCTACGAGCGCGCCGCCGCCACGCTGCGTGGCTGGCTGGCCGATGGCACCTTGCGCGCCGAGGCGCAGCCCGCTGTCTACGTCCACGACCACACGTTCAGCCACGCCGGCCAGCGGCTGACCCGGCGGGGGCTGTTCGCCGCCGTTCGGCTGGCGCCGTGGTCGGCCGGCGCGGTGCTGCCGCACGAGCACACGCTGCCGACACCCAAGGCCGACCGCCTGAGCCTCTACCGGGCGACGCGGGCGCAGATCAGCCCCATCTTCGCCCTCTACGAGGACGGCGACGGCGCTATCGGCAGCGTGTTGGAGTGGACTGCTACCGCCCGCCCAGCTCTCGACACGGCCGATCCCGGCGGTGATGCGCACCGGCTGTGGGTGCTGAGCGAGCCGGCGCTGCTGGAGGAGCTGGCCGACCTGTTCGCCGGCCGGCCGCTGTTCATCGCCGATGGCCACCACCGCTACGAGACCGGCCTGGCGTACCGGGACGAACGGTTGGCCGCCACACCCGGCGCTCCCGACGATGCGCCCTACCGCTTCGCGCTCATGTGCCTGAGCGACGTCGCCGACCCGGGCATGATCATCCTGCCGACGCACCGGCTGGTCGTCGGGCCGCCGCCGGCCGCGGCGCACGTCGAGGCGGCGCTGCGCCAGGTCTTCCACGTCGAGCCGCTGCCGGCCGACATCCCGACACCGGCGCTGCTGGCTCGCCTGGCCGAGCGGCAGACGGCACACGCCTTCGGCTGGGTGACAGCCGAGGGGGTGTCGCTGCTGATGCTGAAGGACGCGGCGTTCCTGGCCGAGTGGATGCCGGCCGAGCGGTCGCCGGCCTGGCGCGGCCTGGACGTCGCCATCCAGCAAGTGCTGATCCTGGAGCGGGCGCTCGGCATCTCGGCCGCCACGCTCGAGGAGCGCATCGCCTACACCCGCGACGCCGACGAGGCGCGAGCGGCCGTCGCCGCCGGGCAGGCGCACCTGGCGCTGCTGCTCAACCCGACCGATCTGACCGGTCTGCTGGCCGTCGCCCGCGCCGGCGATCAGATGCCGCAGAAGTCGACCTACTTCTACCCCAAAGTCCCCACCGGGCTGGTGCTGCACGACCTGGCCTGAGCCGGCAGACGCGGCGTGCGTTGCCTCGCCGCCGTCAGCGCCGTTCGGTGCGCCTGGACCGTCTCAACCGAAGCCCAGGCGGGATGCCCAGGCCACCGTAGGGGCGGTTCGCGAACCGCCCCTACGCTACGCAATACGAAGTGTGCTATTCCCATGCGCGCTTCGGTATAGGCCGCCACTGACGACGCGCCCTGGCGGCTGCGTTTGCCGGAGTGCTAGGAGAGCCGTTCGCGAACGGCCCCTACGGCCGTCTCGTCGGTGGTGTATGGCGAACGCCTTCACGGCGACATGAGATGACTATGAAACTCGCTACGCGAGATGAGCCTCAGCCGTGACCGACCGCGCGGCGGCGATGGCGCGCTCGATGCCGGCAGCGTCGACGTCGAGGTGGGTGACGGCGCGCAGCAGCGTTCGGCCGGGCAGGCTGCAGCGGACGCCGTGCTGCTGCAGGCGCGCGTCGAACTCGACGGCGGTCAGGCCGGTGTCGGCGACATCGAAGAAGACCATGTTCGTCTGGACCCGGCCCGGGTCGACGGCGATGCCCGGCAGGCCGACCAGCCCCTCGGCCAGCCGGCGGGCATTGGTGTGGTCATCGGCCAGCCGGTCGACGTGGTGCTCCAGCGCGTAGACGCCGGCGGCGGCGATGATGCCGGCCTGACGCATCGCGCCGCCGATCATCTGCTTGAAGCGCCAGGCGGCGGTGATGAAGTCACGCGAGCCGGCCAGCACCGCGCCGACCGGCGCGCCGAGCCCCTTGGACAGGTCGATCCAGGCCGTGTCGAGCGTGGCGCACTGCGCGCGGGCGCTGACGCCGCTGCTGACGACGGCGTTCATCAGTCGTGCGCCGTCCATGTGGGCCAGCAGGCCGTGCTGGTGGGCCACATCGCTGACCTCACGGATCGTCGCTAGCGGCCAGATCGTGCCGCCGCCGTAGTTGGCGGTCTGCTCGATGACGACGGCGCGGCTGCGCGGCGCGTAGCGGTTGATCGGTCGCAGCGCCGCCCGCACCTGATCGGCGGTGAAGATGCCGCCGTCGCCGTGGATCGTCCTCACCATCGCCCGCGCCAGCAGCGCTGGCCCGCCACCCTCGTTGACGACAGCGTGACTGGTGTAATCGAGGATCAGCTCGTCGCCGGCGTGGCAGTGAACGAGAAAGGCGATCTCGTTGCACATTGTGCCGGACGGTAAGAAGACCGCCGCTTCCTTGCCAAGCAGCTCGGCGACCATCTCCTCCAGGTGGCGCACGGTCGGGTCTTCGCCGTGCTGCTCGTCGCCGACCTCGGCCTCGGCCATCGCTCGGCGCATCGCCGGCGTCGGGCGGGTCTGGGTGTCGCTGTAGAGATCGACCGTGATCGGCATCGTTTGCTCCTGCCTGGTGTGGGCCAAAGTGCCGTGCGTGGCGGATGGGCGACGCGCGAGAGGCCGGGTTAGTCCGTCGCGGGCGGCTCGTCGGGTGCCGGCTCGGGGGAGGCGTGCTGCTGCTGGGGGCGCTGTGGTTGCTTCCAGGCCGACCCAGCGACAATGCTCGACGCCAGCTTGCTGAAGAAGGCGGCCAGCAGCCCAATGCCGAGAAAGACGAAGAAGATGGTGAAGGCCCTCCCCTGGGGGGTCTTGGGGGCCAGATCGCCGTACCCGATCGTCGCCAGCGTGACCACACAAAAGTAGAGCGAGTCGAGCCAGTCCCACCCCTCGATATGGTGGTAGAACGTCGTGCCCAGTGTCAGCGTGCTGAGCAACACCAGCACGAGCGCCCGGAACTCAGGATCGATGCTGCTCCGCCGGATGGCACGCCAGAAGGTGACAAAGACGAGCAGGAACGCAAGCATGACGCCCCTCGACACGGGCGCGGGCGCCGCGCCCCCACATCGGCCTGGGTCGAGCAATCAGCGACCATTGCGCCGACTATACCACCGCGCACCATCCGGTACGCGCGGGTCGGCCACGCTCGCCTGGCACGCGCGCGCGTTGACAGGGCCGCCACTCGACCGGATTATCGGATTGGCGGTTGAACGCGGTCCGACCGTCCGGCGAGGGGACAGCAAGGAGAGATACCGTGCGACTGGTCACGTTCCAGACGGAGGGCGGTGGGGCGCGCATCGGGCTGCTGGCCGGCGCGCGCGTGATCGACCTGGCGGCGGCCGGCTGGGCCGGGCCGACGGACATGCTCGGTCTGCTGGCCGGTGGGCCGGACCTGCTGGCGCGGCTGGGGGCCTATGCCACGCATCTCACCGGCCGGGTCGCCGCCGGCACGCAGACGGTTGGCGTATTTGACATAACAAACACCTCCTTGCTGGCGCCGGTGCCGCGTCCGCCGGCCTTCTACGCGGTCGCTCAGAACTACGTCGAGCATCAGAAGGAAGGCAACACCCAGATCATCCCCAAGGAGCAGGCCATCCCCTGGTTCTTCCTCAAGCCGGTGACGAGCATCATCGGCCCGGACGCGGCCATCCGGCTGCCGAGTTGGCTGACCGAGCAGGCCGACTGGGAGTGCGAGCTGGGCGTCGTCATCGGCGCGTCCTGCCGGCGCGTCAGCCCGGCCGCGGCGCTGCGCCACGTCGCCGGCTACACGGTCGTCAATGATATCTCGGCGCGCTCACTCAAGATGCCGCCGGAGCGCATCATCCGGCCGCGCGATGGGTTTCACGACTGGCTGCACGGCAAGTGGTTCGACACCTTCGGCGCGATCGGGCCGGCGCTGGTGACCGCCGACGAGGTGCCTGATCCGCAGGCATTGCCGCTGGCGCTGCGCTACAACGGTGAGACGCGCCAGCAGGCGACGACCGGCGACATGATCTTCACCGTCGCCGAGCTGATCGCCTTCCTGTCGCAGATCGCGACGCTGGAGCCGGGCACCATCATCGCCACTGGCACGCCATCTGGCGTCGGCCGCACCACCGGCACCTTCCTGAAGCCCGGCGACGTGTTGGAGGCTGACGTCACCGGCATTGGCCTGTTGCGCAACCCGGTCATCGCTGGCGACACCTGAGCGGTGGCGGCCTGGTCTGGACGCGGCGCGCATCGTCCCCTACGATAGGGGTGCGAACCGGCGTCGGACCGGCCGCCGTCGGCACTGTCACGAGGGAGCGCGGCGTGTTCTGGAAACTGCTCGTCCGCTGGGGCATCACCGCCGTGGCGCTGGCGGTCGCCGCCTACACCATCCCGGGCATCACCGTTGGGGGCAACGGCCTCATCGCCGTGCTGGCCACGGCCGTCATCCTCGGTTTCGTCAACGCCATCATCCGGCCGGTCCTGATGCTCCTATCGTGTGGCTGCATTGTCGCTACCCTCGGATTGTTCATGTTCGTCATCAACGCGCTGATGCTCTGGCTGGCCTCGTCCATCGCTCAGAACTGGTTCGGCCTGCAATTCGTTGTCAAAGACTTCTGGGCGGCGCTGTTCGGGTCGATCGTCATCAGCATCGTCGCTTTCATTCTGTCCATCTTCCTGCCCGACACCGACGACGAGATCGCCGGCATGCGTCGGTCGCTCGGCCAGTAGGCGCGGACCCGGCGGTTCGTTGTCGGCCCGCCGGTTGGGCTTACCAGCCGGCGCGCCAGTCGCCGGGCGGGCTGTCCATGCCGGCCCACGCGAGCAGGTCGCACAGCCGGCGCAGGGTGGCGGCATTGGCGGCGCTGATGCGCGGCTGCCGGTCAAGCGATGGGTAGTCGGCCGGGTCATCGCGCAGGTGCAGCGGCAATGGGACTGGGCTGGCCGACTGCCAGCGCGCGCGCCAGGCCGGCGGCGTCTGGGGCGGCGTCGGCTGCCCGCTGAGGACGCTCCACACCAGCGTCCAGGCGCGTGGCACGACGGACCAGATGTCGTAGCCACCGCCGCCCAGCACCACCAGCCGGCCGTCGCAAAGGTCGTGGGCCAGGCCGTGGACCCGCCGCGCGACGGTCTCCAGCATGTTGGTCGTCGCTCGCAGGTGCGTCAGTGGGTCGCGAGCATGGCCATCGACGCCGCTCTGCAAGACGATGACGTCCGGCTGGAAGGCCGCCGCCAACGCCGGCACGAGCGCGTCGAACGACGCCAACCACGAGGCGTCGTCGGTGAACGGCTCCAGGGGCAGGTTGACGCTGTAGCCGCGCCCGCGGCCGAAGCCCAGGTCCTCGACGAAGCCGGTGCCGGGGAAGAGAAAGCGGCCGCTCTCGTGCAGTGACACGGTCAGCACGTCGTCGCGGCCAGCGAAGGCGAACTCGACGCCGTCGCCATGGTGGGCGTCGTTGTCGATGTACAGCACGCGCGCTCGGTGCTGGCGCGTCAGCCACTCGATGGCGATGGCGGCGTCGTTGTAGATGCCGAAGCCGCTGGCTAGCGCCCGCTGAGCATGGTGGTGGCCGCCGGCCAGGTTGAAGACGTGCCGGTAGTCGCCACGCATGACCAACTCAGCAGCCAGCAGCGTGCCCCCGGCCGTCAGCGCGGCCGCGTCGTGCATGCCGGGGAAGATCGGCATATCGACGGTGCCCAGGCCCCAGCGCGGGTCGTCGCAGCGGGCGCCCGGCGCACTCAGCCGGGCGACGGCGTCAATGAAGGCCGGGTCGTGGGCCAGGTTCAACTCGTCGCGGCTGGCCGGGCGCGGTGGCAGCACCAGCGGCGGCGTGCCCGGCGCGGCCTCGAGCAGCCCGGTGGCGCGCATCAGATCGACGGTCAACTCCAGCCGCAGCGGGTTGGACGGGTGGTCATCGCTGAAGCGGTAGCGCTGGTAGGCCGAGTCCCAGATCAGCGCGGCGTGGCCGGCGGCGTCGGGGGCACGCCAGGCATCGGTCGGTTCGGTCGACCCTGATGCGCCGGTCACTGGGGTGCGTCCACCAGGTCGGACGCTGGCGCGCTGGCGCCGGGCAGCGGTGGCCAGACGACGTGATAGCCGGCCGCGTGCAGTGTGGCCGCGATGGGCGCGAGATTGATCGTCGGCAGGCGCAGCACCAGGTGCTGAACACCGTCCACCATCGGCGTCAGCAGCGCGCTGCCGATGGCGATCGTGTGGCGCTCGTCGAGCAGGCGCAGTAGCGCCGCCAGCGCGCCGGGCTGGCTGGACACGAGCACGTCCAGGCGCGAGGCCGGCTGATGCACGCCGAGCAGATCGGCCAGCGCCCGCAGCAGGTCCGTCTCGGTGAGGATGCCGACCAGACGCTCGCCCTCGACGACCGGCAGGCAGCCGATGCGGCGCAGCGTCAGCAGAAGCGCCGCCTCCTCCAGCGCCATCTCGGGCGGGACCGTCACGATCTCGCGCACCATGACTCGCGTCACCGGTGCGTCGGCCGGTGGCTCACCGACCCGATCGGCGGGATCGGCCAGCGACGAAGGCACGGCGCTGCGCAAGTCACGGTCGCTGACCAGCCCGACCAGCCGGCCCTCACGCACGACCGGCAGGTGGCGAATGCCGCGCCGTGCCAGCAACATCGCTGCCTGCCTGAGCGTATCGCCCTCGCGCAGCGTCATGACCTCGCGCTGCATCCAATCGCGCACCAGCATGATCGGGGCCTCCAGGAGCAAGGCTGCGGCGGGCCAACGCGCGCCCGCCACCTCCATCGTACAGACCCGGCGGCGTGCGTGCCAGCTCATAGCGGGTGGGCGGACCGACTCCCAGGGGGCGCAACCGGCGGCCGGCTGGCGCGTCCCATAGTCGAACGGATGTGCGACTTCGTCATGGAGGAGACGAGCGATGCGTGGTGATGGACTGGTTGCGGGCCAGGTGCTGGTGCTGGTGGGCACGGCGCGCGGCACGTGGCGCTTCTGGAGCGACTCCGGCCGGCGCGATTGGCGGCAGGCAACGTCGCAGCCGGACGTGGCAGTGCATGCCGCCGGCTACGACGGTCGCGACGGCCGGCTCTACGCCGCCGTCAACGGCAACGGCCACGGCGTGGGCGTCGAGGTTTCCAATGACCTCGGCCAGACCTGGCGGCGCGCCGGCGGCTTCCCGGCCGGCGTCAACGAGATCTGGCAGGTTCAGCCCGGTCACCCGGCGCGGCCGGCCGAGCTGTGGGCCGGCGCGCGCGACGCCGCGCTCTACCACTCGACCGATCGGGGCGACACCTGGCAACCGGTGACCAGCTTGAACGAGCATCCGACGCGCGCGACCTGGATGCCGGGCGGCGGCGGCCTGATCCTGCACACGATCGTGACCGACCCGGCTGACGCGGCGCGCGTCTACGCCTGCGTCTCGGCCGGCGGCACGTACCGGAGTGACGACGGCGGCGCGCGCTGGCGGCCGATCAACCGCGGCGTGCGCGCCGACTTCCTGGACGACGGCAACGGCGGCGACTGTCAGCCGGAGACGGGCCACTGCGTCCACAAGCTGGTGCTGCACCCGGCCCGGCCGGCGCGGCTCTACCAGCAGAACCACTGCGGCGTCTACCGCTCCGACGATCGCGGCGAGACCTGGATCGACATCTCGGACGGGTTGCCGTCGCGCTTCGGCTTCCCCATCGCCGTCCACCCGCACGACCCGGCGACGGTCTACGTCGTGCCGCTCGTTGGCGACTTCCCGCCGTTCGGCCCACCGGACGGCCAGCTTGCCGTCTGGCGCAGCCGCGATGCCGGCGCGACCTGGACCCGCCACACCGCCGGATTACCGCAGGGTGAGAAGTTGACGGTCCTGCGCGACGCCATGGCGACTGACGCCGAGGATCCGGCCGGCCTGTACATGGGCACGGCCGACGGCCGCCTGCTGCACAGCCGCGACGACGGTGACACCTGGACGACGCTGGCCGAAGGGCTGCCGCGCATCCTCAGCGTTACCGCCGCGCGCATCGGCGGGTAGGACTGGCCCTGCGCCTGCGGTGCGCCTGATAGAGAGCACTTACCTCCGTCATGCCGGCGCAGGCCGGCATCCAGGCGCAATTTCCCGTGCGCTGACCAGATACAGGCAATGTGTCTTCGCAACCGTCACCTGGACCCCGACCTGCGCCGGGGTGACGTCCATGCTGGACGAGGTGTCATGGTGAGGCACTGGCATAGGCGGGGCAGTCAGATGCTGCGATAATGCAGCAAGGGCCATGGGGCCGCCTCAACAAACCAGTGGCGGCGAATAAACGATGGGCGACTCGATTACCGAGGCGGTTACTCAGATTGCCGCGGCCCTGCGCACGGGCAGCTTCGGGAGCGAAGATGCCATCAAACAGGGCATCATCCTGCGTCTCCTCGTTGAACTTGGCTGGCCGATCTTCGACCCCGCCGTTGTGTATCCCGAGTATCCAATCGTTGGCCAGCGCGTGGACTACGCCCTGTTCAATGCCGTGGGTCAACCGGTCGTACTCATCGAGGCAAAGGCACTTGGCCAGATAGCTACTGGCCAGGAGCAGTTGCAGGGCTATGCCTTTGCGAGAGGGGTCGATTTGGCGGTACTCACGGACGGCGCACGATGGGAGATCTATCTGCCAGGTGCCCGTGGTGAGTTCGCCGAGCGCCTCGTGTACACGTTGGATCTTCAGAAACGGGCACCTCAGGAGGTAGTTGAGAGACTCAAGCGATACCTCTCTCGCGACGCGGTAAATACTGGCACGGCGGCGCGCAGTGCCCGCGAAGACCACGAGAGTGAAACACAGCGTCGGGTGGCCCGTGGCAGTCTGCCGACGGCATGGCGTCGCCTGGTTGACGAACACGACGACCTGCTGCTGGATCTGTTGGCTGACAAGACGGCTGAAGTCTGCGGCTTCCGCCCCGACGTGATTGATATCGGTGAGTTTCTTTCAGCAAATCTGGTTCTGACACAAGCTGGTTCGACCAGTATTCTGTCAGCCCGACAGACAGCCGTCACGGCTGCTGGGCTGCCATCGCCGGTAAAGCAGGTGCCTTTAGCACCGACTGAGCCACGCGACGGGAGATACTGGTTCGACTTGGACGACACACGTCACCGCGCGAGAACCGGCGTAGATTTGCTCGTCAAGGTGTTCCAGGCGCTCGCGGACCGCGATCCGACCTTTCTAGAGCGGTTCGCAGACCAACCCAAACACGGAAGAACACGGCGCTTTCTTGCGCGTCGACCCGAGGAGCTCTTTCCAGACCGTCCTGATCTCGTGTCTAGTAGTGTCAGGCAGATCAAACCCGGATGGTATATCGGGCTCAACGTCTCGCATGACGAAATCAAAAGGCGTATTGAGAGAGCTCGAGACTTTGCGAGTCGCGGTCATGGTCTGAGTTTCGAGTTCCACCTCGGATAGTCAGTCAGGTTGTTGCCCTCGCCGTCGCAGCGCAGTGCTGACAGACGCTACAGCGCTCGTACATCTCGTAGCACGGCGTCGGCGTGGCCGGTGACGCTGACCTTCGGGTAGACGCGGCGCAGCACGCCGTCGCGGTCGATCAGGAAGGTGGTGCGGACGATGCCCAGGTAGGCGCGGCCGTAGTTCAGCTTCTGCTGCCAGACGCCGTAGCGCTCGGCGACGGCGTGGTCGACGTCGGCCAGCAGCGGGAAGGGCAGGTTATGCTTGGCGGCGAAAGCGTCGTGTTTGGCGACGCTGTCGGTGCTGACACCGAGGATGGTCGCGCCGGTGGCAGCGAACTCGGCCTGTAGGTCGCGGAAGGCGCAGGCTTCCTTGGTGCAGCCGGGCGTGTCGTCGCGGGGGTAGAAGTAGAGGACGACGTGCTGCCGGCCGGCGAAGTCGTCCAGGCCGACCGTGCCGCCGCCGCTGGCCGGCAACCGGAAGCCCGGCGCCGGCTGCCCGACGGCCGGTGTGGTCGTCATCTCACTCATCGTCGCCCCCGTCAGCCGAGTGCGGCGACGTCCTTCAGCACCTCGTCGACGTGCCCGTCGACGGTGACCTGGGGGTAGACCTTGCGGACGACGCCCTGCTTGTCGATCAGGAAGGTCGTTCGCTCGACGCGCATGACCGTCTGGCCGTCGCGCTCGCGCGGCTTCCAGACGCCGTACTGCTGGCTGACGACCCCACCCGTATCGGCCAGCAGCGGGAAGGATAGCCCGTGCTGGCTCGTGAACCGCTCGTGCGAGGCGACGTCGTCCGGGCTGACGCCGAGGATGGCCGCGCCGGCCTTGGCGAAGTCGGCGGACAGGTCGCGGAAGGCGCAGGCCTCTTTGGTGCAGCCGCCGGTGAAGTCCTCCGGGTAGAAGTAAAGGACGACGTTCTGCTTCCCCTTGAAGTCGTCCAGGGTGACGGTCTTGCCACTGGTCGAGGCCATCGAGAAGGCGGGGGCCGGCTGGCCAACGGCTGGAGAGGTGGGGGTGCTCATGCGGGCTCCTTCCTGCGCGTATGGTGGTGGACGGGGTGGACGGGGTGGACCGGCGGTGGCGGGGCGCGCCGTCACTGCTCACGCGAGGACGCTACCCGTGGGTTTCGGCCAGGCGCTGGACGGTGAGCGCCAGCGCCGAGAAGTCCTTGCGGCTGTGGCCCTCGTTGACTGCCAGCCGATGGACCTGCTCGGCGACGGCGGTGACAAACATCGGCACGCTCATCGCCTTGCCGAAGTCGAGCGCCAGGCCGATGTCCTTCAGCATGAGCGCGGTCATGAAGCCGGGCTGCCACTCGTTCGAGGCCGGGCTGTTGGGCACGACACCGGCGACGGGCGTGCGCGTGTCCAGCGCGACGCACTTGCCGGTGCTGCGGGTGATGACCTCGAACATCATCTGCGGGTCGGCGCCGGCCTTGGCGCCCATCGTGAACGCCTCGGCCACGGCCACCATCTGCGCGGCGTAGATGAGGTTGTTGCACAGCTTGACGACCTCGCCCATGCCGACCGCGCCGACGTGGAAGATGTTCGTCCCCATCGCCGCCAGCACCGGGCGCGCCTCCTCCAGCACGGCCGCATCGCCGCCGACCATGATCGTCAGCGTGCCGTTGACCGCACCGACGGTGCCGCCGGAGACGGGCGCGTCGAGGAAGCGCACGCCGCTGGCGGCGCAGGCGGCCGCCACCTGCTGGCTGACGTTCGGGTCGATCGTGCTCATGTCGATGACCGTGCTGCCGGCGGCCGCGCCCGCCAGCACGCCGTTCGGGCCGGTGACGACCTCGACCACCTGCGGCGAGTTGGGCACACAGGTGACGATGACGTCGGCCTGGCGGGCAACCTCGGCGGCGCTGGCGCCTGCCTTCGCGCCAGCGGCGGCGAGCTCGTCGATGGCCGACTGGCTGCGGTTCCAAACGGTCAGGTCAAAGCCCGCTTTCAGTAAGTTGCGGCACATCGGCTTGCCCATCGCGCCCAGTCCGATGAAGCCCACGCGGGTGGCCATGCAGATCGCTCCTCTCCATGCGCGGCAGCCGCCACCGACCCGGCCGGCGGCCGTCGGTGCTGACGGCCGGTATACGGGACACGGGCCGGGGCGTCAAGCCAGCGGCACGCGCAGATCGAACGGGAAGCACTCGCTGCCGCCTCAGCCACCGGACATCCGGCCGACGAGACTATCGCCCGTAGCGCAACAAGGAGGCGAGATGTCGCCCGGTGGGCACGTAGAAACGCTCCCCTTCTGGCTGAGATCATCCCGGCCCTCACCCCTACCCTGTGTGAACGCGGTCAGGTAGACTCCCGCGACCGACGCTCACCGTGCCGGACTGACACGGGGTGGCCATGCTCTTTCCGACGCTCCAGTTCGTCCTGTTCTTCCTGCTGGTCTTCCCGGTCAGTTGGCTGCTGCGCTGGCGCGACCAACCCTGGAAAGTCTTCATCCTGGCCGCTAGCTACGTCTTCTACGCGGCCTGGGACTGGCGCTTTGTCGGGCTGATCATCGCCTCGACAGCGATCAACAGCGCGCTGGCACGCGTGATCGCGCGGCCGGCTGACGGACCGCGGCGGGCGGCGCTGACGGCGGCGTTGATCTTCAACCTCGGTCTGCTCGGCGCGTTCAAGTACTATGGCTTCTTTATCGCGTCATTCAACGACCTGGCGCGCGGCGTTGGCCTGCCCGCGCGGATGCCATTCCTTGAGATCATCCTGCCGGTCGGCATCTCGTTCTTCACGTTCCAGGCCATCAGCTACGTCGTCGATGTCTACCGGCGGCAGATCGAGCCGGTGGCGCTGCTCGACTTCGCCGTGTATCTGGCCTTCTTCCCGCATCTCGTCGCCGGGCCGATCGTGCGCGTCGTCGAGTTCGTGCCACAGTTGCCGAAGCCGCGCCTGCTGACGCGCGCCGAGGTCACCCGGGCGGGCCTGCTCATCGGTGGCGGGCTGTTCAAGAAGGTGGCTATCTCGTCCTATGTGGCCGCCGCCATCGTCGACCCGGTCTTCGCCGCGCCCAGCCGGCACAGCGCGCCAGAGACGCTGCTGGCAATGTACGGCTATGCCGTGCAGATCTACTGCGACTTCAGCGG
Organism: Chloroflexota bacterium; assembly: GCA_020849725.1. The sequence goes on from JADLAZ010000013.1 coordinate 77,440, forward strand.
CTACACCGACATGGCCATCGGCCTGGCGCTGCTGCTCGGCATCCGCTTCCCGCAGAACTTCAACCGGCCCTACACCGCCGCCTCGCTGCAAGAGTTCTGGCGCCGCTGGCACATGACGTTGTCCCGCTGGCTGCGTGACTATCTCTACATCCCGCTCGGCGGCAGCCGCCACGGCCGGGCGGCAACCTACCGCAACCTGCTGCTGACGATGGCGCTCGGCGGGCTGTGGCATGGCGCGGCGATGACGTTCGTCGTCTGGGGTGTCTACCACGGCCTCGGACTGGCGGCCGAGCGCTGGCTGGAGGAGCGCCGTGCGGCCCGGGCCGCCGTGCGGGCACAGGCGGAGACGGCCTGGGTGCGGTCGTTCAGTCGGCGGCTGGCGGACAGCGCGGCGCCCGCGCCGGAGGCGCCGTGGCGCCAGTGGCTGGGTCGCTTCGTCACGTTCCAGCTCGTCTGCATCGGCTGGGTGATCTTCCGCAGCCAGTCGCTGGAGGCGGCCGGTGAGCTGCTCTGGCGCTCCGTGACCGCCTGGGGGCCGGCGCCGCTGGCTAGCCTGGGGGTGGTCGCTGTCATCGCCGGCGCGGTCGCCTGGCAATACCTGCCCGAGGGACTGTGGCGGCGCATCGAGGATCGCTTCGGCGCGCTGCCGGTGCTGGCCCAGGGCGCCGCACTCGGCGTTATCATTGCGCTGGCGATCATCCTGGGACCGACCGGCGTCGCCCCGTTCATCTACTTCCAGTTCTGACGACCGGTGGCGGCTGGGGACGTCGTGCCGTTCGCGCCCCTCCGTCCTGTTGAGGCCCAGCCTATGCGCAGCATCAATCGACAGCCCGTGGGGCGACAGCCCGTGACCGGAGAACCGGTGAGCGAGCGACCGCTGGCCCCACCGCGCCGCTCCCGCCGCCAGGAGCTGGTCGAGCCAGGCCTGATCTACCTTGGCCTGCTGTTGAGTGTGTTGGTCGCTGCGCTGCTGACGACCGGCCGACTGGCCGGCATCGCCCGCACCCAGACGCCAGGACCGGAGCGCTGGGTGGCGACGGCGGTCATGGGCGCGGTCGACGGCGCGGCCGGACTGGTCGGCCTGGACCGGCCGGCCGCAGCGGTCGATTACCTGCTTGGCCGAGATGAGGGGCCGCCGGCCCCGGTCAGCACCATGTCGGCCGGCCCGGCGCTCGTGCCGAAGCCGACGTTGCCACCCGCGCCGGTGGCCACGGTGGTCCTGGCCAGGTCGGTCGCCACGGTTGCGGCGACAGCGATGACCGTCGCGCCAACGCCGTCGCCCGCGCCAACCAAGGTCGCCGGCGCGCCGGTCATCGCGTCGGCCGCGCCCGTCACGGCCACCCGGCCGCCAGCAGCCACCGCCACCGTGCCCTCTCCCACGGTCACCCGGCTGCCGAGTCCGACCCCGGCGCCGACGCTCGCGCCGGCCACCGGGCCGCCAAAGCGAGCCGTCTCGGCCGAGGCGCCGCTGCGAGTGCTGGTCGCCGGTGACTCGTTCGCTCAGCCGCTCGGCTACGATATTGACGAGTTCGCCGCCAAGAGCAAGGTGGTGGAGGTCGCGATCGATACCAAGATCTCGTCCGGCATCGCGCTGCCGGAGTACTTCGACTGGCCGGCGCGGCTGCGGCATCTGCTGGCCGGCAACGATCGGGCCGAGAGCGTCATCCTGTTCCTGGGCGCCAACGACTTCAAAGTCATGACCGTCAATGGCAAGAAGATCGAGCAGTTGACGCCGGCCTGGCGAACGGAGTACGCCCGCCGCGCCGGCGAGGTGATGGACCTGATCGGCGAGCGTGACGCGCACCTCTACTGGGTCGGCATGCCGGTGGTGCGCGAGTCCTGGCACAACGACGTCTTCAAGGACATCAACGCCGCCATCGCCCAGGAGGCCGGCAAGCGCCCCTGGGTGACTTTCATCGACCTCAACCCGCTCTTTGCCGACGCCGAGGGCAAATACACCAGCTACCGGCCCGACCCGCGCGGCGAGATGGTCAAGGTGCGCCAGGACGACGGCATCCACCTGACTGATGTCGGCACGGCGTGGGTCTCGGCGCGTGTCTACGAGATCGTGCAGCGCGATTGGCGTCTGCCGGCGCCCGCGTAGGCCGCCGGCCGCTGGAGGAGCAAGTATGCCGGAGACGGGCAACGTCGGCTTTCGCATCGTCCGCCACATCGAGCGGCCGCCGGCGGGCGTGGTCGCCGGCCTGGCCGAGCTGGAAACAACCTACATCACCGACGCGATGAACCGCTTCGGCGGCATGGGCGACAATGTGCGACCGGCCGGGCCGGGCATGCGGCTGGCTGGGCCGGCGATCACGGTGCGCGTGCCGCCGGGCGACAACCTGATGGTCTACGCCGCCTTCGAGGTCGCCCAACCGGGCGACGTCATCGTCATCGAGGCGCGCGGCTACACCGGTGTCGCGCAGTGGGGCGATCTGACGAGCATGATTGCCAAAGGGCTGGGGCTGGCCGGCGCGGTCATGGATGGCTCGCTGCGCGATCTACCCGGCATCATCGCCGTCGGGTTGCCCGTCTTCGCGCTGCCGGTGATCGTGCCGAACGGCGCGCTGAAGGATGGCCCCGGCGAAGTCAACGTGCCGATCGCGGTGGCTGGTGTGCCGGTGCTGCCGGGCGATATCGTCGTCGGCGACGCCAGCGGTGTCGTGGTCGTGCCGCGCCAGGATGCCGCCGGTGTGCTGGCGGGGGCACGGGCGATCGCGGTGGCCGAGGAGAAGAAGATTGCCGAGTTCGCCGTCGGCCATCTGATCCCGGATTGGCTGGCTGGCACGCTCCGACAGAAAGGCTGCGCGATCGTCGACAGCGCATCTGAGCGCGATGGTTGAGGCGTCCGCGGCGCGATGGAACGGCGGCATGCTGGTGCTGGTCACGAATGATGATGGTGTCGACAGCCGGGGGCTGCACGCCCTGCGCGCCGCTGTCGCTGGCGTACCGGGCGTGCGCGTGGTCGTGCTGGCGCCGAACCGCGATTGGAGCGCCGTCGGCCACACCAAGACAATGGACCGGCCGCTGCGTGTGACTGAGATCACGCTGCCTGACGGCAGCCCCGCCTTGGCCAGCGACGGCACGCCGTCCGATTGTGTGGCGTTGGCGGTGCTGGGCCTGCTCGGCGAGCGGCCAGCGCTGGTCGTCAGCGGCATCAACCGCGGCGCGAACCTGGGCGACGACATTACCTATTCCGGCACCGTCGCGGCAGCGATGGAGGCAGTAGTCAGCGGCATTCCCGGCATCGCCATCTCGTTCGGCGACCGCGCCTCGGGCGCGTACGGGCCGGCCGCGTCCTTCGCCGCCGGCCTGGTGGGGCGGGTGATCGAGCGCGGGCTGGGGCCGGACATCCTGCTCAACGTCAATGTCCCGGCCGGGCCGATCAGCGGTGTCGAAGTCACTCGGCTCGGCAAGCGCGCCTACTTCGATGAGTTGGTCCAGCGCGTCGACCCCTCCGGCCGCACCTACTACTGGATCGGCGGTGAGGAGCCGGGCGGCGCGGCCGAGCCGGGCACCGACCTGGCCGCCGTTGCCGCCGGTCACATCTCGGTCACACCGATCCATCTCGACCTGACCAACCACCCGCTGATGGAGCGGGTGCGCGGCTGGAACCTGGATCGCCTGCTGGGCTAGCGGCTGACGACGGAGGGTTGCACGGCGCGGGCGGCGTTGGCCAGCGGCCGGCGCGGGGCCAGCAGGCCGCCGGTCGTCTGGGGCAGCGGCGCTGCTGGCTCACTGGCCGGCTCGATGGTCAGCACGCCCTTGATGGCCAGCTCGTAGGCGATGCGCGACACTTCGTCGTCGTCCAGGCCGGTCGCCCGCGCCACCTGTCGCAGCGTCGCCGCCCCCTCGGTGATGGCGGCGATGACGATGCGCGACTTGAGGCGCAAGTGATCGGTGACGGCGGTCAGCCGCGGCTCGTTGGCCAGGATGACCCGGCACTCCAGGTTCGGCACCTTGGCGCGGATGGCAGCCCGCTCGTCGGCGCGCCGGGTCGCCTCCAGGATCACCTGCTCGGCGTTCAGGTCGCGCAGCGGCATCAGCAGCGGCGCCGTCGACGAGGCGTCGAAATGGAACGAGCCGCCTGGCCAGGCCAGCACCCGGTAGAGTACCTCTTCGGCCTGGTGGGTCAGGCAGCGATCGAGATCGTCGGGCGACAGCCAGCCCTGGTTGACGAGGATCTCGCCCAGCGGCGGCTGGGTGGCGGCGGTCGCCTGCATCGCCAGCGCCACGCCGAGTTGCTCCAGGCTCAGCTTGCCCATCTTTACCAGCAACTGGCCCAGGTGCTGCGAGACGTGCGACGAGGCGATATAGACGAGCTTGCCGCGCTGGAAGTAGAGCACGGCGTCGTCGTGATCGGCCTGCAGCGCCAGCCGGCCACTCATGCCGCGCATCTGGAAGATATAAAACAGATCCGGCAGCGAGAGATCTCGCAGATCGCCGTTCAACGCCATCGGGCCGCGCCCCTCGCCTGTGTGACCGAGCCGGGCGAGACGGGTGAGGCCGTCCCCTCTCCAGTATCGCTCAGCAACGGCCTGGCGCCGGCCTCCGATTCGCAGTACTTTCCGGCCAATCCCGCCCCCGGAGCAGCATTCCGGCCCCGGACGTGGTGGTGATGCACACCCACGGCCCGCATCGTGCAAGAGCCATCGGGGCCGGCGCCGCGCGCTGCGCACGCTGGCCGGGAATGCTGCGCCGCCGCCCACCGTTGGATCGGGGTAGAGTGGCAGCCCTGAGCCCAGGGCGCCGCCACCAGCGCACATCCGTTGGACGCGGACGCAACGCGCCACCGCCCCGCGCGCTGCGTCGGGATACGAGCATAGGAGTTGGAGGAGATATCGTGGCCATTCCCTATGGATCCAATGAGGGCGAACTGGTCGTGAATGGTGGCGCGTGGCCGGGCGCCTCCCGATCCGAGACGGAGCGCGCCGGGCGTGAAGTGGACCGCCCGGTGGTGCTGCCGAGTCGCGCGCGCGGCATCGACCACGCGTATGATGCCGAGAACCACGTCCGCGCCCTGCTGGGCGAGATCGGCGAGAACCCACAGCGCGAGGGCCTGCTCGATACCCCGAAGCGGGTGCGCAAGAGCCTGGCCTTTCTCACCCAGGGCTACCAGCAGAATCCGCGCGCCGTGCTGGAAAGCGCGCTCTTCGAGGAAGCCTACGACGAGATGGTCGTCGTCAAAGACATCGAGTTCTACTCACTGTGCGAGCATCATCTGCTGCCGTTCTTCGGCACGGCACACATCGCCTACATCCCCAATGGCCGCATCGTCGGGCTGTCGAAGCTGCCGCGCCTGGTCGAGATCTTTGCCCGTCGCCTCCAGGTGCAGGAGCGGCTGACGACGCAGATCGCCGAGACGCTCCAGGAGGTGCTCCAACCGGTCGGGGTGGCCGTCGTCCTCGATGCCGCGCACCTGTGCATGATGATGCGTGGCATTCAGAAGCAGAACAGCACCACCGTCACCAGTTGCTTGCTCGGCCGCTTCCGTGATGACGAGAAGACCCGCGCCGAGTTTCTCACCCTCGTCCGATAACGAGTGATGAGCGATGAGTGAGAAAGTATCTATTGCTCGTCACTCATTACTTCGTCGTCCGACCGGCGCGGATCGGCTCCTGCTGCCAGCGGCCGGCCTCGCCGGCCAGCCAGGCGCGCACCTGCTCGGCGCAGGTCTCGTGCGGGGCCGTCGTGTCGACGAGCAGATGCTCGTCCGGGCGCAACTCGACAACCGGGTCGAAGTCGGCGCGCTGGGCCGCGTACAGGTCCCAGCGCGCGTCTGACACGGTGCCCGGCACGGTCAGCCGATCGGTGACGCGCTGGCGCACGACATCCGCCGGGCAGACGCACTCGATCGCCGCGAACGGCACGTCGAGCGATGCCGCCAGTGCGCGCGCCCGCGCCCGCTCACTGGCGCGCTTGAACGAGGCGTCGATGATGACGGAGCAGCCGCGGCTGAGCCAGGTGTACGCGTCGGCCAGCAGTGCATCATAGGTGCGGCGGCTCATCTCCGGTGAGTACAGGCCCTGCCCGAACGCGGTATAGGCGTGATCGGTCGGCCGCAGGCCGACCAGGCGCTTGCGGGTGGCGTCGGCCGTCAGATGGACGAGCGCCAGCCGCCGGGCCAGTGCGTCGGCCAGCGCCGTCTTGCCGGTGCCCATCAGGCCGCAGGTAATCAGCAGCGCCGGCCGCGCCACACCGCCGGCATAGGCGAAGGCCAGGTCGAAATACTCCCGCGCCGCCGCCGCTGCCGCCGCCCGCTCCGGCGCCGGGACGCTGGACTGGGCGCTGCGGAAGCTCTCGACCTTGCCGCGCACGACCGCCCGATACGTCTTGTAGAAGTCAAGCAACGACGCCAGCCCGTGATCGTCCGCCGCGCGCTCGTAGGCGGCCACGAATGCCCAGGCCAGGTCGGCGCGGCCGTAGTGGTCGAGGTCCATCGCCAGGAACGCCACCTCAGCCGCCACGTCGCTGTAGCGGAAGCGGTCGTTGAACTCGATGCAGTCGAAGATGGCCAGGTCGTCGGTCAGACAGATGCTGCCGGCATGAACGTCGCCATGACAGTCGCGGATGTGGCGCCGCCGGATGCGGTCGGCGAACAGGCCCGGATGGTCCCGCAGGAAGGCGCCGGCTGCATCCGTCAGCCGCCGCGCATGGCCGGGCGGCAGCGTCTGCCCGACGAACGGCTGCAACTGGGCGAAATTCTCCTCCACGTTGCGCCGGATCAGCGCCGGTGTGCCGTAGTCGTCGATCTCCCCGCCGGTGGCTGCCTCGGCATGAAAGGCGGCCAGCCGCTCGGCGATGCGGGCGACGTCGACCGGCGCGACCGCGTCCATGGCCAACAGCGTTGGCAGCATGCGCTCGGCCGGCAACCGGCGCATCTGCACTGTCCACTCCACCGGCGGCCCTTCACCACTGATGCGCGTCAGGCCGCCCATGTCGGTGATCGGCACGACGGCCAGGTAGATCGCCGGGCAGAGCCGCCGATTGAGGGCCAACTCGCGTCGGCAGAAGCGCTCGCGGTCGGCCAGGCTGGTGAAGTCCAGAAAGCCCATGTCGACCGGCTTCTTGATCTTGTAGGCGTAGGGACCGGCCAACAGGATGAATGACACGTGGGTCTGGAGCAGCGTCACCGCCTCGACCGGGTGTGGATAGGCGGCCGGGTCAAGCAAGCGCTCGATCAGCGGGGGAAGGAGTGTGGTGGGCGTCATCGAAAGCCTCCTCGCAGCGTCGGATCAGGGCACCGTCAATATACGCCCACATGTGCCCACGTTCGCCCACGGAAGGCCGTCATGCTTCCGCCTATGGTCCCGCGGCGGGGCCGGCGCGACCATGGGTGCGTGATGCCTCATCGCGGCCGGGCGTAGACAGAGTGCGGGCGCTGGTCGGTCGGGTTCGAATGCGGTGTCCGCCGGTGGTCCGATTCCAGCCGCACGGCGCGAGGCAAGGCAGACGAGGAGACCGCGTGTCGACCGATCCCGCAGCCGGTATGGACCGCCCGGCGATCCGGCCGCCGGCTCCGGGCCGTGGGCCGTGCTGGTGGGTCGTCCTGCCGCTGCTGCTGGCGCTGCTGCTGGCCGGCTGCGGCGGGTTGGCGCTGCCGGCCCTGCCCAGCGAGCCATCGCCGACGCCGCGCCCGCGGGTGACCGCCGTGCCGACGGCATCGCCGACCATGCCCACGCCACGCTCGACGCGCGCCGCGACGCCGCCGACCCCCGGCGCGAGCGGAGCCATCGCGCCGGGTCCGCTCCAGCCATCGCCGACGCCACGCCCGAGCCAGACGCCCCGGCCGACGAACACACCGCGCCCGCCCAATACCCCGCGCCCGCCGAATACACCCCGGCCGAGCCACACCCCTTGGCCGACCAAGGCGCCCTGGCCGACGGCCACGAGCGTGCCGGGCCAGGCCAGTGCCCCACCCACCGCCACGGCGGCCGTATCAGCCGGCGTGTCCTCGCCAACCATGACGGCGCCGAACGCGCCGGTGGTGCTGCCGCCGGCCGGTGGCCAGCCCGCGCCGGCTGTGCCGGCGACACCGGCCGGCACGGGTGGGCGCCCGACGCCCCGGCCGACGGCAGTGCCGGTGCGGGTGGCCGCCAGTGGCAAGATCTGTCCGAAGGGCTTTCCGGTGAAAGCGGACATCCCGGCGCGCGGCCAGCACAAAGGGGAGAAGGTCTACTACACGCCCGGCGACCGCGACTATGGCGATGTCGAGCCGGTCGCCTGCTTCTCCGACGAGGAGGCCGCTCAGGCCGCTGGCTTTGTCCACTTGATCCGGTAGCGACACGGTCAATCGCGCAGCAACCGGCCCGCGCCTGCGCCGTTTCCGGCATGAGGCGACGGTCGTCGTCCCGGGGAACCCAGTGAGGCAGCGTTCGTGAGCAGCATGGATAGCGCGATCGGGCCGGTGGCCGAGATAGCGGTCGTCGCTGCGGAGTTGCGCGCCCGCCTCGGCTCGACGGCCGAGCGCGCCCGAGAGTTCGCTGAGCGCGCCCGCGCCGCCAGCACGCGCCGTGCCTACCGCCATGACTGGCGTCACTTCTCGACCTGGTGCGACGGGCACGGCCTGCCGGCGTTGCCGGCCGCGCCGGAGACGGTCGCGCTCTACCTGGCCGATCTGGCCGGCCGCCCCGAACCGGACCGGCCGAAGGTGGCCACGCTCGCCCGCCGGCTGGCCGCCATTGCCCGCGCCCACCGCGATGCTGGCGAGGACTCGCCGGTGCGCCGCACCCCGGCCGACGTCGTCTGGCGCGGCATCCGCCGCGAGTTGGGCGCCGCGCCGTCTGGCAAGGCGCCGCTGCTGACGGCCGACGTGCGCCGGATGGTCGAGTGTCTGCCGGACGGCCTGGCCGGCGCGCGCGACCGGGCGCTGCTGCTCATCGGCTTCGCTGGCGGCTTTCGCCGCTCGGAGTTGGTGGCACTCGACGTGACCGATGTGCGGCGCGGTCGGGAGGGCCTGACCATCACCATTCGCCGCTCCAAGACTGACCAGGAGGGCCACGGTCGGCTGGTTGGGCTGCCCGCCGGCACGTATCCGCTGACCTGTCCGCTGCGGGCCTACACTGACTGGCTGGCGATCGGCGACATCAGCCGCGGGCCAGTGTTTCGGCCGGTGACCCGCTACGATACGCTGCGCACCACGCGCCTGACCGATCAGAGTGTGGCGCTGATCGTGAAGCGCGCCGCCCTCGGCGCTGGTCTCGACCCCGCGCCCTACGGTGGTCACAGCCTGCGCGCCGGCCTGGCCACTGCCGCTGCGCAGGCGGGCGCCGGTGAGCGCGCCATCATGGCCCAGACAGGGCACCGGTCGGTGCTGATGGTGCGCCGCTACATCCGCGAGGGTAGCCTGTTCCGCGACAATGCCGCCGCCGCGCTCGGCCTCTAGCCCTCGACTCTACGTCCCACCGCTGCCTGGCCGCTTTCCCCGGCGCGTCGTCCCGCGTATGATGCGCGCATGATCAGTGTCGGCATCATCGCCAACCCCGCCTCCGGCCAGGACATCCGCCGCCTGACGACGCAGGCGTCCGTCTTCGGCAACGACGAGAAAGTGCGCATCGTCCGGCGGCTGCTGGCCGGGCTGGCCGCCACCGGCGTCGAGCGGGCCTGGCTCATGCCCGACTCATATGGCATCGGGCCGCGGGCGCTTGACGGGTTGCGGCTCGACCTGGACGTCCGTCTGCTGGACATGCCGGTTGAGTTCACTCAGGACGACTCGACCCGCGCCGCCGTTGCGATGGGCGCGGCCGGCGTGTGCTGCCTGGTGACACTCGGCGGCGACGGCACCAACCGGGCGGTCGCCAAGGCCGGTCCCACGACGCCGCTGCTACCGTTATCGACCGGCACCAACAACGTCTTTCCGATCCTGATCGAGGCGACGATCGGCGGCATCGCCGCTGGGCTGGTCGCCACTGGCCGGGCCGATGCCGCCATCACGCCGACGCCGCGCATTGAGATCGTGCGCGGCGTCGAGCCGCCGGCCCCGGATGCGCCGCTCGACGATCTGGCGCTGGTCGATGCCGCCGCTATCGATGAGTGGTTCATCGGCGCGCGGGCGATCCTGGATCTGCGGCGAGTGACGCATCTGGTGCTGGCGCGCGCCGAGCCGGGTGCGGTCGGCATGTCGTCCATCGGCGCGCATTTGCTCGACGCGCCGCTGCCGGTCGGTCAGGGCCTGTCCTTGCGCCTCGGCGCGACTGGGCAGGCAGTGACGGCGCCACTGGCGCCGGGCCTGATCGACACTGTCCGGGTATCTGAGCGCCGCTGCCTGGCCGAGGGTGAGGCGATCGCGCTGCGCCGGGAGATGGCCTGGGTGCTGGCGCTCGATGGCGAGCGCGACCTGGAGGTGTCGCCGGGCGAGACGATCTGGCTGCGCGTGACAGCGCGCGGGCCGCGCGTTATCGACCCACGCCGGGCGATCGGACTGGCTGCCGCCGCTGGCGTGTTCGTCGGCCCGGTCTGAGCGGAGGGCATGATAGGATTGGCCGCGTCGCGACACACACCGCGATAGCAGGAGGGGTTCCGGTGAAAATCGCTCGCATCGAGCAGTACTTTCCTCGGCCGCGGATGCGCCTGGTCAAGGTCACGACCGACACTGGACTGGTTGGCTGGGGCGAGACGACACTGGAGGGCAAGCCGAGGAGTACGATGGCCGCCGTCGACGAGCTGGCCGACTACCTGATCGGCAAGGATCCACTGCGCATCGAGCACCACTGGCAGCACATCTACCGGTCAGCTTTCTTTCGTGGCGGCAACGTGCTGATGAGTGCGCTGTCGGGCATCGACCAGGCGCTGTGGGACATTGCCGGCAAGCACTACGGTGCGCCGGTCTACGCGCTGCTCGGCGGGCCGACGCGCGACCGGGTGCGGGTTTACGCTCACTGGGGCGTCCGCGACCGCAGCGATGAGAGCCTGGCCCGTGCCAAATACTGGCTGGAGGAGTTGCAGCGCATCGGCGGCTACACGGCCTTCAAGTCCGGCCCGGTCGGCAAGTGGCGGGCGCATGAGCCGCCGGCCCGCGTCGACGAGTTCATCGCCATCGCCAATCTCATGCGCGAGTGGGTCGGCCCGGAGGTCGAGCTGGCCTTCGACTTCCACGGCAAGATGACGCCGGGCCTGGCGGTGGAGGTCATTCACCAATTGGTGGGCATGCGTCCGATGTTCGTTGAAGAACCGGTGCCGCAGGACAACATCGATGCGCTTAAGCTGGTGGCGGACAGGGTACCGGTCCCGATCGCCACCGGCGAGCGGCTGCTCAGTCGCTGGGAGTTCCGGCGCGTGCTGGAGCAGCAGGCCTGCGCCTACATCCAGCCGGACGGCTCGCACGCCGGCGGCATCAGCGAGCTGCGCCGCATCGCCGCCATGGCCGAGGTCTACTACATCCACACCATGCCGCACTGCGCCATCGGCGCGGTCGCCCTCAGCGCCTGCCTGCACGTCGATGCAGCCACGCCCAACTTCCTGATCCAGGAGTCGATCGGCCCACAGCAACTGCAGGGGCCGGTGCAATTGGCCTGGCAGCTCAAGGACGGCTACATGGAGCTGCCGACCGTGCCCGGCCTGGGTGTCGAGGTTGACGAGAAGGAGATCGCCCACATGTCAGCCTACACGGAGGAGTTGGGCGGCGAGCACTTCTACGAGCAGGATGGCAGCGTTGCCGACTGGTAGCCGCCGCGCCGGACCGCGCTGTGGGAGGGGAGACAGGCGCCATGAGCGTTAACCTGCCGCGGGCCCGGCGCATTATCGAGCCGTTCCTCGTGCCGCCAGGGAAGAAGGTCTCGCTCCGCAAAGACTACGATCCTGGCTATACTGCCGATTTCCTCGACAAGAGCAAGGGTGTGACCCTCTTGCGGCAAGGCCTGGTGCGGCTGGCTGAGTACCAGGACCGCCTGTATGCTCAGAATACCTACGCTGTGCTGGTGATCGTGCAAGCGATGGATGCGGCCGGCAAGGACAGCGTCATCAAGCACGTCATGGGCGGCTTCAACCCGCAAGGCTGTCAGGTCTTCAGCTTCCAGGCGCCCTCGGTCGAGGAATTGGACCACGACTATCTCTGGCGCGCCGTTCGGGTGTTGCCCGCGCGCGGCCACATCGGCATCTTCAACCGCTCCTACTACGAGGAGGTGCTGGTCGTTCGGGTGCATCAGGAGCTCCTGGACGCGCAGCGCCTACCAGCCACAACCACGAGCGCAGACATCTGGCAGCGACGGTTCAGCGAGATCAATAATTTCGAAAAATACCTGGTCGACAACGGCACTGTTGTCGTCAAGCTCTTCCTGAATGTCTCCCGGCAGGAGCAAAAGCAGCGCTTCCTCGACCGAATCGACCGGCCGGAGAAGAACTGGAAGTTCTCGCTCGCCGACGTGCGTGATCGCGCCCACTGGGACGAGTACATGGCCGCCTATGAGGAGGTGTTCGCTCACACCAGCACACCCTGGGCGCCCTGGTACATCATCCCGGCCGACGCCAAGTGGTTCACCCGGTTGGGTGTGGCGGCGGTGCTCGGCCTGCGGCTGGAGGAGCTTAGCCCGCGCTATCCGACGATGAGTGACGAGCAACGGGCGCAGCTTGCGGAGGCCAGACGCCTGCTCGAGCGAGAGGACTGACCGGCGGCGCGGGCGCTCAGGCGCCCGGGGGCGGACCGGCCGGTGTCTCAGTGGCGTTGGCGCTCTCATCAGACGCGGCAATGCCGCGCTGCACCATCCAGTCTTCCAGGCGCGTCAGCACCGTCAGCACCAGCAGCGTGATAACAGTCGCGGTGGTGGCGACGATGTAGATGCCGGCGCCGGCGAGCATGCCAATGGCGGCGATGACCCAGATCGTCGCGGCAGTGGTCAGGTTGCGGACGCGCCCGTGACCCTGGAAGATGATGCCGGCGCCCAAGAATCCGACGCCGGTGACGATCGTCGAGCCGATGCGGGTCGGGTCCGGCGCTGGCGACAGCGTCACAAACTGCCGCGTGACGAGTTCACCAGTGATCATGAAGAGCGCTGAGCCGAGGCAGATCAGCA
>JADLAZ010000014.1 GCA_020849725.1 Chloroflexota bacterium
CAATGCCACGACTCGAGCGCGCGAACGCCGGCACATTCAGGATCGGGATCGTCTGCTTGATGGCGGCGTATTCGGCGGCGGTCACGGCCGTGCCGACCTCGTCGGCGAGAAACAGGCGGATGATGGCTCGCTCCCAGCGGGCGCTCAGCCCCAGCAGGATGCCCAGGACGATATAGACCCAACCGGCACTGATGAGGTCGGCGATCACCGCCGCGAACCACGCCGATGCCACCGGCACATCAGCGAAGTCGTCGGCGCTACCGAAGCCAAGGCCACTGACGATAGCGGTAAACAGAAGCACACCCAGCGAATTGCTGAGTGCGTGCGCCAGGACGGCCAGGCCATAGCCGACCAGCGGCGAGACCAGGCGCAGCCAGCGGCGGCTCGTCTGCCGCGCCAGCCCGAGACCGGCGCCGAAGAGTGCGCTGAAAATCAGATGGCCGTTGAGGCCGAGAAAGACGAAGCGCACGGCGAGTTGCTGACCGAGCGGCGCGGCGCCAGTCTCGACATAACCATGCATCACGTACAGCGCCGTCTCGGCGATGTTGAAGCCCAGTCCGACCAGGCTGCCATAGATGAGGCCGTCGCGCAAGTTATCGAACTCGGCGCGCAAGAACCAGAACAGCAGCAAGATGCCCAGCCCCTTGGCCGCCTCCTCCACCGGCGGTGCGACCAGGGTCGCCGTCAGCAGCCGGCCCAGGGACTCGCCATCGTCGCCGCGCAGGCGGAAACTCTGCGTTAGCGCGACCGCGCCCAGGGAGTTGAGTAGACCGGACAGACCGGTGCTGATGATCGCGCCCCACAGGAGCGACCCGATGAAGAGCGGCATCGGCTCGCGCTCCAGGCGGTCGAGGAGGCGCAGCAGCCAGAGGACTGGCAGCGCGACGACGGTCGCCAGGGCGATCGTGCCCATAAAGACGAGCACGGCGCCGGTCGGCTCCTGCAGCCAGATCTGGGCGTGGGAGAGCAGCGCCAACGCCGACAGCACGAGGATGCCCGACCAGAACAGGCAGCCGACCGGCCGCCGCTGCAGCGGTGACCCGATCAGCGAGCGCGACAGGGGCGGGCTTTGGTAGGCCATCGGCGCCTCGCGTTCGGTCGATACCGGTCATTGTCAACCAAAGTGCGACACGGCTCCATCATAGCAGCAACCATGCATCCACCGCCGGGCCGGCCACCGTATCCCTGCCATGCTCCCACGGGGGAACGGGACGTTCGGCGTAGCGCGGAGGATTCAGCATGGCGTGGCGTGGTCGATGGACGGTCCTGTCGCGGAGCCTGGCGGTGCTGGCGATGCTGATCGTGATGGTCGGCTCGGCTGCCGTGGTCCAGGCCAAAGATGTCGCAGTCACGATGGGGGACAACTTCTTCGAGCCGGCGACTGTGACCGTCGCCACCGGCGATCGGGTGGTTTGGACCCACGCCGGCAACCGGCCGCACGATGTGACCGCCGACAATGGCGCCTTCTCATCGCCGCGGCGCATGGCCAACGGCCAGTCCTTCACCTACACAGCCACGGCGCCGGGCACGTACACCTATCTCTGCACGGTGCATCCGGCCATGATGAAGGGCACGCTCGTCGTTCAAGGGGCGGCAGTCGCCCTGCCCCGGACCGGCGGCGGTGGCATGGCCGCCGATCCGCTGGCCGATCTGGCGATGGTCGGCGCCGGGCTGGCACTGCTAGTCGGTGTCGCCGCTGGCGCGGCCTGGCGGCGCTACGCCGTCTAGCGTTTGGCGCGCGGGTGATGAGGGCGCCGCACCCGCGCGTCGCTCACATCATGTACATGCCGCCGTCGACGGTGAGAACGTGGCCGGTGATGTAGCGGGCGGCCGGCGAGGCCAGGAACGCGACAGCCTCGGCGATATCTTCTGGTGTGCCGAGGTGGCCGAGCGGAATCATCTCAATGGCGCGCTGCTTGATCGCCTCCGACAGTACGCCGGTCAGCTCTGTCTCGATGAAGCCAGGCGCGACGGCGTTGACGGTGATCGACCGCGAGCCAAACTCGCGCGCCAGGCTCTTGGTCAGCCCGACGACGCCGGCCTTGGCCGCGGCATAGTTGGCCTGACCGGCATTGCCCGCCAGGCCGATGACAGAACTGATCGTCACGATGCGGCCCGAGCGCTGCCGCAGCATCGGCCGCAGCGCCGCGCGGCAGCAGCGGAAGACGCTGGTCAGGTTCGTGTCCACGACCGCCGCCCAGTCGCCGTCGCTCATGCGCAGCGTCAGCATGTCGCGGGTGATGCCGGCGTTGGCGACCAGCACATCCAGACGGCCGAAGCGGTCAAGTGCGGCCTCCACCAACCGGTCGGCGGCCTCTGGCTCGGTCACGTCACCGGCCACGGCGATGGCGGTGCTGCCGAGCTGGCCGATCTCCTCCACCACCGCCTGGGCGGCCACCTCGCTGGTGCGGTAGTTGACAATGACCGACGCGCCGTCGCGGGCCAGGCGCAGGGCGACCGCGCGACCAATGCCGCGCGAACTGCCGGTGACCAGCGCCACCCGACCTGAACTCATGCGACTTCCCTTCATCATGATCTGGGGCGCGCGGGCGCATCGGAGTCCCCGCCGCGTTCGTGGCCGGTAGCGCCAGTCTACCCCAGCAACGACTCGGCGTCGCCTAGCGTCGCATCGCGGCTGATCCGGCGCACCAGCCCGCTCAGTACCCGACCCGGCCCGATCTCTACGAACGTCGTCACACCACGCGCCAGCATCGCTTCGATGGTCGCAACCCACTGGACCGGGGCGCAGATGTGGTCGAGCAACTCGCGCCGCACGTCGGCCGCTGTCGTCAGCGGCCGGGCATCGACGTTGCTGAGTACCGGCAATCGGGGTGCGCTCAGGTCCACGGCCTCAACCAGTGGCGCCAACCCCTCCACCACCGGCAGCATCAGCGATGAGTGGAAGGCGGCGCTGACCGCCAGCGGCACGACCTTGCGCGCACCGCGGGTCTGCGCCAACGTCATCGCTCGGGCGACGGCCTCGACGCGGCCACTGATCGTGATCTGGCCCGGTGCATTGACGTTGGCCACCTCGGCGCCGGCCTCGGCGGCCACCTCCGCCACCGCCTCCGGCGCGAGATTGAGGATGGCCGCCATCGCGCCCTGGCCGTGCGCTTGCATTAGACGGCCGCGCTCGGTGACGAGGCGAAGGGCGTCGGGTAGCGCCAGCGCTCCGGTGGCGACCAGGGCGCTGTACTGGCCCAGGCTGTGCCCAGCGACGACGGTGGCCGGCGACAGGCTGCCCCGGCGCTGGAGCGCATCGAAATAGGCCACGCTGGTAACGACGATGGCCGGCTGCTGGATGTCGGTCTGCTGGAGAGCCTCGGCCGGGCCGGCGAAAATCGTCTCGCTCAGTGGCCATCCGAGCGTGTCGTCGGCGAGCCGAAAGAGCGCGGCGATCGCCGGCTCGGCCGCCGCCAGCGCGCGACCCATGCCGACCGTCTGCGAGCCTTGGCCCGGAAAGACCCAGGCTGCGCCGGTCACCGCCGTACTCATTCGCCCGCCAGGACGGGCTGCTGGGCCAGTCGCCCGGTGGCCACGACCGGCGCGGCCGGCTGCTGGGTCCAGCGCAGCACACCGGCGCCCCAGGTCAGCCCACCGCCCATGCCGACGATGACGATGTCGTCGCCCGGTGCGAGCCGGCCGGTGGCGGCCGCCTCGCACAGCGCGATTGGGATCGACGCCGCCGAGGTGTTGCCATAGCGCTCGATGTTGAGCATCACGCGCTCCCGCGGCACGCCCAGCGCCTCGGCTGCCGACAGGATGATGCGGCTGTTGGCCTGGTGCGGCACCAGCAGATCGATATCGGCCAGCGGCAGGTCGGCGGCAGTGATGGCAGCCGTGATCGCGTCCACCATCGTGCGAACGCCGAAGCGGTAGATCTCGCGGCCGTTCATCTGAAGGTACTGGGCGCTGGTGCCGAGCAGATCGGCGTTCAGCGGTTGCCGTCCGCCACCGGCCGGCACCAGCAGCAGGCCGGCCTTGCTCCCGTCGGCGCCCAGCGACAGGCCCAGCAGGCCAGCCGGGGCAGAACTTGCGGTGAGCAGGACGGCGCCGGCGCCATCGCCAAACAAGACGCACGTGCCGCGATCGGCCCAGTCGAGGAACCGGGTGAGCGTGTCGGCGCCGATGACCAGCACTGAGCGGTACACACCGCTGGCGATGAACTGGCTGCCGACCGCCAACCCATAGACGAAGCCGGTGCAGGCCGCCGACACGTCAAAGGCAGCCGCGCGCGCCGCGCCGAGCGCGTGCTGGATCAGGCAGGCGGTGGATGGCATCGCCAGGTGGTCCGGGGTCGAGGTGGCGCAGACGATCAGGTCTAGCGTATCGGCGGCCACGCCGGCCATGGCCAGTGCCAGTCGCGCGGCGGCCGCGCCGAGCGTGGCCGACGTCTCGTCGGGACCGGCCACGTAGCGCGCGCCAATGCCGGTGCGCTCCCGGATCCATTCGTCAGATGTCTCGACGATCTGCGCCAGGTCGTGATTGGTCATCCGTCGTGCTGGGACCGCCATGCCCCAGCCGGTGATCGCCGCGTACCGTCCCACACCGCCCTCCGCGTGATCGGCGCTCGTCCCCAGAGGTCACGCACCGGCGCCCTGGCCACCGCGCGCCAGCGACGGCTGGGCCGGCAAGAAGCCGCGACCTCGGTCAGCGGTTGTCCGTCCTCTACGCCTCGGCGCGCGGCGGCCGCTCCTTGCGGACGATGACGGTCACATCACGGTAGGTGCCACAGTTTGGACAGACGTGGTGCGAGACCCGCAATTCCTGGCAGCGCGGACAGGCGACCAGGTGCGGCAGGGCAACGCGGTGACCCGCACGTCGGTGGCCCTGGCGGGAACTAGAAATGCGTCGTTTCGGCAGAGCACCCATGCTGGTCGTTTTCTCCTCAGCGCCTGGCGGCGCTCATCACTTTCCACCGACTACGATAGCATGTCGGCGGCGCGGCGTCGAGATCAGGGCCGGTTAGCGGACCAGCGGCGACGAGGGAGACTGGTGATCATCGGCCGGATCAAGCAGCCGGCTCAGGACCGCCAGGCGATCGTCGACGGCGGCCGTGCCCGCAGCGGTACCCTCGTTGGCAGGAGCAAGGCCGGGGCAGTCGTCGCGGCAGCGCGGCACCATCGGCGCCGCCAGCCAGGCGGCCTGACGCAACGCCTCGGTTAGATCGAGGACGTGATCATCCCCAATGAGGAAGTAGTCACCCTCGGCGTCGCGGCCGTGGTAGGCCACGGCCGCGCCCGAAGCCAGGTCGATGGTGGGGCGGAACTCCTCCTCCAGGCGGAACGCAATCGGCTGCATGTATTCCTCGAGGCAACGCATGCAGGTTAACTCGACCGTTGCCGTCAGGTCGCCCACCACGAGCAAACCGTGATTGAGGCGCGTCAGCTTCAGGTCGCCCGCCAGCGAGCGAGCCTCTCGAGCTTCGCCAAGCGACAGTACCGACACCACGACCCGAACCCGTTGGGCGCTGCCGACCGACCCTTTCAGGAGGTGGGCAATATTGATCTGCGTATCGATGACGATCGGCTGGACAGCCATGACTGCTGGTCCCTCCCCGTGCTCCACCTCACCGGACCGGCAAGGGCACGATCCCATGAAGTATAGGCGGTCGCGCCGGCTCGGGCAAACGCGGCCGGATGGTCCGTGGTAACTGTTCAGAGTAGGCCGGGTGAGGTAGGCTGGGCGACATGGACCTCTACCACGCCAGCCGCGACGACCTGATCCGGCTCGTGCTCCAGCAGCGCGACCAGATCATCG
>JADLAZ010000015.1 GCA_020849725.1 Chloroflexota bacterium
CGGCCATGATCCCGATTGGCACCGTCAGCAGCACGGCCGCGGCGGTATTGTTGTCGTGCGCTAGCTCGTGGGCGATCCCCTGCTCCGGGTCGCCATTGAAGCGGCGGAAGAAGCCGTCGATGAAGGTTGCCCAGATGCCGGCAATGATCAGGAAGAAGGCGACCCACGGCGTGAAGGTGGCCAGCACCAGCGGGATCGACCGCAGATGGTCGGTGAAGGTGCTGAAGCCAGCGACCACATCGGTGACGAAGCCGATGATCAGCAAGAGGATCGCCGTGACCACGCACCCGAGCAGAATGCCGTACCGACCCATCCCGGCCTCCCGCGTGCCTGGTATTGCGTCGCGCCCGTCACGACCCGCCACAGGATACCACCTCAGCGCGGGCGCCGGCCCGGCTCGGTCCGCACCGGCGGTGCGCCCGGCAGCCAGCCGCGCGCGATCAGCACGTCACGCCCCAGCAGCCCAATCGCCACGCGCTGGTTGTCGGGCGCCTCGGGATGGAACTCGAGCCGGCCGCGCTCGAAGTACTGCACCGTCCGGCCACCTTCGCTCATCTCCTCGGTGATCGGGAACCCGAGCAGGCGCAGGCCATCGTGCTCATCCCAGAAGTCACCGAAGCCAGCAGCCAGCGTGTGGCCGGTTTCCCGGAAGTAACGCCGGTCTCCGCCACTGTCGACTGGTGGCAGGCGCGGCGGTTCCCGACCGGCCAGCCACTCGGCGCCCAGGCGCGCGATCTTGACCTGCCGGGCCGGGTCCGGCTCGTTCGCGTGGTACTCCAGCTTGAACCGCTCGAAGTACTGCACGGTGCGCGGCTGGCCGGACTCCGGCGCCGGCTCGACGAACTCGGCCGTCAGCGGGTAGCCGAAGACGAGCAGCCCTCCCTGCTGCTGCCAGAATGTCTTGAACCCGTAACCGATCGTGTGGCCCGTTTCGGGGAAGTAGATGACGTTCGGATCGGCCTGGAGTGGGGGGTCGCGGCGCTCTGTCGGCAAGATGGTGGCGAGGGTGGCGACCGCGATCAGCGCGCCAAACGGGTTCTGGTTGACCCAGGCGACGGTCTGGCCATCGACGATCGGCCGGCGCGCCTGCTCCGACCGCGTGACGGCCTGCTCGACGCGCCGCTCGGCGTCGTAGACGAATACGCCCGAGACACCGTCACGCCAGTCTTCCCAGACGACGAGGTGGCCGGCGATGCTGGGCGCGGCGACCAGGTGCTGGTCGGTCAGCGTCACGGCCGGCCCGCCGCCGACCGTCACCAGCCGCAGGCTCGGCGGTCCACCGGTGGCGCCACGCTGCTCGTAGATGACGCGGCGACCGGCCACGCGCGGCCAGACCTGATCATCGGGTCCGCCGGCCAGCACCGTCGTTTGGTGCGTGCCGCGATCGTGGACCATCACATCCCAGGAGTCGCCGCCGTATTCCTCCCAGACGACCAGTGGCCCGCTGATCGATGGCGGTCCATAGGCGATCGCGCCTCGGGCGATGATGTCCTCGACGCCGGCCACCATATCGTAGCTAAGCACGACCGGCTGCCCGTCGCGGCGGTCCCGCCAGACGATGATCGCCCCGTCGACGGCCGGGCGCGAAGGCTGCGCGCCCGGTCCCGTGATCGGCGTCCGGTGCTGGCGCTCGAAGTCATAGGCCATCAGCACCGGCGAGGCGGTGACGTGGTCCATCTCGATCCAGGCAGCCAGCGCGCCGCTGACCGCCGGCTGACGCTGGCCGCCGATGGGTGGCGGCAGGGGCAGGCGACGGCTGGTGCGCAGATCCAGGCCCACCAGTCGGCTCAGACCATCCGGCCCCATCTCCTGCCAGATCAGCGTCGATCCTGAGAGCGCCAGCTCCACCGGCCCGGCGACCGGCAGGCTCAGCCCCCGCTCGATCCGATACACCGGCGCGGGGTTAGCCGCCGCGCCGGGTGGCAGCAGTCCGGCCAGGCAGATGACGACCGCCAGCACCCGCAGCCAGCCACCCAGCCGGCCACCGATGCGACGCGCGCCGATCACCTCTCTGCCCATGTCGCCGCTAGTAGGCGCGCTGGAGCGCCACATCCGCCAGGCGCACCAGCAGATCGCGGCTCTCGGTAGCAGGCACACCGGCGAGGCACTCCTTGGCCAGCGCGCTGTAGCGTTCAGCCTCGGCGCAGGCGTCATTCAGCACTCCCGAGGCGCGGATCACATTGACTGCGGTCTGCTGCTCGGCCGCTGTTGCGTCGCGGCTCTCGGCGACGCGCCGCACTAGATCGGCGCCGTCGCCGCGACCACCGCACTGCTCCATGTACAGCAGCACCGGCAGCGTGATCGTGCCCTGCCGCAGATCGTTGCCGGCCGGCTTGCCAAGGATTTCGGTGGTGGCCTCAAAGTCCAGCACGTCGTCGATCACCTGGAAGGCCAGACCGATGTTGCGGCCGTAGGCGCGCAGCGTATCGACATCGGCGGTCGGCGCCCCGCCCAACTCGGCGCCGATCTCCAGCGCCAGCTCGAACAGCGCCGCTGTCTTGCCGTAGATGCGCTGCTCGTAGTCAGCCCGCGTCTGGTCGAAGCTGCCGGCCCGGAAGATCTCGGCCAACTGGCCGTTGCAGATCGCCGCCAGCGAGTTGGCAAAGGCCCGCATGACGCGCACGTTGTTCGGTTCGGACGCGAGACTGGCCGACTTGGCGAACAGGAAATCCCCGACCAGAATGACCGTCCCGGTCGAGAAAGCAGAGTTGAGCGTCGGCTTGCCCCGGCGCAGGCCGGCCTGGTCGATCACATCGTCGTGGATGAGGGTGGCCGTGTGCAGCATCTGCACGCCAGCCGCCGCCGGCAGCAACAGGTCGAACGGGTAGGAGTACATCTTGGCCGCCAGGAGCAGCATGGCCGGCCGCAACTGCTTGCCGCCGGCGGCGATCAAGGCGTTCAACAGGCTGGCCAGCAGCGGATACTCCACCGCCGCTGCTTCCCGCACCTTCTCCTCGACGCGCCGAAGATCAGCCCGCAGCGGATCGGTCACAAACGAGACGTCCACCCCACATCCTTTATCTGGGCGACCCTTCCCGGCTGACCGCTCGGCCGACCACGACCGGCGGGCCGGCCCGCCGGTGAGGAAGTATACGGAAGGGCGGAGGCCTGTCAACGCGGGCCGGCCAGCGCCTCCCGCGCCACCGCTGCCGCCAGCCGCAAGGCAGCCTCGGCGCTGGCGGCCATGTTGGCGCGGCGGTCCTGAGCCGGCCACTGATGCTCCTCGACCCGGCTGCCGGCCGGCCATGCCGCGGCCACGTACACCAGGCCGACTGGCTTGCGGCTGCGCCGAGCAGGATCGGCCGGTCCGGCAATACCCGTCGTCGCCAGGCCGAGATCGACGCCGAGGGCGGTGCGTGCCGCCAGCGCCAGCGCCAGCGCCGTGGTGGCGCTGACCACGCCATGCTCGGCGATCACAGCCGGAGCGATGCCCAACAGGCTGACCTTGATGCCGTTGGCATAGGCCACGACGCCACCGCGCACGTAGGCGCTGCTGCCGGCCACGCCGATCAGCCGGTGGGCGATCAGGCCACCGGTGCAGGTCTCGGCGGTGCCGATCGTCCATCCCAACTGGCGCAGAAGTGCGCCGACCTCGTCTTCAATCATCGCTCCCCCGCCCTCACGTCGCCCCCGAGCTGGCCACCCCGCCGCGCCGCTCCACGCGCGCGCGGCCGCTGCCGCGTATAGTATCGCCGCGCCGGGGTGGCGGCGTGCGCCGGGCCGACATGTGGCAGGAGAGCCGTGGCATGAGCTTTCTGTTCGGCCTCGGGCCGCGGGTCCGCCACAACTTCCGCTGGGACATGCTGGCGAGCATTGCCGCCGGCCTGTTCACCGTCTTCACGCTCAACTTCGCCACCGTGGTCGCCCGCCGCGCTGAAGCGGACGCGCTGCTGCTGTCGGCGATGCTGGCAGCGCCATTCGCCGGCAGCATGCTGGCGATCCTGAGCGGCTACCTGCTCCCATCCCGCGGCCGGCACCGCCTCGCCGCTCGACTGATCGGCCTGGCACGCGGTGTCTGGCTGCTGGCGCTGGTAACGGCCGCGCCGCTGGCGCTGACCGGCATGGTGCTGGGCCACTGGGTGCTGGTATCGCTGGTGACGCCAGTGATGTTCGAGGTGCTGCGAGACATCTACCCACCGGATCGCCGCGGTCGCTTGCTTGGGTACACCCGGTTGGGCCTGACCGGCAGCATGACGATCGGCAGCCTGGTGGCCGGCGTCCTGCTCGACATCCTTGGTCCCAATCGCCTCCTGCCGCTAGGGGCGCTGATCGGCGTGGCCGGCGCGTTGGCCTGGAGCCGCCTGGCGGTGGCCGACGAGCCAGCGCCGCCGGCAATGGGCGTCGGTGGCACCGTTGGCATCGTGCGCCGCGACCGCCACTTCGCCGTCTACACGACCGGTCTGGCCTGCTGGGGCTTCGGCCTGCTGCTGCCGGGCGCGCTCTATCCTATCCTGCTGGTCGACCGGTTTCAGGCCAGCTACAGCGAAATCGGCATGCTCGGCTTCGTCACGTCGGCGGCCTGGCTGGCCGGCTATCTGGTGCTGGGCCGCCGCGCCGACCGCTGGCCGCCGCTGACGCTGGTCGTGCTGTCGTTCGCCGGCTGCGTGCTGGTGCCGCTGAGCTATCTGGTCAGTCCCAGCGTCTGGCTGCTGGCGCCCGGCATGGCGGCCCAGGGCTTCGCCTCGGCCGGCATCGACCTGGGCGGCATCAATGTGCTGATGCGGCTGGCGCCACGCGAGCGATTGTCGGAGTATGCCTCGCTGCTCACCAGCATCGCCGGTGTGCGGGGGCTGATCGCGCCGTTTGTCGGGTCGGCGCTGGTCGCGCTGCCCTGGTTTGGCGCCAGCGGCGTCCTGCTCCTGGCGGCCGGCCTGGTTCTGGCTGGTGCGCTGGTCGCGTCCCGTGCCAGCGTGCCACCGGAGCCGATGCCGAGTACGCCGGCCGCCACGGCCGATGCCTGAGGCCAGCCACGCCGTGCTAGACTGCGCCGGCTGTCGATCGTGAGGACCGCCATGCCGGCCGATGTGTCACCCACGCGCCCCCCGCCGATCCCACTGCTGCTGGCCGGCATGGTGCTGTCGCAGTTGACGAATGCGATGGTCAATGTCGCCGTGCCGACGATGCTGGCCGATCTGGGCGTCGGGGTCGAGCGGGCTGGCTGGATCATCCTGGCCTATCTGCTGCCAGTGGCGGTGCTGATGCCCACCTGGGGCGCGGCAGGCGATCTGTTCGGTCGCCAGCGCGTGTTCGGCGTCGGCCTGCTCATCTTCGCCGCCGGTGCGGCGCTGTCCAGTGTCGCCGGCAGCCTGCCGGTGTTGCTGGCGGGGCAGGCGCTGCAGGCATCGGGCGCCTCGGCGCTCAATCCGAACGGCACAGCGCTGATTGGCAACGCCGGCGGCGCGCGGCAGCGCGGGCGCCACCTCGGCCGGCAGCGCATGATCCTGTCGCTGGCGGGCATCCTGGGCGCGCCGCTCGGCGGCCTGGTTGTGCAGGCGCTCGGCTGGCATGCGGTCTTCGCCGCCGCGCCGGCCGGCGCGATTGCCGTCTTCCTGCTGCTGCGGCGTAGCGGCGCCGCGCCGACGCCGGCCGGTAGACCGGCCCGGTTCGACGCGCCGGGCGCGGTGGCGATCACCGGCACGGTGCTGGCGCTGCTGGCGGCGCTGTCGCTGGGCCAGGAGTTGGGCTGGCTATCCCTCCCCGTGCTCGGCCTGGTCGGCTTGACAGCCGCCGGCGCCGTCGCGATCGGCCTGGTCGAGGCGCGCCAACCATGGCCGCTGGTGCCGCCGGCGCTGCTGCGCCAGCCCGTCTACGTCGCCGTTCTCATCACTGGATTGCTGCAAGCAATCGCCTGCTTCGGCACCATGCTGCTCGGGCCGCTGCTCTTGCAGCGCGTCTTCGCGCTCGAGCCGGCGCAGACCGGCTGGCTGCTGGCGTCCTTCCCGCTGGGCATGGCCGCGAGCGGCATCCCAGGCGGCCGTCTGACCGACCGGTTCAGCGGGCCACGGGTGACGGCCGCCTCGCTCGTCGGCGTGACCGCCGGCCTACTCGTGCTGCGGGCCGCCGCGACGACGATGCAACCCTTGCTCTACGTGCCCGGCGCGCTGCTGACCGGCTTCATGGCCGGCGTCGGCTTGACGGCCATGGCCGCGATCGTCCTGCACATCAGCGGCGAGGAGCGCCGTGGCGTCGCCATGGGCGTCTTCACGATGGTATCGATCATGGGCGATGCCGTCGGCGTGGCGCTGTTCCCTGTGCTGCTGGCGGGTCACACCGGCGAGGCCCTGGCAGCCGCCTTCGGCACAGTCTATCTGGCCGCTGCCGCCGTGGCGCTCGCCGCGCTGGCACCGACGATCTTCATGCGCGGCGAGGCGCCATCTGCCGTCGCCAAGGCGGCGGCCCATGACCCGTGAGAACTGCCGACCTACGGCAGCAGGTCCCGCACCGGAACCGGCGCCGCCGGCCATGGCAAGACAGCCGCCTCAGCCGTGGTCATCTGACAGTGCCCGCTGTACATGTCGCCAGACGGGCTATCGTAGGCATGCAAGAGCTGCGCGTTCAGGTCCAGGACCCAGTCGGCCGGGATGCGTGCGCTGGCATAGAAGGTTAGCTTGTCACCCTGATCAAGCGCCAACGAAGTATCAGCGATCTCGACGACCAGCACCGGTGGCCGGTCGTCTGAACCGAGGAAGGCGGCAGCATCCGGCTCCGGATCGCTGGCGATCGGCTCGCTGGAGACGGGCGCCGGCATCCAGGCGGCAGTGAGGCCACGCGTGATCGAGACTTGCTGGTGTAGTTCGTGCCCCACGGGCAGACGCGCCAGCAGCGCGTCTGCCTGGCCGGCTGCTGTTGGACTATGCGCCACGATACCGCGTCGGCAAGCCATCGGGCGCCTACCAGCGCACCCGCGCATCGCCCTGCCGGCGGGTGATCCGGCGCTGATCGAGCGCCTCCAGCACGGCCAGCGCGTGCTTGCGGCTGGTACTGAACTGGTCGCGAAAGGCGGCCACCGTGATACTGCCGGTCGCGTCAATCGTCGCCAGCGTCCAGTCGACCATGGCGGTATAGGTGTCAGCCAGGAAGGCGGCCGACTCCGAGACGCGCACCAGCCGTCCCTGATGCGCCAGCGCCGCCACCAGCTCCGGGTTGGCCGCCAGTTCGGTTAGTGACGGCGGCGCGACGGCGGGACTCGCCAGCGCGGCCAGCAGCCGCTCGGCCGCCGCCTGCTCGGCCGGCGAGAACGCGATCGCGTGCGTCGGCAGGCGCAGCAGTGCCTCGTCCTCGACGAGCGCGCCCTCGGTCGCCGCCAGCCCGATCACCCGCTCGAACAGGCGCGGCGGCAGCCCGACCCGGCTGCGCGTCTCCTCGCGGGGCATGCCCGGCCGCAGTGGGAACTGGCGATGGTAGGCCGCCAGCGCCGCCGTCAAACTCGCCAGCAGCGCCTGCCAGCCAGGCGGCGTTGCCAGGAAGTCGGTGGCCTGCGCTGTTGCCGAGGGCGTCGGGTCGATCACCAGCAGCCTCCCGCTGGCGCGCATCTCGGCGACGACCGCGACCAGCTCGTCCCGGCCAAGGCCGGTGCGCTCAGCAAGGGCGCGCAGGTCCAGCGGGCCGGTGGCCAGTGCTTGCTCCACCCGGTCAGCCGGGCCACCCTCGCGCAGCGTCGCCAATTGGGCGACGGCCGCCGGGTCGAAGCGGCGGTGCCGACGTGGTCGGGGGTCGACGATGACGCCGCCGCCGATCGTAACGCTCGGCGAGGGTTGGCGCACGATGTAGCGATCGCCTCGGCTGGCCGCTACCGGCACGGCCAGTCGCACCTGCACCCAGCCCGTGCTGCCCGGCGCCAGCTCCTCGACGTCCAGCAGCGTCACCCGGCCGGCAGCCTCGGCCGCACCGGTGAATAGATCAACCAGATCGTTCTGGCGCAGCGAGCGCGCCGCGGACGGGAGCAGGCGCAGGTGCAGGTCGAGCCGGTCGGTCGGGCGCAGCCAGCCCGGCGTCGTGACGACATCGCCGCGGGCCAGGTCCGCGACGGCCACCCCGCTGAGATTGACAGCCACGCGGCTGCCGGGGCTAGCCGCCTCCAGCTTGCGCCGGTGGCTCTGCAGGCCGCGCACGCGGGCGCGGCGCGCGCCCGGCTGGACCTCCACCTCGTCGCCCACCCGCAGAGCGCCGCCGGTGAGCGTGCCGGTGACGACGGTACCGAAGCCAGCCATGGTGAACACCCGATCGACCGGCAGCCGCGGCCGGCCGACATCGGACGGTCGCGGCGCCCCCGCCAGCAACTCGTCGAGCGCGCCCAGAAGTTCCGGCAGCCCGCGTCCGGTCATGGCCGACACCGGCAGCGTCGGCGCCAGCGCCAGCGTCGTCCCCCGCACCGCCTCGGCTACCTCTTCGCTGACCAGCGCGAGCCACTCGTCATCCACGAGATCGACCTTGGTCAGGACGATCAGGCCGCGCTCGATGCCAAGTAGATCGAGGATCGCCAGGTGCTCGGTCGTCTGCGGCATCGGCCCTTCGTCGGCAGCGATGACCAGCAGCGCCGCATCCAACCCACCGACCCCGGCCAGCATGTTCTTGATGAAGCGCTCGTGGCCCGGCACATCGACGAGACTGACCTCACGCCCGCTGGGCAACGTCAGCCAGGCGAAGCCGAGGTCGATGGTCATCGCCCGCTCCTGCTCCTCGCGCAGGCGGTCGGGGTCGATACCGGTCAGCGCCCTGACCAGCGTCGACTTGCCATGGTCAACATGGCCGGCCGTGCCGACAACAAACATGGACGCTCCTTCGCGACCAGACCACGGGCGGGTCGCGGGCGCCGTCATCATGGTACGGGACGCGTCGCCGCGCGAGCCACGCTGCGCCGGCAATGACCAATGTCCTATAGAGAGCGACCGGTCTGGCTCCCTAGAATGAATCCCGACATCGTGACCCTGGCGTCACCCGTCCCTCGTGTGGCGGGTCTGGCCGTCCGGCGTGTCCAGTCACTCCGAAGGGGGCTTCCGCATGAAGCGTAG
>JADLAZ010000016.1 GCA_020849725.1 Chloroflexota bacterium
CGCCGATGAGCAGCGTCACCGCGAAGCCGCGAATGATGCTAGCGCCGACGACGCCGCCGAACCAGTACAGAATGGCGCAGGTGATGAGTGTCGTCGAGTTAGAGGCCCAGATCGACGGCCAGGCGTGATCGAATCCGGCCTCGATGGCCGTGCTGATCGGCCGCCCCAGCCGCAGCTCTTCCTTCAGACGGGAGAAGATAAGCACGTTGGCATCGACGGCCATGCCGATCGATAGGATGAAGCCGGCGACGCCAGCCAGCGTCAGCACGACCTGCAGCGACTTGAACAGCGCCAGCGTCACGATCGTGTAAACGAGCAACGCCAGCACTGACATGAGGCCCGGCAGCCGGTAGTAGAGCGTCATGAACAGCGCGACGATGCCCAGGCCGATGCCCCCGGCGATCAGGCTCTTCTGCAGCGAGTCCTGCCCGAGCGACGCACCGACGGTGCGGCTCTGGATAACTTCCAGCGGCACCTGCAGCGCACCCGACTTCAATTGGATGACCAGCCGCTGCACGTCCGCCAGCGTCAGCCCGGTGATGACGCCGCTCTTGCCGATCTGCGCCTGGATCGTCGCCGCGTTGATGACCCGCTTGTCGAGCGTGATCGCCAGGATCTTGCCGATGTTGCGACCGGTGTACTCCTGGAATGTCGCGGCGGCGGAATCGTTCCAGGTGAACTGGAGGACCGGCCGGTTCGTCTGCGGATCGAAGCCAACCGCGGCATTCTCCAGGTCTTTGCCCTGGAGGATAGTCTGGTAGACCGGGCCGGCTGCAGCCACTGGCGTTGCCCCGGCGGCCTGGCCGCGCACCGTCTCGATACCGCCCAGGCTGGTCGTGACGATCGCGCCTTCCTGGAGCTGTGTCGTGCCGGCGTCGATGAACTCCAGCAGGCCCGTCTCCTGGAAGACCTTGATCGCCTCATCCGGGTTGGCCAGACCGGGCAACTCGACGATGATCTGGCGGTCGCCCTGCAATTGCACGATCGGCTCGCTGACGCCGAGGCTGTTGACGCGCGTCTCGATCCGGCCGGCGACGCCGCGCATGACGTCCGAGTCGAGCGTGGCGCCCGGGGCCGGCCGAGCCTCGAGCAGCACCTGGATGCCGCCCTGGAGGTCCAGCCCCTGGCGCAGGCGCGTCGCCTCGCGCACGCCGGTCAGCCCCGGCAGCAGTGCCATCTCATCCGGTAGCGCGATCAGCAGCGCCAGGCCAGTGATGACCAGGATGATTGCCAGTGAGAGGCCCAGTCCTATTCGCACGCCCTGATTTCCCTCCCTGGGTCGCCCGGCCCACAGCGCGCTGGCCGGCGCCGGGTCAGTATAGCAAGTGCCGGCCGCCACGATCGTGGCGCGAGCCGCTCACTCGCCACTGGTATACTCGGCCGCAGGGTCGGCCCCATGCAGGCCCGCCGGAAATCATGAGCGCCCCACTCCTGGAGAACGATGCAGATGGACCAGCGTCCCGTGCGCGTTCGCTTCGCCCCCAGCCCCACCGGCCGACTGCACGTGGGCGGGGCGCGCACGGCGCTCTTCAACTGGCTGTACGCGCGTCACCATGGTGGAAGTTTCCTGCTGCGCATCGAGGACACCGACCAGTCGCGCTACGTCGAGGGCGCGGTCGACGGGCTGATGGCGGCACTGCGCTGGCTTGGCCTCGACTGGGACGAGGGGCCGGACATCGGCGGCCCGGCCGGACCATACGTCCAGAGCGAGCGGCTGGCGCTCTACCAGCGCCACGCCGCCGATTTGATCGCGCACGGTGCGGCCTACGAGTGCTACTGCACGCCCGCCCGGCTGGACGAGATGCGCGCCGCCCAGCAGGCGGCCGGCCAGCCGACGCGCTACGACCGCCACTGCCGCTTCCTTTCGACCGAGGAGCGCTCCCGGGCGCGGGCGGCGGCCGAGACGCGCGTCGTGCGGCTGGCGATGCCCCTGGACGGCCAGACATCCTTCGTCGATCTGGTCAAGGGCGAGGTCAGCTTCGACAACGCCGTCATCGACGATCAGGTGTTGCTGAAGTCGGACGGCTTCCCGACCTATCATCTGGCCGTCGTCGTCGACGATCAGGCCATGAACATCAGTCACGTGCTGCGCTCGGATGAGTGGCTACCCAGCACGCCGAAGCACCTGGCGCTCTACACCGCCTTCGGCTGGGCGCCGCCGCGCTTCGCCCACCTGCCGATGGTGCTGGACGAGCAGCGCCGCAAGATGAGCAAGCGCCGTGGCGACCAGCATGGCTACAGCGTCTACGTGCATGAGTATCGCGACCTGGGCATTTTGCCGGACGCCTTTATCAACCACCTGGCGCTGCTCGGCTGGTCGTTCGACGAGCAGACGGAGATCTTCCGCCGCAATGAGCTGGTGCACGGCTTCAGCCTGGAGCGGGTCAGCCCAAGCGGAGCGATCTTCTCCCAGGAAAAGCTGCGCTGGTTCAACGGGTATTACATCAACCATGTCCTGACGCTGGCGGAGGTGGCGGACGCGGCGCTGCCCTTCTTGCGGGCCGCTGGCCTGGTCACGGACGCCGCCGGCCAGGCCGGCACGCCGGAGCGCGCCCACCTGCTGGCGGTGCTGGCGCTGGAAAAGGAGCGACTCAAGCTGCTGACCGAGGTCGCTGACCTGGCCTATTTCTTCACTGATGCGCTCGCGCTCGACCCGGCGCTGCTGACGCCCAAGCGATTGACACCGGGCCAGGCGCGAGCGGCGCTGATGACGGCGCGCATGGCACTGGCTGAGTGGGATTTCGCCACCTTGACGGACGACCACGAGCCGCTCAGCAGCCTGCTCGACGGGCTGGGCATCCGGCGCGGCGACCTGTTCATGGTCGTACGCGTGGCCGTCACCGGCAGCACGAAATCGCCACCGCTGTTCGATACGCTGCGGGTGATCGGCCGCGAGCGCGTGCTGGCCCGGCTGGACGCGGCCAAGGCGCTGCTCGACGCCGTGGTGTCAGTCGGCCAGGCCGAGCGCGCGTAGCGTTGCCCGCACCTCGGCTTCGGCAGCGTCATCCGGCGCCGGCACTCGCGCCAGGTGTGACGTCAGCGCTTCCGCACCGAGCTGGCGCAGGTGGGGCTGCGCCAGCGCCGCGTCGCGGGCGCGCGCGTCGTCGAATGTGAGCAGCAGCACGCGCTCGACTCGGGCGGCGACGGGCAGCCGCGTCCAATCCTGCAGGGCATAGGCGACATTCTGCGGCAGCGCGTGCCGGCTAGCGCGCATCAGCGTGGCGACCATGTCGGTGGCGGTCAGGCCGAGGCTCTGACCGCGCAGCGCGCCCTCGCGCGTGAGCCGGAAGACGCTGACCCGATCGAGTTGCTCCGGGTCGGCGAAGGCAAGCAACGCCCAGAGCAGATCCGAGTCGGCCGCGTAGACGAGGACGCGCAGCGACGGCTCGACGACGACGTCGGCCGCATTCGGGTCCGGTGGTGGCCCGCCAGCCAGGCGCCAGGCGCCGAATTGGCTCAGGCGTACGGCCTGGCGCGGCCCGTCGCGCTCGTGGCCCGGTTCAACCAGCCCGAGCCAGGGCAGGATCGTCCGGAGCGCCGTGACAGCCGCTCGCCCGCTGGCACGCGCCGGCGACACCGTGGTCCCCCCCCGACCGCCTATCGTGGCCACGACGTCGAGTGGGTACCATTCCGCGGGCGTCAGGTTCGCCAGCGCGGCCAGCAACGCGGCGCGCGGCACAACCGGACCGGCGCCCGTCGGCCAGGGCGTGGCCGAGTCGCGCCACCACTCGACCAGCGTCCGCTGCTGCTCAAGTAGCGACTGAGCGACCCAGGCGTCAGCCGAGCCATCAGCCGCGACGGCCGCCACCGCCGCGCCGAGGAACCGCCGGTAGGCCGGCGCCGTGCGCCCATCGACCGTTCCCCAGAGTGGGTAGGTCGCCGGCCAGGCAGTGGCGGCGCCAACCGGGCGGACGAGGTCCGGACGGCGCAGGGCCGCTAGCACATCCCAAGCAAAGGCCAGCGGATGCCGCCAGCCAGCCGGCGCGGCGGCAAACGGCCGGCGCGGCGCGGCCACCGGCGACCGCCGCAGCTCCGCCGGTACGAACAGCCAGCGGCGTCGATCAGCCCAGCGCTCCCACACCAGCAGAGCCTCGTGGAGATGGCGCAGCGCGCGGCGCAGTGCAGGCGGTGGCAGCCCCGCCCACCGGCGGACGTCGGCCAGCGGCAGCGGCCGGCCGGCGCGCTCCAGCCGATCGAAGAGCGCTCGCTCCACGCGGTCCAGGCCGGCGACGATGTCGTCCAGCGCCAGCGGCTCGGCGACCGCCGCCAGCAGGGCTGCCTCGGCCTCCGCCCGCGGCGGCCCGGCGGTCACGCCGGTCCACCGCTCGACGGCCGCGGCCAGCTCGCCCCCATCCAGCGCCGCCAGCAGATCGGGCAGCGGCCAGGCGGCTCGATCGCCGGCGCGGCGCTCCTCAGCCAGCCGCCGCAGCCGCGCCGCCGTCTCATCAGACAGAATGGCTGGGCTGCCGACCGAGTCGCCGACTGGGTGCAGCAGACCAGCCGCCAGCAGTTCACTGTCGGCGCCCGCCGCGTCGTCGGCCGCATCCTCGGCCGCGCCGTCACGTGCGAGCCGCCACAGCCGCCGCGCGGCCGGCGCCGACAGCCCTTCCAGCACGTCGCGCAGCGCCCAGCCGTCGGTCATCGCCCGGTAGAGCGCCACCACATCCTCGGCGTGACCGCGACCTGGCAGGCGCGCACCCCAGGCGACCGCCAGCGCCGGCAGATCGGCCGGCGGCCGCGCCATGAGCCGTCCCAGGAGCGTCGCCACGAGCCCGTCACTCCTCCTACCGCCACGACGCGCGGACGCACCCGCGCCACCCCGCAGCACGTTGACGAAGCAGCGCCGATGCGGTACCATGTCAGTGAGAATTAGAACATTAGTTCCCCAAGAAAGGGCGCCATGATGGTGGAAGTCAAGGACAAGGTGGTGGACAAAGCAGGGGACAAGGAGCGCGACCGCGCCATTGGCCTGGCCATCACCCAGATCGAGCGTCAGTTCGGCAAAGGCTCGATCATGCGCATGGGCGATGCTGCCGCGCGCATGCAGATTGAAGCGGTCCCGACCGGCGCGATTGCCCTCGACCTGGCGCTCGGCATTGGCGGCGTGCCACGCGGCCGCGTCGTCGAGATCTATGGGCCGGAGTCGTCCGGCAAGACGACCCTGGCCCAGCACATTATCGCCGAGGCGCAGAAGATGGGCGGCACCGGCGCCTACATCGACGCCGAGCACGCTTTTGACTGGTCGTATGCCGCGCGCTGCGGCGTCAATGTCGAAGAGTTGCTGGTCTCGCAGCCGGACACCGGCGAGCAGGCGCTGGAGATCTGCGAGACCCTGGTACGCAGCGGCGCGATCGACGTCATCGTCGTCGACTCCGTCGCCGCGCTGGTGCCAAAGGCCGAGATCGACGGCGACATGGGCGACTCGCACGTCGGCCTGCAGGCCCGCCTGATGTCGCAGGCACTCCGCAAGCTGACTGGCGCGATCAGCCGCTCGCGCTGCGTCGTCATCTTTATCAACCAGTTGCGCATGAAGATCGGCGTCATGTTCGGCAACCCGGAAACGACCAGCGGCGGTCGGGCACTCAAGTTCTACTCGTCGGTGCGGCTGGAGATCCGTCGCACCGAGTCGATCAAGGCCGGGGCGGACATCACCGGCGGTCGCCACAAGGTGAAGGTCGTCAAGAACAAGGTCGCGCCGCCGTTCCGGGTCGCCGAGTTCGACATTATGTTCAACGAAGGCATCTCCTCAGCCGGCAACGTCCTCGACGTCGGCACCGAGCTGGGCATCGTCCGCAAGAGCGGCGCCTGGTTCTATCTGGATGAGGAGCGCATCGGCCAGGGGCGCGAGAATGCCAAGGAGTTTCTGCGCCAGCACCCGGAGATGAGCCTCGATATCCAGCGCCGCATCAAGGGCATGGCCGACACGACTGCTGCCGTGCCAGTCGTCGCCGGCGCTGGCGGCGGTATCGACGACGACGATGACGACGAGGACGAGGAGTAGCTGTCACCCGCCATGTTGACCCAGCCGCCCCCACCTGCCGCCGGCGAGCAGCGCGTCAGCCGGGTCGCCTTCCAGCAGCGCGACCCGAGCCGGGTCAATGTCTACGTCGAGGGCCGCTTCGCCTTTGCCATCAGCACGATCGAGGCGGTCCATCGGGGGCTGAAGCCCGGCCGGCTGCTGACTGCCGCCGACATCGCGGACCTGACTCAGCTCGAGGAGCGCGAGCGCGCCCGCAACGGGGCACTCGCGCTGCTGGCTGTGCGCCCGCGCAGCCGGCGCGAGCTGACCGACCGACTGGCGCGCAAGGGCCTCCCGGCCGACGTTGTGGCCGGTGTGGTCGAGGATCTGGCGGTGCGCGGCTACGTCGACGACACTGAGTTCGCCCGCTACTGGGTCGAGAACCGGCAGGCGAACCGGCCGCGCGGCCGGCGGGCGCTGACGGCCGAGCTGCGTGCCAAGGGGGTGGCGGCCGACGCCATCGATGAGGCCACCCTGCCGACGGCGGCCGATGAGGAAGCGGATGCCCTGCTGCTAGCGCGGCGGCGAGCGGCGACATTGCACGAGCCAGACCCGCGCCGTTTCCAACAGCGTCTTGGCGCGTTTCTGCAACGGAAAGGCTACGGCTACGACACCATCCGGTCGGTCGTGGCCGTGGTGGCGGCCGAGCGAGGCGCCGCTGGCGTCGACGATGAGCCTGCCTGAGCCAGTGGGACCCAGGGGCGCACGGTACACTACACTGCCGGCCGGCACGACGGGTGTGCGGCGATCAGTAGAGGAGCGCATGGCAGAGCTTACCTGGCTGGGACATGCCTGTTTTCGGCTGCGGTCGCGCGATGTGACGATTGTGACGGACCCGGTCGGTCGCCAGTTCGGCTACGACATCAGCCGAGTCCGGGCTGATATTGTCACCATCAGTCACCAGCATCCCGGCCACAACAATGTTGAAGCGCTCAAGGGCTCCTTCACGATTCTGGACGGCCCGGGCGAGTACGAGATTAAAGAGATCTTCATCACCGGCGTGCGCACGTACCACGACACCGAGGGCGGCGCCACCTACGGCCCCAACACGATCTACACGATTGCCCTGGAGGACATCGTCTTCTGCCACCTGGGCGACCTGGGGCACGCGCTCACTCCCGACCAGTTGGAGCAGATTGGCCCAGTGGATGTGTTGCTCGTGCCGGCCGGCGGCGGGGCGCTGCCGATGACCCTGGCGACGGAGATCATCGCCCAGATCGAGCCGGGCATCGTGGTGCCGATGCACTATGCGACCGGAACCGCGCCGGCCATGGCCGGTCTGGAACCGATCGACAAGTTCGCGCGTGAGCTGGGCCTCCACGATGCAACGCCGCGGGACCGCCTGACGATCCGTCACAGCGACATCCCCGAGAATACGCAGGTAATCATCCTGACCGATCGCGGCGCCTAGGGCCGCGCCCTGAGGTGGAGGAGGCGTCCAGCTATGGCAGGCATGGGCCGCGCGCACAGTCCCAAGCTGATCTTTGTCACCGGCGGCGTCGTTTCGTCGGTCGGCAAAGGCATCACGGTCGCCTCCATCGGCCGGCTGCTCAAGAGCCGGGGCGTTCGCGTCGCCGTTCAGAAGCTTGACCCGTACCTGAATGTCGACCCGGGCACGATGTCGCCCTACCAGCACGGCGAGGTCTTCGTCACCAACGACGGCGCCGAGACCGACCTTGACCTTGGCCACTACGAGCGCTTCATCGACGTCGACCTGACGCGCGCCAGCAACGTTACGACTGGGCAGGTCTATTCGGCCGTCATCCAGAAGGAGCGGCGCGGCGACTTCCTGGGCGGCACGATTCAGGTCATCCCGCACATTACGAACGAGATCAAGGCGCGCATCGCCGACGTGAGTCGGGTCCACGACTGTGACGTGCAGATCGTCGAGGTCGGCGGCACCGTCGGCGACATCGAGGGTCTGCCGTTCCTGGAGGCCATCCGCCAGATGCGCCGCGACGTCGGCCCGGACAACGTGCTGTACATTCACGTCACGCTCCTGCCGCACGTCGGATCGACGGGCGAGTTGAAAACGAAGCCGACCCAGCACAGCGTCAACGAGTTGCGCCGCATCGGCATCCAGCCCGACGTGATCGTGTTGCGCTCCGACTATGTCGCTTCCGACGAGGTCAAAGACAAGGTCGCGCTCTTCTGCGATGTAGACCCACGCGGCGTCGTCCCGCTGATGACGGTCGATACGATCTACGCGGTGCCACTGATCCTGGAGGAGACGGGACTGGCGGAGTTCATCGTCGAGCAACTTGGCCTGTCGGCAGCGCCGCCCGATCTGGCGCCCTGGCGCAAGCTGGTCGACCGGATCCACGGGCGCGGCCGCCGGCTCAGCATCGCGCTAGTCGGCAAGTACACCGAGTTGCGTGACGCCTACATCAGCATCGC
The DNA here is from genome assembly GCA_020849725.1 of Chloroflexota bacterium. Next base: position 8,417 of record JADLAZ010000016.1, read on the forward strand.
CGAAGCGCTCGAGCACGCCGGCCTGTTCAATGACGTTGGCGTGGACATCGTCTGGATCAACTCCGAGGAGATCGAGGACTGGAGCCAGGAGCGCGTCGAGCACCTGCTGCGCGGCGTCTCAGGTGTCCTGGTGGCGCCGGGCTTTGGTCCGCGCGGCATCGAAGGCAAAATCAAGGCGGCCCGCTTTGCCCGCGAGTCGGGCGTGCCCTACCTCGGCCTCTGCTACGGCATGCAGATGGCCTGCATCGAGCTGGCTCGCCACGCCTGCGGCCTGGCGGGCGCCAACTCGACCGAGATCGACCCGGACACACCCCACCCGATCATCGACCTGATGCCAGACCAGCGCGAGCTGGCCGACAAGGGCGGCACGATGCGACTGGGTCGCTACCCTTGCCGCCTGGCACCAGGCACGCAGGCGCGCGCCGCGTACGGAACCGATCAGGTGGACGAGCGACACCGGCACCGCTTCGAATTCAACAACGCCTACCGGACGCGCCTGGAGGCGGCCGGGCTGATCTTCTCCGGCTTGTCACCCGATGGCCGGCTGGTGGAAATTGTCGAGCTACGCGACCACCCCTTCTTTGTCGGCACGCAGTTCCACCCCGAGTTTCGCTCGCGGCCGATGCAGCCTCACCCCCTCTTTCGCGAGTTCGTGCGCGCCGCCACGGAGGTGCTGCACGAAGGCGATCAGCGCCCGTTGCCGCTCGGCCAACTCCTACCCGCCCCCCAGCCCCTGCCCGCCGACTAGGCTGGGTGCGACGTGTTGGGAAAATGATGGGTGCTCGGTTCTTCCCCAGCACCCATTTGCGCTATGATGCGCGCCGCGCGGCGCGGCCGTTGCGGTGGCAGGAGAGATTGTGATAGACTTCGCAATCGACAGAGGGGGTGACTGGATGGACCGGTCGACCCTGCGCGCGCTCGGGATGGTATCTGGCCTGGGCTTCGGGATTGCGATCCCGCTCGGTCTGGCCTTCCTCGGCGGCCTCTGGCTCGACGGGCGCATGGGAAGCAAGCCGCTGTTCATGCTGCTCGGCATTGTCCTTGGCTTCGTCATTGCAGGGTTCACCATCGCAGAGTTGCTGTCATTTCAGCGCGAGGGGCAGGGCCGTCTGCTCCGAGGCAACCGGCAACGGGCAGCGCGCCCGCAGGATGGGGAGGATCGCTAATGGGTGGCATGTTCGGCATGGAGCTGCCCCACATCTCCCTTGCTGCCGAGAAGCTCTTTGCCATTGGCCCCCTCGTCGTGACGAATTCGCTGGTAATGATGCTCATCGCCATGGCGCTCGTGTTGGGCATGTTCATCTGGACGGCGCGACGCGCGGCGGTGATGCCCGGTGGCCGCGTGCAGGGCGTCGGCGAGGTCTTCGTGGAGGCGCTGCTCGGCCTGGTCGAGGGTGTTGCCGGCCGCACGCTGGGACGGCGCATCTTCCCACTCATCGCGGCGCTGTTCTTGTTCATCCTGATGGCCAATTGGTCGGCGCTGCTGCCGGGCGTCGGCGCGATTGGCTTCTACGAGCCGCCACATGCCGTCGAGGCCGATGCCTCCCACGCCACCGCCCCGGCCGGCAAAGAGGCCGACCACAGCGCCGACGCCAAGACGGCAACCAAGGCGACGACCAAGGCAGCCGAGCCAGCTAAAGCGGCTCATCCCATCTTCGTGCCCTTCTTCCGCGCCGCCAATGCCGACCTCAACATGACGATCGCCATGGCCCTGATCGCCGTCATCTACGTGCAGGTGATCGGCGTTAGCGCCCACGGCGTCGGTGGGTATCTTAAGGAGCTGGCCACGCCGGCCTGGCTGGCGCCGGTTCATGTCATCTCCGAGCTGTCGCGCATCATCTCCTTGTCCTGCCGCCTATTCGGCAACATCTTCGGCGGCGAGGTCTTCGTCGTCGTCATCTTCTTTCTGTTTCCGCTAGTGTTGCCCGTGCTGCCGCTGATCCTGGAGTATTTCTTCGGGTTCATCCAGGCGGTGCTTTTCTCGGTACTGACTCTGGTGTACCTTAGCCTGGCCGCGGCCGGGCACGGCGGCCACGGTGACGAGCACGCCCATGGCGACGCCGAGCACCATTCGGCTGTCGCGTCGGCCCATGCCGGCGACTGATCTCTGAGGCGACGAAGCCCCGCCGTCACGCGCTCCGGCGCGGGCGCGGGCGAGCGGTCGAAGGTCCGGCGGCGGGCGCCGGGCAACGGGTGGACGAGGTTCCTGACAGAGGAGGAGACCAGCAGTGGAAGTTGACGCCGCAGCCAAGTTCGCCGCCGCGATCGCCATCGGCGTCGGGGGTCTCGGCCCGGGCCTGGGCATTGGGATGGCCGTGCGAGGCGCGATGGACGCCATCGGCCGCAACCCCGAGGCGGAGAACGCGGTTCGCACGACCATGATCCTGGGCTGCGGCCTGGCCGAAGCCATCGCCATTTACGCCTTCGTCATCGCGCTGATCCTGAGCTTCCTCTAGGCTCTGTCACGGCCGGCCCCAGCGTCGCACCAGCGGCGCCGGCCGCGTCCCGAGCGCCGGTTCGCCGCGGTGGCGCACTGGCGCGCTGCCTGTGACCAAGGAGGCGTTCCGGTGGAAGCCCTCGGCATCCTCTGGCCCAACCTGATCTTTCAGATCCTCGCCTTCCTCATCTTCATCTGGCTGCTCAACCGGTTCGCCATGAAGCCAATCGTCCGGGCGCTTGACGCGCGCGCCGAGCGCATCCGCGAGAGCATGCAGGCGGCCGACCGCATCGAGCGTGACCTGGCCGAGACGCAGCGGCGCAATCAGGAAGTGCTCGACGAGGCGCGGCGCGAGGCACAGACGATCGTGGCGCGCTCGCGCGAGGCCGGCGAGGAGATGCTCGCCCGCGCCCGCGACGAGGCCACCGCCCAGCGTGAGCGCGAGTTGGAGCGCGCCCGCCAGCAGATCCGCGCCGAGACGCAGGTCGCCAAAGATGAGCTGCGCCGCGAGGTCGGCGGACTAGCCATCCAGGCCGCTGGGCGCATCGTGCGGAAAGAGCTTGACCCGGCCACACACCAGTCGCTGATCAACGAGACGCTCGCCGAGGCGGGCGGCAACGAGCGGCCGGCCGCGCAGTAGCGCGCCCCCAGCGCGCCTCAGGAGGTCCACCGCGTCATGCTGATTGGTGGCGCCGCCAAGCGATACGCCCAGGCGGTGTTCGAGCTGGCCCGCGAATCGACGAGCTTTGACGTCTGGAGTCGCGACCTGCATACCCTGGGCGATCTCGTCCGCGACGAGGCCGGCCGGCAGTTCTTCAGCAGCCCCAAGGCTGACGCGGCCCAGAAGTGGCGCGTGGCCGAGAACTACCTGGCCAGTCGCGTCCAGCCACAGGCGCTCAATCTGGCCCGGCTGCTGATCGAGCGCGGCCGCTTCGTCGTGGTCGACCGCGTTGCCGTCGTCTTCGACGAGTTGGTGCGCGAGCAGCGCGGGGTTGCCATCGCCGACGTCACGACCGCGGTGCCACTGGGTCCGGCCGAGGCCGAGGCCGTCAGCCGGCGCCTGGGGGCGGTGGTCGGCAAGCGCATCGAGCTGACCACGCACGTCGACCCCAGCATCATCGGCGGTATCATTGCCCACGTGGGCGACTACCGCATCGACGGCAGCGTCACCGGCCAACTGGCCCGGCTGCGCGCGCGATTGGTCGAAGGACGTTAAGGAGACAGGCATGGCCGTCCGCTCAACCGAGATCAGCGACATCATTCGGCGGCAAATCGAAGGTTTTGACCAGGGCCTGACCGCCACGAATGTCGGCACGGTCATCCAGATTGGCGACGGCATCGCCCAGGCCTACGGACTGTCGGACGCGCGCGCCAGCGAACTGCTCCGCTTCGACAACGGCGTCATTGGCATGGCGCTCAACCTCGAAGAGGAGACGGTCGGCATCATCATCCTCGGGCCATACACCGACATCAAAGAGGGCGACACGGTCAGCGCCACCGGTCGCATCGCCGAAGTGCCGGTCGGCAACGCCCTCATCGGTCGCGTCGTCGATGCGCTCGGTCAGCCGATCGACGGCAAGGGGCCGATCGCGACTACTGCAACGCGCCCGATCGAGCGCATCGCCCCCGGTGTCGTTGCCCGCCAGTCGGTCAGCACGCCGGTGCAGACCGGCATCAAGTCGATCGACGCCATGATCCCAATCGGCCGTGGCCAGCGTGAGTTGATCATCGGTGACCGCCAAACCGGCAAGACGGCGATCGCCATCGACACGATCATCAATCAGAAGGGCAAGGACCTCCTCTGCGTCTACGTCGCTATCGGCCAGAAGCAGGCGCAGGTCGCTCAGTCGGTCGCCATCCTCGAGCAACACGGCGCGATGGACCATACCGTCGTCGTCGTCGCCAGCGCCGCCGACCCGGCGCCGATGCAGTACATCGCCCCGTACACTGGCTGCGCCATGGGCGAGGAGTTCATGGAGCAGGGCCGCGACGCGCTCATTATCTACGACGACCTGTCCAAGCATGCCCAGGCCTACCGGCAGGTATCGCTGCTGCTGCGCCGACCACCCGGCCGTGAAGCGTATCCCGGCGACGTCTTCTATCTCCACTCCCGCCTGCTGGAGCGGGCCGCGCGCCTGAACAAGGACAACGGCGGCGGCAGCTTGACCGCGCTGCCGATCATCGAGACGCAGGCGAACGATGTGTCGGCCTACATCCCGACCAACGTCATCTCGATCACCGATGGCCAGATCTACCTGGAGTCCGACCTGTTCAACGCCGGCCAGCGACCGGCCATCAACGCCGGCCTGTCCGTGTCCCGCGTCGGCGGCGCCGCCCAGGTGCGCGCCATGCGCCAGGTGGCCGGCCGCATGCGGCTTGACCTGGCCCAGTACCGTGCGCTGGCGGCTTTTGCCATGTTCGCTTCCGACCTGGACCGGGCCACCCGTGCCCAACTCGACCGTGGCCAGCGTCTATCAGAGGTGCTCAAGCAGCCGCAGTACCAGCCGGTGCCGCTGGAGCAGCAGGTGGCGATCATGTTCGCCGTTGTCAATGGCTTCACCGACGACGTGCCCGCGGCGCGCATCCGCGACTTCGAGCAGCAGTTCCTGGAGTATATGACCACCGTGCAGCAGCCGGTGCTCGCCATGATCGCTGCCGACCGCGAGATCAAGAAAGAGACTGAGGCACTGCTCCGCGATGCGATCACCGAGTTCAAGCGGGGCACGAGCTTCAGCTAGGCCGGTCCGCGCGGCCGGAGCGACCGGGCCGCGTGACCCAAAGGAGAGGACGGCGTGCCGAGCACACGCGAGATCCGCCGGCGCATCCGCGGCGTGCGGAGTACCGCCCAGATCACCAAGGCGATGGAAATGGTCGCGGCGGCGCGCATGCGGCGTGCCCAACAGCGGGTGCTGTCCTCGCGGCCGTACGCTGACCGGATGCGCCTGATGCTGGCCGATCTGGCCCAACTGGCTCGCGGCGACGAGGGCCTGCAGTTCCCGCTGCTGGCGCAGCGACCGGTTCGGCGAGCAGGCGTCATCCTGATCACGCCCGACCGTGGCCTGTGTGGCTCGTTGCCGAGCAACGTCGTCCGGCGGGCAACTCGCTTTCTGCTCGACGAGGCCGGCGCGCCATGCGTGCTGACCGCCGTCGGCCGCAAGGGGCGCGATTTCATGCGCCGCTACGGCCGCGACATCGCTGCCGAGTTCACCGGCATTAGTGACGCGCCAACGATGCTGGATATCGCGCCGATGGCCCGCGTCGCCATGGACGATTTCACCGGCGGCGCCGTGGACGCGGTCTATGTGATCTACACGCGCTTCATCAGCACGCTGCAGCAGCGCCCGGAGGTCCTGAAAGTCCTGCCGATCGAGCCGCCCAGCGAGGCGAGCGGCGTGTACACCGACTTTATCTTCGAGCCGAGTCCGGCCGAGGTGCTGGGGCAACTGCTGCCGCGCTTCGTCGAGGTGCAGATCTACCAGGCGCTGCTCGACGCGATCGCCAGCGAGCAGAGCGCGCGCATGGTGGCGATGCGCAATGCCACCGATAACGCCAACAGCTTGATCAAGGACCTGACGTTGAC
>JADLAZ010000017.1 GCA_020849725.1 Chloroflexota bacterium
AGCGTTGCCCGGCGACGCCAAGCTGGGTCAGCGCCTCGGCCAGCGCCAGCGCCTCGTCCTGGCTCAGGCCCGCCACGTACCAGCTGATCGGCGCACCTGGCATGGGCAGCACGACCGCGCCGGCCGGTGGCGCGGCCGGTGGCGCCTCGACGGGCGGCGCGGGTGGGACCGGCGGCGTGCCCTCGGCCTCGTCGGCCGGCGTCGGCGGCACGGCTGGTGGCCGGGTGCGCCGGAAGGCGCCCGTCAGCGCCCGCAGGCGATGGGCCAGGGGATGGTCTGACGAGGACGGCATGCGCGGATCGCTCCTGCGCGGCGCGACGAGACGCCGCCACCCTGCTCTACGCGCGAGCAGGGATGGTCGATGCTGGCCACGTCAACTCTATCACGCGCGAGCGCCGATCCGGTCACGCGCCCGCGCTGGTCGCCGGCCGGTTGACCGCCATTCCACGCAGCAGGGCGACCAGCGTGGCCGTCAGCTCGCCCCCGAAGTCGACCAGCAGCGGCCGCAGCTCGGGCGTCCACAGCGCCTGCCGCGCCGCCGGGGACGGCTCGGCCAGCTCGCCCAGCCCGATCACCAGCGCATGCAATCGGAGCAGCAGCCGCACGCCGTCGCCGGGCCGCAGGCCCGGCCAGACAGACTCGATGGAGCCACCAGTCGTCGTCAGGCCGGCCAGATGGGCGCGTTTGAAGTTCAGCGCGGCGGCCGGATCGACGTTGTGCTCCAGCACGCCGTGCAGCAGCCCCAGCAGCCGCACCAGCGCCGGCCGCGCCAGCAGCGCATCCGTCAGCGCCGTCGCCACCAGGCCGGCGTCCTCGGTCGGGCCGAGCGCCGCTAGCCGGTCGGCGACGGCGGCGAACCAGCCGGCGAGGTCGCCTTGCAGCAGCACCAGGAACAGCGTCTCCTTGCTCGGGAAGGAGAGGTAGAGCGTGCCTTTGGCTAGCCCAACGCGGTCGGCCAGGTCCTGCATCGCGATGCTGGCATAGGGCGTCGTTTCGAACAGCGCCGCCGCGGCGTCGAGGATGGCCTGCCGGCGAGCCTGTTTGCTGGCATCGCTCCGAGCGCGCTGCGTCACTGCCATCATGACCCCCTTCCCATGTCGGCAGTCCTGCCGGTCAGTCAGTCACACACCCACTCCATAAATTGTCGACCGCGCCGATGCGTAGATTCAGCATGCTGATGCGCGGCCGGCCGGCGTCCCGCCGTTGGCGCGCTTCCTGCGGTACCGCCTCAGTGTGACCGACAGTCATGGTGACCACGGCAGTCTGGTGGTAGATTCAAGTGCGGCCCTCTCACAGTGGAAGATGCTCGGCACTGGGGCCGTTCGTACCCTGGCAGGAGGGCAATCCATGGCCAGTCCTTCGCTCGCGCCCAGCCTCATGCCTGACCCCGCCGCTGGCCCGCCTCCCCTCTGCCCGGCCTGCCGCCAGCCGATCCCTCTCAGCGCCGATGCCTGGCGCTTGCGGCTGTGTCCGACCTGTGGCCACCATCATACGCTGGGCGCGGCCGAGCGTGTCGCCAGCCTGGTCGACCCCGGCTCCTTCGTCGAGACGAACCGAGAATTGGTGTCGGCCGACCCGCTGATGTTCGCCGACACGCGCTCGTATCCCGAGCGCCTGGCGGAGGCTCAGGAGAAGACCGGCCTGGCCGAGGCCGTGCTGACCGGCACCGCCCGCATCAGCGGGCATGGCTGCGTGCTCATCGTCTGCGATTTCAACTTCCTCGGCGGCAGCATGGGCTCGGTCGTTGGCGAAAAGGTGGCATTGGCGCTGGAGCTGGCCGCCGATCGACGCCTCCCGTGCATCGCCGTCTGCGCCAGCGGCGGGGCGAGGATGCAGGAAGGCATGCTGTCACTGGTGCAGATGGCCAAGACCAGCGCCGCCGCCGTCCGGCTGCACGGCGTGCGCGTGCCCTTCGTCAGTGTGCTGACCAACCCGACGACCGGTGGCGTCTACGCCAGCTTTGCCACTCAGGCCGACATCATCCTGGCCGAGCCGGGCGCGTTGATCGGCTTCGCCGGCCCGCGCGTCGTCGAGCAGACGACCGGCGAGCGCCTGCCACCTGGCTCGCACACAGCCGAGTTCGTGCTGGCGCATGGCCAGATCGACGCCGTCGTGCCGCGCACGCGCCTGCGCGGGACGCTGGCGACGCTGCTGACGCTGTTCGTCGGTGGCCGCGCGCCGGAGCCGACCCGCCACGAGGCGCCGCTCCTGGCGCCCGATCGGCCTTCGGCCTGGGCAACCGTCCAGCTCGCCCGCCACACCGGCCGCCCGACGACGGCCGACTACCTGCACGAGCTGGTGCCGAATTTCGTTGAACTACAGGGCGACCGCGTCCACGGCGATGACCCGGCGCTCATCGGCGGCCTGGGCAGCCTCGACGGTGTGCCGATCGTGATCATCGGCCAGGAGCGTGGCCACGACGATCCACACCGGCGTGGCGGCCGCATGCACCCGGATGGCTACCGCAAGGCGATCCGGATGATGCGGCTGGCGGCGCACCTGCGGCTGCCGTTGCTGACGCTGATTGATACGCCTGGCGCCTATCCGGGGCTGCTGGCCGAGGAGGGTAACCTGGCCGGCGCGCTGTCGCAGGCGCTCGGCCGGCTGTCGGTGCTGCCGGTGCCGGTTGTATCGGTCGTCATCGGCGAGGGTGGCAGCGGTGGCGCGCTGGCGCTGGGCGTGGCCGACCGGGTGCTGATGCTGGAGAACGCCGTCTACTCGGTCATTGGTCCCGAGGGCGCCGCCGCGATCCTGTATCGGGATGCCGAGCGCGCCGAGGAGATCGCCGCCAAGCTGAAGCTGACCGCCCACGACTGCCTGGCACTAGGCGTTATCGACGGCATCGTGCCTGAGCCGGCCG
>JADLAZ010000018.1 GCA_020849725.1 Chloroflexota bacterium
CCAGGAACTCGCGCGTCAGGGATTGGGCCGGCTGGGCGGCGGCGACGAAGCGCTCGACGTACTTGCCGATGATGTCAACTTCGATGTTGACCGGGTCGCCGGGTCGCCGCTGCGCCAGCGTGATGTGTTGCTGGGTGTGGTAGACCAGTGAGACGCTGAAGTCGTCGGTACCGGCGTCGACAACGGTCAGGCTCGCGCCGTCGACGGCGATGAAGCCTTTCGAAACGATGTAGCGCAGCAGGTCCGGCTCAGCAGCGATGCGGACGATCAGTGCCGGACCCTCGCCGGTCACCGTGCGGACCAGGCCAATGCCGTCGACGTGGCCCTGGACGTAGTGGCCGCCGACACGGCCGCCGTAGGCCACGGCCCGCTCCAGATTGATGAGGCTGCCGCGCGCCAGCCGCCCGAGCGTGCTGCGCCGGAGGGTCTCCGGCATCACGTCGCACGTGAACGCGGCGCCAGTCACAGCCGCGACGGTGAGGCAGACACCGTCGGCGGAGATGCTGTCACCGATGCGCGTGCCCTCGAGCACGGTGCTGGCGGCGATCGTCAGCCGGTTGGCGGTTGGGCCGAGCCGCCGGTCGGCAAGGGAGCCGATCTCCTCGACGATGCCGGTGAACATCAGCTCACCTCCACGTGCCGGTCGGCGCCGCGCCCGATGCCCCAGGCCGGCTCACCATCTCCGGCCAGGGGCAGATGTCCGCACGTCGCCGGCACGTAGCCCTCGATCAGCACGTCGGCGCCGAGCCGTTCGACACGGGCGTTGGCCAGCCGCAGCGCCTGATCCATCGTCAGCGCACCACGCCCGGCGACCGGACCCGGCGCCGCCGCGCCGCCGATGATGACGGGCGCGACATAACTGACGATCTTGTGGACCAGGCCGGCGGCGAAGAAGCTGCCGTGGACGCGTGCGCCACCCTCGACCAGCAGGGTCGTAACGCCACGGTCTCCCAGGGCTGTCAGCAGCGCCGTCAGATCGACGCCGCCGTCATCCGCGGGCAGCACCAGGACCTCGACACCGCGCCCGACCAGCGCCCGGCGCTGGTCCGCCGGCATGGCGCCGGTCGTGGCGATCAGGGTCGCCTCAGGCAGGGCCGGGTCGAAGACGCGGGCGGTGATCGGCAGCCGCCCGGTGCTGTCCAGCACGACGCGCAGCGGCTGGTGCGGGGTGATCACCGGCGCGGGTGGGCGAGCGGTCAGCATCGGGTCATCGGCCGCGACCGTGCCGGCGCCGACGAGGATCGCATCGACCGACGCCCGGAGTCGGTGGAGATGCTCGCGCGCGTCGGGACCACTGATCCAGCGGGCGTGACCGGTGACGGTGGCGATGCGGCCGTCCAGGCTCATAGCGTACTTGGCGATGACCAGCGGCCGCCCCGTCAGCAGGTGGGTCGTGAAGCCCTCGATCAGCGCGGCGGCGGCAGCAGCGCCGTCACCGACGACGACCTCGACCCCGGCGGCGCGCAGGCGGGCGACCCCCCCGCCGTCGACGGCCGGGTTCGGGTCAGGCTGGGCGGCGATGACCCGCCGCACGCCAGCGGCGATGATAGCGTCACAACACGGCGGTGTGCGCCCGAAATGGCAGCATGGCTCAAGGGTGACGTACAGATCGGCGCCGACGGCGGCAGCGCCGGCCTGCGCGAGCGCGGCCACCTCGGCGTGGGCCTGCCCGGGTGGCTGGGTGCGGCCCAGGCCGACCAGGCGGCCATCGCGGACGACGACCGCGCCCACCGGCGGGTTCGGGCTGCTCCAGCCACGGGCCAGCCGTGCCTGCTCCAGGGCCCGTGACATCCATGGCGACGGTATGCTCATCTCCCACAACCCCGCGACCAGCGCGCTCGGGGCAGGGAAAGAGGCCGCCGCCCGGCGCCCACCTGGACGCCCAGCCCGAACCTCACCTTCTTCCATCCGGACTGTACCGTCGGCCCCGGAATCACACCGGGTCATGCCGTTGCCGGCTCGCGGGCTGTACCGCCGATCAGGAATTGGCGCTGACGCGCCTCACCTTGCCCCGAAGGCGACTTCGATTGTCATGCGCTAGTATAGGTGAAGCCGGCGGTGACAGCAAGCCGACCGCCTGGCTGACGCCAGGTCCTCGTAGTGCCCTGAAATCCGGCGCGTCAGCGCCGACTGGGTGAAGCCCAAATGCCCCGGTGACCGGCGGAATTCCCGTCCGCACGATGTCCACGTAGCAGGAAGGGTAGGTGCGACCGTGGGCTGTTGCGCACCGTTCAAAGGACATCGCTCCTTCCAGCGACCAGACCGCAGCCCACGACGTTATGTACGTACACTGAGAATAGGTACGTACACCCTCTTGCATACGTACACGCGATCGTGTACAGTGGCACCCACGACAGGCGTGGCTACGCCGACCGCGATCATGACTGCCGGGCGTTCCCGTGACGCCGGGTCGTGCAACCGTCGGCTGACACGCGCGTTACAGGGTGGGAGGGAGTGCCTTGGAAGGGTTGCGCGTCATGACAACTGACGAGGCGGCATGGGTCCAGCGGGCCAAGCAGGGCGATCAGGCCGCCTTCGAAGCGATCTTCCAGCGGTATGAGC
>JADLAZ010000019.1 GCA_020849725.1 Chloroflexota bacterium
AGGTCACCGTCAGGGGTGCGGCGCCGGTGGACGTTGAGGCGGAGAACGCGGCCTGGCCGGCGTAGCGAATGCGCCAGAGCTTGCCACCGGGGGCGGTGGCGCCGCCGTCGCCGTCATCGAGGTAGAGGTCCGTGAAGTAGATGCCGTCCGGCTGGAGCTTCAGATCGGCGATCGAGCCTTTGCCCTCGCCGACGTAGCGGGCGAACAGACTTGGCTGGCCGGTGACCAGGCCGTCGGCGCCGACGGAGAACTCCTGGATCGACTTGCCAGCCCGCTGCGGCCCGTTGGCGTAGACAACGCCGGCGCTGGCGACGAGCAGCTTGCCGTGCAGATCGGCCGGCAGGCTGGCGGCAGCCGCGCCCTCGACGAAGGCGAGGCCGACCGGCGACCAGTGCGCCTCCGGCCAGACGTAGGCGGCATTGGTGCGCATCGAGTCGTCGGTGCCGTCCCAGCCGTAGTCGAGGCCGGGCGTCACCCGCACCAGCCGGTCGACGTTGGGGCCGTTCTCCGACAGGTACAGGCGGTCGTCGGCCGTGCGCCAGGTCAGGCCGAAGGCGTTGCGCTGGCCCTTGGTGTACTGGTAGGAGATCGGTGCGGTCGGCTGGGCTGGGTCGAACCGGGGGTTGTCGGTCGGGGCGCTGCCGTCCGGGTTCAGGCGCAGCACCTTGCCGTTGAAAGTACCGTCATCGGCGGCCTGGCGTGGGCCGGTGCCGTCGGCGACGAACGTGTACAGCTTGCCGTCCGGGCCGAAGAGGCACTGCTGGATCTGGTGCGACGGGCGTACGCGGCCCTGCGGGCCGTCGGCGACGAGGATCTCTTCCATGCCGGTCGCGGTCAGGCCGTCGGCCGACTGGAAGCGCACGATCTTGATGCGGAACAGGCCCTGCTCGTCGCGGCGCACCAGCGTGGCGTAGACCTGGCGCTCGCCGGGCGGGATACAGATGCCGATGACGCCCTGCTCGCCGCTGCCGGGAAACTCGTCGGTGGTGGCGAAGTTGAGCAGATTGTCGGCAAAGGTGCGCACGCGGCCGTCGTTGGTCAGCACCTTGATGCGCCCGTGCAGCTCGGTGATGTACAGCCGGGGCGCGCCGGGGTCAGCGCCGGGGTTCGTCACGAAGGCGAGGCTGACCGGCAGTTGCAGCGCTGGCGCGACCGCCTCCAGCCGGTAGCCGGGCGATAGCCGCCAGGGCAGGGTCACGTCGCGGGCCAGCCGGATGCGGCTGAACTCAGTCTGCTCGGGCGTGCCAAAAAACGTGGCGCCAGTCTCGCTGACCCACAGCACCTGGACCGCACCGGGGGAGAGCCACACTGGCGGCAGGAACAGCATCAGGCGCTCGGCATGGTCGGTCACGACCGACAGGCGCGAGTCGGGCAGCCGCAGATCGGCGCCAGCCGGGGCGATCAGGCGCAGCCGCAGCTCCTGGGGCTGGGGCAGCCGCGTGCCGGGAAGGGCCAGCAGGTCGTCACCCCGACGAGTCAGCGTCAGCAGTGCCGTGCCATCGGCCGCGTCCAGCGCCAGCGCGGCGCCGTCGGGCAGGCCGAGCGGCGCATCGCCATCGGTGCGCCAGGCGGGCGCGGGCTGAGTCAGGAAACCGTGCACCTGCTGTGCCGGCATCCGGTCGAGGCGCATGGTGATGAACTGGCGCTCGGACCAGGCCGACCAGGCGCCACGGCTGTCCTGGAAGCGGACGCGAAAGAGGTAGACCTCCCGGAATTCAAGCGCGTGCTTGCCCGCCTGCGGCCCCAGGAACTGGCCGTCGCCGAAATGGGCGTGGGTCAGCACCGGCGAGGCGTAGGCGGCCCAGACGACGGTCTGACCGTCCTCGGTGCGGATCTCCCAGTCGGTCGCGGCATGGGCATCGCCGTCGGGGTCGTGGAACGGCGCCCCCATCTCCATGTGGACATCTTCGGGCGATACGCCGCTTGGCTCGGGACTGGTGATGATCGGCGGGTCCGGCGGCGTGTGGGCGGGCTGGGCGCCGGCCGGCGCCAGCGAGCCGAGACCGAGCAGCAGCGCCAACACCCAACCGGCGAGGCGCCGCCGAGCCGACTGGCGGGCGGCGCGATAGTGATGGATGGACCTGGGCAGGAGTGTCGCCATGAGCCGGCCCTAACGCAGTCGCGGGCTGGGCCGCCGCGAGAACAGGTTCGTACCCAGCCGCATGAGCCGCATCTCGTCAAATGTGCCAGCCAGCTCCGGATGGTGCTCCATGCGAGCGCGCTCGAAGTACTGGACCAGATAGTCCTCGCCGTCGGTGGGGGAGGTCTCCATCTGTGGCTCGGAGATCGGCAGGCCGTAGATGGCGGCGCCGCCGGTGGCCTCCCAGCGCTCGCGGAAGGCCCCGCTCAGGCTGTGGCCGGTCTCGGCGAACACCAACCGGTCGGGCGTCGGCTCGGTCGCGCCGCCGACCAGCCGCTGGAAAGCTGGCTCGTTCGCCCGGCGGGACGTGTACTGACGGCCGAGCAGGCCGAGCTGGGTTTCGTAGGGCGTGCCCTTGTGTTCCGGATGGTACTCGAAGCGCGCCCGCTCGAAGTACTGGACGGTGTAGGTCTGGCCGTCGGCCGGGTTGACCTCTTGG
>JADLAZ010000020.1 GCA_020849725.1 Chloroflexota bacterium
AGGTCACCGTCAGGGGTGCGGCGCCGGTGGACGTTGAGGCGGAGAACGCGGCCTGGCCGGCGTAGCGAATGCGCCAGAGCTTGCCACCGGGGGCGGTGGCGCCGCCGTCGCCGTCATCGAGGTAGAGATCGGTGAAGTAGATGCCGTCCGGCTGGAGCTTCAGATCGGCGATCGAGCCTTTGCCCTCGCCGATGTAGCGGGCGATGGTGCGCGGCTCCCCGATGATGGCGCCGTCGGCGTCGACGGTGAACTCCTGGATGGCCTTGCCGCCGCGCTGGGGACCAGTTGCGTAGACCAGGCCGGCGCTGGCGACGAGCAGCTTGCCCTGCTTGTCGGCCGGCAGGCTGGCGGCAGCCGCGCCCTCGACGAAGGCGAGGCCGACCGGCGACCAGTGCTCCTCGGGCCAGAGGTAGAGCGCGTGAGTCGCCATGCTCTCGTCGGTGCCGTCCCAGCCGTAGTTGCGGCCGGCGACAATCTTCACCAGCCGGTCCACATTCGGGCCGTTCTCGGACATGTACATGCTGCTGTCGGACTGCCGCCAGGTCATGCCGAAGGCGTTGCGCTGGCCCTTGGTGTACTGGTAGGAGATCGGTGCGGTTGGCTGGGCCGGATCGTAGCGCGGATTGTCGGTCGGGGCGCTGCCGTCGAGGTTGAGCCGCTGCACTTTGCCGTTGAGGCTGGCGTCGTTCTGCGCCACGGCCGGGTCGGGACCATCGGCGATGTAGGTGTACAGCTTGCCGTCCGGCCCATAGGAGCATTGCTGAATCTGGTGCGATGCGCGCGCCAGACCTTCGCCGACGCCGGCGACGAGCAGATCCTCGACCCGGTCAGCGCGCAGCCCGTCGTCAGAGACGATCCGCACCAGCTTGTTGCGCAGACTCTCGTAGATGTCGCGATAGACCATCGTGGCGTAAACATCGCGCGAGCCGGGCACAAGGCAGACGCCGATGACGCCGAGCTCACCGCTGCCAGGGAAGATGCCAGTCGGATTGACATTCAAGAGGTTCTCGGCATACGTGAAGACGCGGCCGTCGTTGGTAATGACCTTGATGCGGCCGTACAGCTCGCTGACGTAGAGGCGCGGCGCCGCTGGGTCGTCGCCAGGATTCGGCACGAAGGCGAGGCTGACCGGCAGACTCAGCGTGGCCAGGCTAGCGTCCAGCCGGTAGCCCGGCTCCAGTTCCCAGGGCAGCTCGGTGTCACGTGCCAGGTGCTGGCGGCTGGAGTGGCCCTCGTCGCTGGCGCCGTAGAAGGTCGCGCCGGTCACCGTCGGCCACAGCACGGCCGCACCGCCGGCCGGCACCGCCAGCGCCGGCAGGAAGAAAGTCTGGCGCTGGACCCCATCCGGTTGCAGCAGCACGACCGTCAGCCGCGACGTCGGCGTCAGCAGGCTGGCGGTGGGTGGTGCGAGCAGGCGCAGGCGCACCACGTTCGACCCGGCCAGCACGGCGCCGCCGGTCACGGTCAGGGGATCGCCGTCGCTGAGCGTCAGCAGCGCCTCGCCCCGGCCGGACTCGAGCACCAGGCGCGCGCCGGCCGGCAGCGTCATCGGCGAGTCGCCGTCGGAGCGCCAGGCCGGGGCTGGCTGGACGAGCGCGCCGAGCGCCTGCTGCTCTGCCGCTTGCACCTTGCGGCTGGTCACAAAGCGGCGCTCGGTCCACTCCGAGACATCGCCGCTGCTGTCGCGGAAGCGCACGCGGAAGATGTAGCGCGTACCGTAGTTGAGGCGCCGCTGCCCGGCCGGCAGGTTCATGAACACACCGTCGGAGAAATGAGCGTGCACCAGCTCCGGCGAATCGTGCGCCGCCCAGACGACAGTCGCACCGTCGCTGGTGCGGATCTCCCAGTCGGTGGCGACATGGGTGTCGCCGTCCGGGTCGTGGAACGGCGCACTGATCTCCATGTGGACATCGTCGGCGCCCACGTTGGTCGGCTGCGGGCTGGCGATAACCGGCGCATCGGGCGGACTGCCGGCGGCGACGGGCACGGCCGCGCGCGGGTCTGCGACGAGCATGACGAGCAGCATCAGGACGCCAAGGCGGCGCCAGGCCGCCAGCGAGACTAACCGAACCACGCCTAATCTCCTCCAGGGACGACGCCTCAGGCCAGCACACGCCCCGCTGGAAGACATGGTTCGATCGGCGACGGCCGATCATCGGGGCGGCTCAATTGTGCGCGGTGGCCGCTCGTGTGTCAATTCACAATCCTGCGCCGGTGAGGACGACTGATCCATCTCGGCGGCCGGGGCGTACAGTGGAGTGAGACCTCATCGACGCGGTCTCCCCGGAGCCGGCGGCGCGCGTACACGCCGGATCGGCGCACCATCCACGCGGAGAGAACCTCGTCTCTCCCAAGCGTCCTCTTTGCTTCCTCTCACCTTTCCTCATGCATGGAGCCGGGCGCTGTGGCCCGGCTTTCCTCTTTTCACGCACCGGGAACCGCGGCGTCAGCCGGATGTCGCAGCAGCGCCTGACTCCAGAGGACCGGGGCGGGATGGCTGAAGGCCAGAGTCGACCCTTGACCGTGAGGCGGCGGGGCGGCTAGAGTCGCACGATCGGCGTGGCGCAATCGCCCCGGGACCGACGGGCCAACCGGTCCGTGCGACGCGGGTCGGCATGGCAGCCACCGGGCAATCGATGGACGGGGGAGCCGTGCTGCGACGGCTGGAGTATCAGTGGCAGGTGCTGGTGGTGATCGCCATCGGCACCTTCATGGTCATCCTCGACACGACCATCGTCAACATCGCGCTGCCGCGCATCATCACGGTCTTCGGATCGACTGTCAGTGAGGCGCAACTTGTCATCACCGGCTACATGCTGGCGTTGGCGACGATCGTGCCGGCCGCGCCCTACTTCAGTCAGACTTTCGGCAGCAAGCGGATGTATCTGGTGACGCTGGCGCTGTTCACGCTCGGCTCGGCGCTGTGCGGCCTGGCCTGGGGCGTGCCTAGCCTGGTTCTGGCGCGTGTCATCCAGGGGCTGGGCGGCGGCATGATCGGGCCGATAGGGATGGCGATGCTGTTTCGGGTGACGCCGCCCGAGCAGCGCGGCACGGTGATGAGCAAGTACTCCATGCCGGTCATGCTCGGTCCCTTGCTCGGGCCGTCGCTCGGCGGCTTCCTGGTCGAGTACGTCGACTGGCGGTGGGTCTTCTACCTGAACGTGCCGCCGGGTCTGCTCGGCGTGGTGCTCGGCAGCATGCTCTTGCGCGAAACGCCAATCGTGCGCGGGGTGCGCTTCGATTTCATCGGCTTCGTGCTGGCGGCCTGCTGCTCGGCCGGCGCCTTGCTGGGCCTGAGCGACGTGCCGGAGCGGGGCTGGACAGACCCCCTGGTGGTGGGACAGTTGCTACTGGCGGCGGTGACGCTGCCGATATTCGTCTGGTGGCAACTGCGCACGCCGCACCCGCTGCTCAATCTGCGCCTGTTCGCCATACCGGCGTTCACCGTCGGCGCGGCAGTGAATTTCGTGACCGCGGCGGCGATGTTCGGCGGCGTCTTCCTGCTGCCGCTGTTCCTGCAGAACGTGCGCGGGCTGGGGGCGATGGAGACCGGCCTGCTGCTGTTTCCGCAGTCGCTGGCCAGCTTCGTCTCGATCCAGATCTCGGGGCGGCTGTACGACCGGATCGGCGCCCGGCCGCTGGTGCTGACCGGGCTGAGCTTGCTGGCGCTGGCGACCGTTCTCCTCAGCCGGTTGGACGTGGAGACGCCCAATATCGCTATTCAAGGCGTGCTGGTGCTGCGCGGGGTGGCGATGGGATTGACGATGATGCCGTCAATGACGGCCTGGCTGGCCGCCGCGCCGCTCAATCAGACGCCGGCGGCGACGGCGCTGAACAACGTGCTGCGTCAGTTGTTTGCCGCGTTTGGCACGGCCATGTACGCCACCATTCTGCAGCAGCGGA
>JADLAZ010000021.1 GCA_020849725.1 Chloroflexota bacterium
CTGACGCTGCGTTCGCCGTCGGCGAGCTGCTCGAGCACGCACAGCCGTTTTGGATCGGCCAGGGCACGCGCGATGGCAGCCGTGCGCGAACGACTCACTTCGGTGCTGAACGTTGCCTCCATCGCACACATCATCTCACGACTTGCGCAATTGCGCAAGTACTTTGGCGCACGTCAGAGCGCAATTCCGCCTGCCAAGCGGGTTCAGGCCGCCTGAGCCTCCTGGCGGCCGGCCCTTGATGGTGCGTCGACATCGGTGGCACGGAACGCCGCGATGCGACCGGTTCCGGCCAGCGCGAACAGGATCGCGAAGGCCGGATAACCGCCGAGCAGCATGATCGCCGAGGACGCGGCCACGCCACCGGTGTACGCGCCGACGTTGCGCACGACGAAATGGCTCTGGAACGCCAGCACGCCAGGCCCGGTGGCAAGGCGCATGAGCCGCTCGTTGGCCGCCAGCTGACCGGCGGTGTCGCCCGCAGCCATCAGGACGGCGATCCCGACCAGGATGGCCGGGGCGGCCGGGTTGCCCGGGAAGGCGGTCAGGCCCAGGAACAGCGCGCCGGAGCGCAGGACGAACGACTGGCGCAGCAGGCGTGTGGACGATCCTCCGCGCAGGCGTGAGCTGACGACGAACGACGACAGAACGAGCGTGGCTGAGCTCACGGCACTGAGCGCCACGGCGAACCCGGCGCCCATGCCGAGCACGGTCATGGCGTAGACCGACAGGAACGGCGACAGCCCGGCCGACAGCATGGCGAGGTTCATGATCTGGCCGTGGCGCTGCAGCCGGGCGCCCTCCTCGCCGGTCCAGTTGGGCCGGCGCGGCACGCGGATGCGGCCCGGCCGTGGAAGCCGACGCAGCACGATGAGCGGACCCAGGCTGGCGATGCCGGCGATCAGCAGCGGCACGACGTACGCCCAGGCACCGACCGCCGCGAACGCCGCATCGATGGTCAGGGCGATCGGCAGCAGGATGACCGCGCCGATGCCGAGCGAGATGCCGCCCAGCCGTGGCGCCACCAGGCGCCGCTCGTCCTCGGCCAGGATGATCTGGTACCACGACTGCTGCAGGCTGTAGGCGATGGCTCCCAGGGCGCCGAGCACGCCCGCCACCAGGCCCAGCAGGCCGATCGCGGCCCAGGCGGGCAGGATCCCGGCCGCGGCCAGGGCGACGATCGCCGCCAGGTACAGGCCGCGCGGCTCGCCGACGGTGGCAGCCAGCACGACGATGCCGCGCAGGTTGCCATCGGTCCGGTCAAGGGCGCTTGGCAGCCAGCGCTGGGCCATCGTCAGCGCGCCGGGCAGGATGGCCAGGACGGTGGCCAGCGCGGGATGTGCACCGAGTGCCAGGTACAGCGGAATCATGATGGCCGGACCGTTGAGCGCACCGATGAAGCCCTGCGCCACGGCGAGCGCATGGAACGGCCGGTACGGGCGCGCGCCGAAGGCGCGCCAATCGGCGACGGTGGAACGGAGGCTCGGGTTGGGACGTGGACGCTGCATGGCTCAACACCGGGCCGCGCGTACTCCCGCCGGGCCAGCCCCCGGCGGACATCGGTGCAGGCGTCCCAGCCGGGCATCCGACGGGCGAAAGCCTATCAAATTCGGCGCGTTCACGCACCTGGCCGATTCGTACCACTCATCAATTCTCGGGCCGTTGATGATCGCGACACGCAACGTGTCACGAACGACGTTGACGATCCGCGCATGACCAACATCCTTCTCGACTGCGCGTGGTGCGGCGACGAGGTGCTCTTCACCCTCGACGAGGCCGACGACGAGCTCGTCTGCAGCGCGTGCAACACCCACACGGCCTTCGCGCCGGACCCGACCACGACCTTCACCCTGCTGTACGAGCCGGTCGCCGCCTGACCCGGGGTCGCGCGAGCGCGCAGGCGGCGCCTGTGGCACCCTTGGCGACCGCATGTCGCGCTGGATCAACCTTGTTCTCGTGGTCGCCGGCCTCGCCGCGTTGCTCGTCGGCGGAGCCTGGTTGGTGGTGGGCCGGCCCGAACTGCCGATGGTCGGCGGCCGGATGTCACCGGTCGCCTACGACGCGTACCGGCAGGCGGCTGTCGCGTCGGTATCGATCACAGGCTCATGCGACGTGCGCTGGGAGATCCTGGCCGCGATCGGCCAGGTCGAGTCGAAGCACGGCCGGATCGACTCGTCGCACGCGGTGGCGGTCGACGGCACGGTCGCGCCCGCCATTCGCGGCCAAGCACTGAACGGCACCAACGGCACCCAGACCATCCACGACACCGATGACGGCGCCTTCGACGGCGATGCGACCTGGGACCGCGCGATGGGGCCGCTCCAGTTCATCCCCACCACCTGGAGCGAGCTCGGGCGCGATGGCAACCACGACGGCGTCGCCGACCCGGACAACATCTATGACGCCGCGCTCACCGCGGCGGCCCACCTGTGTCTGCGCGAGCCGGGCGACTACGCCGTGCGGGCCCAGTTGCGCCGCGCGCTCATCGCCTACAACGCGTCGGGTGAGTACGCCGACCGCGTGTTGGCCTGGGTGGATCGCTACGCGTCGCGCCCGATCGACGAGGTCGTCGAACCGGGCTGAGGGTCAGGACTCGCCGATCTCGATCGTGGTGATGCGGTCGCCCGGCTGGCGATCGCGCCCCGGATCGCGCTCGCGGATCGACAACAGCACGTCCATGCCCTCGGTCACCCTGCCGAACACGCTGTGTCGGTTGTCGAGGTGCGGCGTGGGGCCATGGGTGATGAAGAACTGGCTGCCGTTCGTGCCGGGACCGGCATTGGCCATCGACAGGGTCCCCTCGGCGTCGTGTCGCAGCGTCGGGTGGAACTCGTCGTCGAACCGATATCCCGGCCCACCCGTGCCGGTGCCGGTCGGGTCGCCGCCCTGTGCCATGAACCCGGCGATGACGCGGTGGAACGTTGTGCCGTCGTAGAAGCCGGCGCGGGCGAGGTTGACGAAGTTCTCGACCGTGCGCGGGGCGCGGTCGGCATACAGCTCCGCGACGATGTCGCCCTTCTCGGTGTGGAAGGTGGCTGTGTACGTCTTGCTCACATCGAGCGCGCCGGAAGGCGGCGCCAGGTTTGCCATGGGTCTCTCCTTGGTCTGCTTGCGCGACCGATGCTATCCGAACGCGCTGGCGCTGGTACGCTGCGGTCCATGACAAGAACGATCTTCGGCGGGGCCAACATCATCGATGGCACGGGCGCGGCGCCGGCGATCGGTGACATCGCGGTCTCCGA
>JADLAZ010000022.1 GCA_020849725.1 Chloroflexota bacterium
ACAGCATGGTCGAGTTCGTGAGCGCGCTGGTTGGCCTGTACCTGCCGGAGGAGCGCGAGGGCCAGGGTCTGGTCGAGTACGCGCTGATCATCGTCCTGGTGTCGATTGCCGTCATCGCGCTGCTGACGGTGCTCGGCGGCCAGATCGGCACCGTCTTCACCCGCATCACTTCCTCGCTGACCTAGGCGTCCCTCCAAAGGACACGCGCGGCCGGGGCCTTCGGGTCCCGGCCGCGCCGCGTCTGACGTCCCCTCGCGCTCCTGCTGCCTCGGGTGCGGATAGAATAGTCCGCGGGTGAGGCCGGAGGGCGCGATGGGCATCGAGGCGGAACTCGACCGGCTGCCGGTGCGGCGTTTCCACTGGCGCGTGACGCTCATCGCCGGCCTGGGCTGGATGTTCGACGCGATGGACGTGACGCTGATCGCCTTCATCGTCGTCGCGCTGCGTCAGAGCTGGAACCTGGGGCCGGATCAGGTGCGCTGGGTGCTGGTGACGGGCTTCATCGGCATGTTCGTCGGCGCGGCGCTGGCCGGCGTGCTGGCCGACCGCTACGGTCGCCGGCCCCTGCTGATCCTGAGCTTGCTGCTGTTCTCGATCGCCACCGGCCTGTCGGCCTTCGCGCCGATGTTGCTGGTGTTGTATGGGCTGCGCTTCCTGGCCGGCCTGGGTCTGGGCGGCGAATTGCCAGTCGCCAGCACGCTCATCGCCGAGCTAGCGCCGGCGGCGCAGCGCGGCCGGCTGGTAGTTATCCTGGAGAGCTTCTGGGGCTGGGGGTCGCTCCTGGCGGCGCTGCTGGCTTTCCTGCTCATCCCCCGCTTCGGCTGGCAGGCCGGATTCCTGGCCGGGGCGCTGCCGGCCTTCTACGCCTTCTACCTGCGGCGGCATCTGCCGGAATCGCCGCGCTTTCTGCTGCGGACCGGCCGCGCCCAGGAGGCCGCGGCGGTGCTGCGCCAGATGGGCGTGTCGGTCACCGGCCAGCAGTTGCACACGGCCGTCGGCCATGTCGCGACCGAGAGCGCCCTGGACCGCCTGCGCCGGCTGTGGGCGCCCACGCTGCGCCGGCGGACGCTGTTGCTGTGGGTGCTGTGGTTCGGCATGGTCTATGCCTTCTACGGCATAACCGCCTGGCTGCCGACATTGCTGGCCACCCAGGGCTATCCGATCACCCAGACATTCGGCATCGTCCTCCTCATCACGCTGGCCCAGGCGCCAGGCTATCTCACCGCTGCCTGGCTGATCGAGCAGCTGGGCCGCAAGTGGACCCTGGTCGGCTTCCTGGCGCTCTACGGCGTGGCGGCGCTCTTCCTCGGCCAGTACGGCTTTGTGCGCGGCGCGGCCCTGACCGAGGTCATCGTCTGGGGCGCGCTGGTGCAGTTCTTCAGCCTCGGCGCCTGGGGCGTCATCTACCCCTACACACCCGAGCTGTACCCGACCACCATTCGCGGCACCGGCAGCGGCTGGGCAGCCGCCGTCGGACGGCTGGGTGGCATCGCTGGTCCCTTCGTCGTGCCCTGGCTGCTGGATCCGGCTGGTGCGGTGCGCCTCGACGCCCGGCTGGTGCTGACGATGTTCGCCGTCACCCTCGCCATCGTCACGGTCACCGTCGCGCTGCTGGGCGAGGAGACGCGCGGTCGCGCGCTGGAAGACATCGCCGGTGATCCAGGCGGCCCCAACGTGCGCGAGCGCCGCCACGCACCGGAGGCAACGCGATGACACGGCGCGCGCGGGGCGGTGGCCAATGACGCTCTGGATCGCCGTGCTGCATCATGACGACGCGGCAGCACTGGTCCCGGCGCTGCACGAGGCCGGGCTAGAAGTCTATGTCATCACCCCCGGCGGCCGCCTGCGCGCCGGCGAGGTCACGCTGCTGGTGGCCGCCACACCCGAGCAGGAGGCGACCGCCCAGGCGCTGCTGACCGACTACGCCCAGACCCGATCCGAGACGCGTACCGCCGGCCTGAGCGAGACTGCCGCCCGTCACCTGGGCGACCTGGCGCCGACGCCGCTGCTGGTGACGGTCAGCGGCGCGGTCGTCTTCCGGCTGCGGGTGGCCCGCTATGAGCGCTGGTAGCGCACGCCAGGCGGCCCTACCGCACGCGCACCGTGTACATGCGCACGCGGCCGATCTTGCCATCGCGCATCTCGAAGAAGCCAGCGACGTGGCGCAGCACGTCCTCGGCGGTGCGGTAGTTGCGGCCACGCTCGACCCATTCGGCGGCGATCAGGTCCGGCCCGCCGGTCACGGTGGTCACCTGCAGTTGCGTGCCGGCCTCGTCGGCGAAGGCGCCGGTGAAGGCGGCCCGCAGGTTCTGCTCGCCGGCCACCGACCCGGCCAGCGGCGAGAAGCTGACCTCGGCATCGGGCGCGAAGCTGCCCAAGATCGTGTCCAGGCTGGCCTTCCCCTTCGAGTTGTAGGCGTCGAGGAAGTCCCGCACGATGCGGGTGGGGTCGACCGGCGCGGGCTGGGCGGGGGCGGCGACAGTGGCGGCGGCACGCTCGTACGACTCTTGCACGGCCTTCTTGTACCCTTCCCACTCGGTGACAACACCACGCCCAGCGACTCGCTGGTAGGCCGGCCAGCCACGCTCAAGCTCCGCGGCGGCGGCGGCCCAGGACTGACCGGCGAAGGTAGACAACTGCGCCGCCTCCCAGCCATACCGATAGGCCGTCTCGGCCTGCTCCCAGCGCCCCATGCTCCCCTGGCTGGGGTTGAACCGCTCGCGGAACTGGGCCGCCACCTCCTCCCACTGGCGTGTCACGCTGTCTCCCCTCCTGCACACTCCGGTCAATCGCCGGCGCCGACGCCATCACCCGTTGTACCATGCCCCCGCGTCACTGAAAAGCCCGGACATTGCCGAGAGTAACGGAGCGCCGCCATGGGCACACCACAGTTCCCTATCCCCGCCACAGTGCCGGAGACGCTGAGCCTTCTCAACGCCTCCGGCACATGGAATATCTCGCTTTTCGAGCGCGACGACCGCACTGATGTGGCGACCGGTGACCAGTTGGTGTTTAGTGCCAGCACGCAGCAGGAGGTTGAGGCTTTCCTGGCGGGCTGCTTCATCGCCACCTACGATGGAGCAAGCCTGGACGCCATCATGCGTGATCTGGCTGAACGAGGGATGGCCGGTCAGGACCAAGGCTAACTCGCAGCCACGTCCTCTCGCCTTGTGGTGTCCTTGACGCGCCCGGCCGTGTCCGCTACGCTCTCAGCAGGCGCAAGAAGGAGTCTCCACGATGCCCGCGATCCAGTGGCGATCATCAGTGGCCAGCCCGCGCCAGCAGCGCCAGCAGCCCGCCGCGAGGCCCGGCTAGCCGCGCTCTACCCGTGACCGATGATGAGTGCGACCCGCCAGGCCCGCCGGCCGGCGGGTTTTTTCGTGCCCGGC
>JADLAZ010000023.1 GCA_020849725.1 Chloroflexota bacterium
ACAGCATGGTCGAGTTCGTGAGCGCGCTGGTTGGCCTGTACCTGCCGGAGGAGCGCGAGGGCCAGGGTCTGGTCGAGTACGCGCTGATCATCGTCCTGGTGTCGATTGCCGTCATCGCGCTGCTGACCTTGCTTGGCGGCCAGATCGGCACCGTCTTCACCCGCATCACCTCGTCGCTGACCTAAGCAGGCTCGGCGCCCGCGCGGGGCCATGGGTGCGGGACGGCGGCGCTGTCCCCGCTCACCCGCTCGGCGCCCAAGGTTGCCCCTGGAGGGCAGGGGTCTCGCAATCACCGATGAGGCTGTAGCCATGAACCACGTCCTTCCGGACAATGCCACGGAGGGACAGGGGCTGGTCGAGTACGCACTGATCATCACACTCATCGCGCTGGCAGTGGTGGTATCGGTGACGGCGCTTGGTGGCGGTGTCGTCTCTATCTACCAGAACAAGATCACCGCCAGTCTGACGAGCGTCGGCATGTAGCTCGTCATCGTGGCCCCTGTTCCAGACCACAAGGCATCACACGCGGCCCCCTGCGCCCACCGGCGGAGGGGGCCGGTCTTTGTGTCCTTGCGCCGGTCTACCCCGCCCGGGCGAAGAGTACCTCGACGTCGCCCTCGGCCAGCAGCCGCCAGCCGGGCACGGCCGACAGCGCGCCGGCGAGCGCGCTGTCACGCTGCACCAGCACTAACTGGATGCCCCGCTGGTCGAGGATGTCGCGCCAGCCTGGCTCCAGACGAACGACCTGACGGTACTCCTCCAGCATAGCGCGGCCATACAGGTCGGTACGGCCATCTATGTAAACGGGGTAGTCCGGAGCGCGCTCGATCAGGTAGCCGCCCCAGCCGTCGAAGTTGAAGATGGGACCGGCTGGCCGGTGGGTGACGAGGTAATTCAGCGCGGTCTGCGGATACCACTCTTCTACCGGGGCACGCTTCGTCTGCGCCAGTGGGCTGCTGAGAAGAGGCACGCTGATGCTGGCGGCCAGCAGCGCCACCGCCACCCAGTTGACGGCTACGAAGCGCGTCTCCTCTGGGAGGCGTGGTCGCGCCGCCAGCGCCGGCGCGAGGCCGGCCATGGCCGGTGCAGCAGCCGGCAGCGTCACCAGCGCGTACAGGGGGATGTGGCGGACGGCCTGGAGCGCCTGCCACACGCCGGCCAGCGCCGGGAGGCCCAGCGACCAGCCGGTGGCTCCCGGTCGCAGGCCGACGGCGACCAATGTCACCAGCGACAGGGCCAGGATAAGGCCAGGCCAGTCGTGGAAGTCCGGTGAGGCCCACTCCTGGATGTAGCGCTGCATGGCGCTGTCGCGGCTGAGGAACCCGGCGGCGAACAGGTGGATAGCCGGTCCCTGGGGATTGAGCGAACTCGTCACCAGGCCGCCGGCCAGCACGCCGGCCAGCGTTGCGAGCCGCGGCCGGCGGCGCACGAGCCTGGCGTCCAGCAGCTCCCCGACCAGGGTCAGACCGACCAGGCCCAGGCCGATGGCATAGCCGCCATGGATATTGACCCACAGCGCCATCAGCGGCAGCAGCCACCAGAGCCGGCGCTCCTGGCCCCGCCGCCACCACTCCAGCAGCCAAGCGGTGACCGCGATGCCGAGGTAGGTGACGGCGTGCGGCCGGGCAGTGAGCGTTTGCACCGACATCAGCGCGCCAGCGAGGACGACGATGGCCGCGGCCCATTCGATCAGCCCGCGCGCCCGGAGCAGCCGGTACGTCAGCCAGAAGGTGGCGACGAGCAGGCCGGCCAGCAGCGCCGACACGGCGCCATAGCCGGCTGTGTCGTACACCCCCGCCAGCGTGACCTCCCAGAGCCAGCTGTGCGCCACCCAGGGCGCGCCAGCCATGGTGTACGAGTATGGGTCGACGCGCGGCACCGTGCCGTTCGCTAGCATGTCGCGCCCGGCGCGCACGTGCCACCAGAAGTCCGGATCGGTGCGGCGCAGGAAGGCCAGCGTGCCGATGGCGATCAGCACGCCGGCGATAGGCAGCGTGTAGCGACTGAGGCGCCACCAGGTAGTGTCCGGCGGGGCCGGCGTGGCGGGCGCGGCTGTGGGCGCGGCGATCGCCGTCACGCGCGCCCCTGGCCGCTGGTGACCAGTTCGGGTGCGCGGGCGCGCTGCTCACCCCCGACTGACGCCAGCGTCGGCCGGGGGGGGAGGCGCAGCCACCAGGTCTGCGCGCCAAAGAAGCCGAGCAGACCGTAGAAGTTGAGTGCCAGGACCGTCACGGCGTGGACCGGTCCGGCCACGTCACCGCCGACGACGGCCCGCGCCAGATCGAGCTGGGGCAGGGCCATCAGCAACCAGCACAGGCCCAGCACCGCCCACCGACCGGCGGCGGCGCGGCCCGCCAGCCAGAGCCGCCGCGCCCAGATCATGAGCGGCACGAGCAGCACGACGAAGTAGTGCGACCATGTCAGCGCCGACAGCAGCAGCAGCCCAGTCAGCGCCAGCGCGTAGACGCCGTCGAAATCCGTCTGACCGTGCTGCCAGGCTACCCAGGCCACGACGCCGGCGACGATCAGGCCGGCCAGCCCGCTCACCAGGACAGCCAGTGCCGGACTGTACCAGAACGGCTCGATCGTAGTGTCGGGCGCGAACAGGTGGGCAAAGAACCCGGTCAGCGACGAGTTGATCCAGTCCGAGCGCCAGCGGTCGAGCTGCGGCACGACGACGGTCGCATAATCGACGTAGGCGCGGGTGCCCAGGGCAGCTCCGGTCAGGATGGTTAGCCCAGCCGCCGTTGCCATGCCGGCCACGGCGCCACGCCAGCGGCCGAGCAGCATCAGCAGCCCGAGCAAGAGGATCGGAAAGAGTTTGATCGTGGCCGCCGCGCCGAGCAGCGCCCCACACCAGGCCCACCGCCCCTGGCGACCAGCCCACCAGGCGCCGGTGAACAGCGCCAGCAGCAGCAGTCCAAGCTGGCCTTGCAGCGTGTGCAGCCACAACGGCACCCACAGCATGAGCAGCGCCACGATCGGCGCGATCGCCCAGCCAGTCGGTCGCCAGCCGATGCCCCGCGCCAGTAGTGCTAGCGACATCACCAGCAACGCCAGCGACAGCACGTTCCACCACCAGCCGGCCGCGGCGTAATCAAGCAGCGCGAAGGGCACCGTCACCAGGACTGACGTCGGCGGATGGGCATTGTAGACGACGTTCAGGCCGCCGCGCGTGTCACGGCCGATATAGTCCGGCAACGTCTGTCGCTGGTCAGTGTATACCGGCCGGCCGGTCAGGACGTTGCGCGCCGAGGCCCAATCCTGGACGAAGTCGCGCGGCCGGACCGGGTCGGGGCGCATGATCGCCAGCCAGGCGGGCGCCATGGCGACAATCACGGCGATGGCGACGATGGTCAGACAGATCCGGCTGGTTTGCCGAAGCGATGCCTTGCCGTTGCGCCCGCTCTCCATCGCTCGCCTCGCCACCCTGCACCGCGCCGACCATGCTCCTGTACCCTACCCGATGCACGCTGGTGGCGGTATAGGAGATTGGTCCACGGCAGGGACCGGCGTGTGGTCAGGCGGTGGCCGCTGACGATGGTTCGGCTGTGGAGAACGAGGGCATCGCAGGAGCGGTGTTGGAGACTGGCGTCACGACCGGCGGTCGTGCGCGCTGGCCACGGCGGCCACCGCCGATTCGGCCGATGTTGGCGTAGAATTCCGGCCCGTACTTCTCACGGACGGCCCGACCACCCTTCTTGCCGGCGACGCGGGCTTCATCGGCTGAGAACTGGTGAGCTCGACCCTGGGCATGAGCCGCTCGACCGCCCTTGCTGGCGATCTCGCGCTGCCGCTCGTCGCTCATCGAGGCGAACCCACGCCTCTTGCGCTGGATCATGGCCCGGCTCCTTTCCTGCCATCGACCCCCTCGCGATGATCGCGTGGTGGCCTGTTCTGGCGGAACCAGCAGCACGTTCTATGCCATGCCCGGCGCGCTATGGCAGCAGCGAGTGGCCACTGAAGATGCGCGTGATATCGAAGACGGAGATGACCATGATCAGCGCTAGCAACACGACCAGGCCGACGAAGTGGATCATGCCTTCGCGGTCGGGATGGACGCGTCGGCCGCGCAGCAGTTCGATGAGGATGAACAGCAGGCGGCCACCGTCCAGCGCTGGCAAGGGCAGCAAGTTGATCAGAAAGAGGTTGAGCGACAGCAGCGCCGTCAGGTTCAGCACCGTCACCCAGGTTGGCAGCGGGCTGCGGGTGACGGCTTCGCCTACCAGTTGGCCCATGCCGATTGGGCCGGTGATCGGACCGATATTGACACGTTGGTCAACGACCCAGGTGAGGAGCGTGCCGAGACCCTCCAACATCGACCAACTCATGCGGGCGGCGGTCATGATGCTGTTGGGAACCGCCTCCCAAATGGACGTCGGCTGATACGTCACCTGTGGCGCGATCACCACCCCGGTTGCGCCTTCGCCTGGCGGCGGGTTCTCACGCGGCGCGACGGTGGTGCGGATGACGTCATTGCCGCGCTTGATCTCGACCTCGACGGTCGTGCCGCGATGCTCGCGCATCATCGACGACAATTGATCGTAGCGGGCGACGGGGGTTGCCGCGACAGACAGAATGGTATCGCCGGGTTGCCAGCCGGCCGCGGCGGCCGGTGACCCGGCCACGACGCTGGCGATTTCGGCCTGACCAGCGGCGACTGGACGCCCAAAGCCAACCGCGATGATCGTCAACAGGACCACCGCGAACAGGAAGTTCATCGTCGCGCCGGCCACGGTCACGAACGCCCGTTGCCAGGGTCGCTTCTGGTTGAACGAGGCAGGGTCGTCCGACGAGCTGTCTTCGCCCAGCATGCGCACGAAGCCGCCGAACGGCAGCCAGTTGATTGAGTAGATCACGCCGCCGCGCTCAAACCCAACCATCCGCGGTGGGATGCCGAAGCCAAACTCCTCGACCTTGATGCCGACCGCCCGCGCCGCCAAGAAGTGCCCCAGCTCGTGGATGTAGATCAGGGCGATCAGAATCGGGATGATATACAGCCAGTTCAAGTCGGGTCCCAGCGGCATGGTCAGCATGCTCCTCTGACAGGATGCCGGCCAGGCGACGCGCGCCGCGCGCCGCCAAGCAGGGCAGGAGAGTCCATGACATCGTACCGAGCGCCGGGATGACCCGCAACGTGAGAGCCTGATCCATCGCCGCGCCGGCCATGAGCAAACTGCTCACTGCATGTACGCGGCAGCAGCGAGCGCGGTTGTCGCCGGTCGAGTCAGCGCCGATACTGTCACCTGGCCGCCACCCTCTGCGCCAGGTTGCGGGCGAAAGGCCGGATCGCGAAAGGTCGAGACATGGTTGGCCAGCCACGGGATGTGAGCGAGGATCGGCAGGCGGCGGCTCACGCTGCTGGCGAGCGCCATCTGCGTGATCTCCTGGGCGATCACGCGACCCAGGCGTTCCAGCAGCGCCTGGCCGACCTTCATCCAGATCTGGAGCGCTACGTCACGGCCTTCGTCTTTGGCGAGGTGCGCGACCGACCGGGGCTGGATCGCCGGACCCAGGCCTTGTGCGTGCTGGCTGTGCTGGTCGCCTGCGGCGGGCCGGCGCAGATCGCCGCCAACACTCGCTACGCGCTGGCGGCTGGCGCTACCCCGGCCGACGTCGAGGAGGTGCTGCTGCTGACCGCGCCTTTCGCCGGCTTCCCCGCGGCCTGGAACGCGCTCGCGGCCGCGCGCGCGGTCCTGGACGCCACGACTGAGCGCGAGCGTGGCTAGGGCGCTCATGGTGACCGCGCGCCAGCGGGTGGAGATGGTGGCCATCGGGCTGCTCATCCTGACGCTGACCGTGATCACGATGCTGGTGGCTGATCAGATCTATCGCGCCGGCCTCAACTGGCTGTCGCGCGCGGGCGAGCCGGCACTCTGGCTCTGGCGCACGGGGGAGGCTGGGTTCGTCCTCGTGCTGGCGCTGGCAGCTGGCGGCTGGCTGACGGGCGCCTGGCTGGGCGAGCGCGAGCCGCGCGCCTGGGCTGGCCTGGCGCTGGTGACTGCCGGCCTGTCGGCGCCGCTGCTGCTGCTGCTGAACGCCTCACTCGGCGCGACCG
>JADLAZ010000024.1 GCA_020849725.1 Chloroflexota bacterium
ATCGGACGCAGCGCCGCCGGACGAGTCACTGGAAGATGGCAGCGCGGAGCCATCCGCGACTGGTCCGGACGTCACCGCGGCGATGACGAGGACGAGCACGGCGAGGGCTGCGACGTAGTGCAATCGGCTGAGCATCGGTCCATCAACGCGCGATGGTTGATCTCGAGCCTACGGTTGCCGCCCGTGGTTGCACAACGTGACGATCTACCCACCGCGCGTGGGCCGTCGGTGCGTCAGCCGGACTCCACCGTGGCCGATGCCGGCATGGCGGCGGTGGCCTCCTCGGCCACCTGCGACAGCGAGATGCTCAGTTGAGCCACCGATGCGGCCCCGATGACCGCGAACGGCACGGTCACGATGGCGTGGGCCAGCAGGGCCATGGCCAGCGCTTCGTGGCCCGGCACACCCAGCGCCGTCAGTACCACAACGGCGGCCACCTCGAACGTGCCGATGTTGGCCGGCGCCGACGGGATGGCCGTCCCGAGCGTCGCGACCGCGGCCACCAGCATGGAGCCGGACATGCTGATCTCCAGGCCGAGCGCCCGCGCCGTGAGCCAGTAGGTGGCGGCCACGAAGGCCCAGGTCGCCGTGCTCAGCACGATCGCTCCTGCCAGCGGAGCCCAGCCGCCGCCGTTCGCCCCCTCGCCGAAGCTGATCGCCTGCTCGAGCGCCGCCCGTACCCGATGCGCGCGTGCTCCGAAGGCCCGCGCCAGCAGCTGGACGCCCTGCGAGATGCCCGATGCCACCAGGACCACCGTCAGGACCAGGCCGATGGCCGCGATCACGATCATGCCGTTGACGATCCAGGTGGGTGCTCCAGCCACGATCGCCGCGGCGATCGCCACCGCCGCCAGTGTGGCGAGGTCGATGACTCGCTCGAGCACGACCGATCCCAGCACGCGCGCGAAGCCGATCTGCTCCCGCTTGGCCAGCAGGTACGCCCTGGCCGGCTCGCCCAGGCGCGCCGGCAGCACGAGGTTGCCGAGGTACCCGGCCAGCAGGACCGGCATGACGCGCCAGAAGGTCGGTCGCTCCCCGTCCGGCCGGCGGGGCAACAAGAGCCGCCAGCGCATCGTTCGCAGGATGATCTGGCCCGGGACCAGCAACAGGGTCGCGGCCACCAGCCAGGGGTTGGTGCGCGAAAGCACGTCGGCGGTGGCCCCGATGTCGATCGCGGTGGCCAGCACCACGACCGCGAGCAGGCTGACCGCCAGTCCGATGAGCCCGGTGCCGACCCGTCGCGCGCCCCTGGGCATCAGCAGTCGATCGGTGGTGAGTCGTCCGGCGGTGGCGGACCGTCGAACGCGTGCTTCACCTCGTTGCGCAGCCGTTCGACCGTCGCGTCATCGAGGGTCACGTTGTGCGTGTCGAACAGCACGTGGCTCTCGACAGGGCCCGGATCGATGCGAAGCATGTCCGGCACGTCCTCCAGCGGCAGGTTGGTCCAAAGGGTGTCCTTGGCGACCTGCAGGATCGACGGCAGGCTGAACAGCAGGTTGCAGCTCAGCTTGGCACCCAGGGCACGGATGACGGTCTGCTGGCGGGCCATGCGCGACACGTCACCGTCCTGGTGCCGGGTGCGGGCGTAGGCGAGGGCCGTCCAGCCGTCCATCTCCTGCACGCCGGGCAGGAAGTGGACCTCGCGCAGGGTCACGCCGTCAGGGTCGGGGTACTGCGCGTCGTAGACCTCGGCCGGCACATTGACCGTGACGCCACCCACGGCGTCGACCATCTTGACGAAGCCGTTGAGATCGGCCACGGCCATGCCGTCGAGCGTGATGTTGTACAGCGCCTCGATCGCGCCGCTGAGGGCCATCCAGCCCTTCGTCTCGCCCTCGCCGGGAAAGAGGTTGGGGTTCAACTCGGCATAGCGGTAGATGGCGTTGATGTAGTCGGCGCTGAAGCACTTGCAGGCGAAGTTCGAGGCCACCGGCTCCGGCAGCGGCACGTTCTTGGTGTAGCGCGGCAGGGAGAAGGCCGCGACCCGTCCGGAGCCGATGTCCACGCTGACCAGGATGATCGCGTCGGCTCGCTGGCTCAGCCGGCCCGGTCCGGCATCGGATCCGACGAGCAGGACGTTCAGACGTCCATCGGCCGCCCACTCCGGAGCGGGAGTGGGCGTGGGCAGCGGCGTCGGCGTCGGCGGTGCGGGGGTCTCATTCGGTTGCGCGGAGCGGGTCGGGGCGGGCAGCGGAGTCGGCGACCCATCGCCGGGTCCCGACGGGTCGAATACCGCGACCAGGGTGTCGTGCGCCTGCCATCCGACGAATGTGGCGTATCCGTGCATGACGACCGTGATGGCCAGCAAGGCCACCATCACCGTGACCGATGCGGCCTGCCGCGACATTGACCCGGCACGACGCCCCGACCGTGCGGTGCGGTAGGCGTCGACGATCGCCCACAGCCGGTACAGCATGAAGGCGAGGCTCAACCAGACGATCACCAGCAGCAGGGTCGGGTTGAGCAGGACACGCGCGATGAGGACCTTGTCGGTCACGAAGGTGCCCACCAGGAAACCGATGAGCAGCAGGACCGGCAGGGCCATGAGCGTGCCGCGCAGCCGCGCTCCGGCAGCCCACTGCCCCAGGCCGGGGAGGATGAACGACAGGAAGCCGGCGAGCGCGCCGGATCGGGTCAGCGCCTCGGCGCCACCATGGCCGGCCTCCGCCGGACCGTGGTCAGGGGAATGCATCGGCGCGAATGGTAGCGTCAGTCGCCATTTCGTGGCGAACGCCCCTTCAGCCGGCCGTGGCACCGGTCGCCGGACGCGTATCCTTGTGCCATGGCCCTGTATCGACTCGAGGACATACCCGACATGACCGCCCCGGTGGTGGTGGCCGCCATCGAGGGCTGGGTCGACGCAGGCGTGGCCGGGACCACGGCCGCCGCGCAGCTCGCCGATGAGGGCCCGGTCGTCGTCACGTTCGACTCCGATGCCATCTATGACTACCGGGCCCGGCGCCCGACGCTCGACATCGTGGACGGACGGCCGCGCAGCCTGGAGTGGCCGGCGCTGACCATGCGCGCCGCGCACATCGGCCAGCGCGACCTGCTCATCCTGTCTGGTCCCGAGCCGGATTATCGGTGGCAGGAGTTGGCGGCCGGCGTGATGGAGGCCGCGAAGAGGCTGGGGGCCGCGAGCTGGGTGAGCCTGGGCGCGATTCCGGC
>JADLAZ010000025.1 GCA_020849725.1 Chloroflexota bacterium
CCTGCGACAGGACCGCCGCCACCAGCGCCAGGCCGAAGCCCTTGTGGCCGCCGAAGGTCAGCATCGTGCCGCCGTCGTAGAGGTCGTTGGGGTTGACCGAGGGCCGGCCGTGCTTGTCCATGATCGCCCCCGGCGGCAGGTCGACGCCCTTGGCGCGGGCGACCTGGACCTTGCCCTCGGCCACGACGGTGGTAGCGAAGTCGATGATCATCGGTGGCCGCTGACCGGCGGGCAGCCCGATCGCGATCGGGTTGGTGCCCATGATGCCCTCGCGCCCGCCGAAGGGCGCGGTGCGCCCACCGCCCACGCCGCCGCAGGTGGCGAACAGCAGCACGCCTTCGCGCGCCGCCCGCTCCGGATACTCACCCACCCGGCCGACGTGGTTGCCGTTGGCCACCGCCACCGCCGCCGCGCCGTACTCCTTCGCCGCCGCCACCGCCTGATCGGTCGCGAACCGGGCCGACACCTGCCCGAAGCCGTTGTGGCCGTCCACGAACACCGTCGCTGCCTTGCGGCTGGTCACCGTCGCCTCGACCGCCGGGTCCAGCCGGCCGGCCTTGATTGCGTTGACATACGCCGGGATGCGGATCACGCCGTGTGAATCGTGGCCGGCCAGATTGGCCAGCACCAGCGCGTCGGCGACGGTCGCCGCGATGCTCGGCGTGGCGCCGGCGGCCTGGAAGATCGTGTCGGTCACGGCGCGGAGTTGAGCGGCGGGAACCGAGAGCATGGCGGTCTCCTCCTGCTGCGTGGCGATCGGAACGATGCGCGTCTGTCGGCGGAACCTCCCCGGTTATAGGCGGCGCCGACTGAGCCGTCAAGATGGTGAGTTTCGTCCGGTCACCGCTCCAGCCGCACCGCCGTGCCCGTCCGCGCCGACTGCATCGCCGCGTCGAACACCGTCAGCGCGCGGCGGGCCTGCTCGGGCGTGACGGCCAGCTCTGCCCGTCCGGCGAGCGTGGCGGCGATGTTGTGGTAGTAGTCGGTCCAGTCGCCGCGCATGCTGTCGATGACCAACTTGCTCGTCAGTCCGTTCAGGTCGGTCCGGATGCGGGCGCGGTGGTCCGGCGCCTCGGTTGCGGCGTCGATGTTGCCGGCCAGCATCGCCGGCTCCTGCGGGTCCAGCCCGTGCTTCACCAACGCGCCGCGCTCGCCCAGCACGACCCAGCGTGGCCGGTCGAGGCGCGCCAGGTTGCCGAGTTCGATGCTGTAGAGCAGCCCGCCGGCGAAGCGCAGCAGCAGGCGGGCATAGCTGCCAATGGCCGCGCCCCAGCCGCGGTGCTGGAGGTCGCACGTCACGCTGACGACCGGCTCCGGCACGAGCTGCAGCGCGTGGTCGATCAGGTGCGCGCCCCAGTCGTACAGCAGGCCGCCGCTGGCATCGACCTCGCCGCGCCAGCCACGCGGCGGGCGATAGCGCGCCACCGACGCCTCGATCAGATAGGGCGCGCCCAGCAGCCCGTCGGCCAGCACCTGGCGCACCGTCAGGAAATCCCAGTCCCAGCGCCGGTTCTGGAAGACGCTCAGCAGCCGGTCGTTGCGTTGGGCGGCGGCGATCATCGTGTCGGCCTCGGCTGCGGTCAGGCACATCACTTTGTCGACGACGACGTGCTTGCCGGCATTGAGCGCCTGGCAGGTCAGCGCCGCGTGCGTGTCGTGCGGCGTCGCCACCACCACCAGATCGACGCCGCTGCGCTCCAGGAGATCATCAACGGTGGCATATGTCGCCACGCTGTAGTCCTGCTCGGCCCGCCGCCGCCGCGCCGGGTCGCGGCTAGCCACCGCTGTCAGCCGCAGCTCTGGCACGCGGCCGATCAGGTAGGCGTGAAAGCCTCGTCCTGCGAAGCCGTAGCCAATGATGCCAACATTGATCATGCCGTACTCCACATTGTGCTGCTGAGTGCTGGGGGCCGCATCCTACTCTCGTTCTCCTCGTGCCTCCTGGCTCTCCTGGCGGCTACCAGTTCGTCACCTGACCGTCGCGGCGGTGCAGGTGCGGCGCCTCCCACGGCTTGAATGGGTAGCGGGTGACGGCCTCTTCATTGAAGGTGACGCCCAGACCAGGGGTGGTCGGTTTGGGGAAGGTCGTGCCGTCGATGAGCGGGTAGGTTGGAAAGAGGTCGGGCGGTGTGGCGGCCTCGATCTCGTGGCGGTACTCGAGCATGCTGAAGTTGTTGGTGGCGATGCCAAGATGGACCGAGGCGGCGGTGCAGATCGGACCGAGCGGGTTGTGCGGCATCAGATCGATGTAGTGAGCCTCGCACCAGCCGGCGATCTTGCGCGCCTCGCTCAGTCCTCCGACGTTGGAGACGTCAACGCGGGCGAAGTTGAGCAGTCCCTCCTCGACGAAAGGCAGGAACGCCCACTTGCTGGAGAACTCCTCGCCGACGGCGAAGGGCATCGCCGTCATGCCGCGCAGTTGCTTGTAGGCGGCCGGACTTTCGGCGCGGATTGGCTCCTCGAGGAACATCAGATGGACATCCTCGATCTGAGCGCAGAAGTAGGCCGCCTCGGCGACCGACAGCCGGTGGTGGAAGTCGATCGATAGCGCGATGCCGCTGCCGACGGCCTTGCGCACCTCGCGGATCCAGTGGACGGCCAACTCGATCGACTCCATCGGCTCGTAGAGCAGCGCCACGTCGCCCTCCGAGCCGGGGGCCGGGCGGGGCATGATCTTCGCCTGCGGCATGCCGATGCCGAAGCGCAGGCAGCGCCAGCCGCTGGCGACGAACTCCTGGGCCTGGGCGACGCACTCGTCGCCGGTGAGTGAGCCGGGCGTGGCGAAGCAGGGGACGCTGTCGCGGCAGGCGCCACCGAGCAATTGCCAGACCGGCACGCCGAGCGACTGGCCGAGGATGTCCCACAGCGCCATGTCGATGGCGGAGATGACCGCACCGCTGATCTTGCCGCCCTCAAAGTAGGCCGACCGATACAGCAGTTGCCAGATGTGCTCGATATTGCGCGGCTCCATGCCGACCAGGAAGTGGGCGAAGTGCTCCAGCATGCCCTGCATCGCCAGCTCGCGGCCGGAGATGCCACCCTCGCCGAGGCCGCTGATGCCGGCATCGGTCTCGACCTTGACGACGAACTGGTTGCGAAACCCGACCCAGACGGGAAAGCCCTTGATGGCGGTGATCTTCACTCGCGCCTCCTCCGCTGCCGCGCCGGGCCAGCCCCGCCGCGCCGTGATCGTCGGCGGGGCGCGCGGGGGAGTCAAGGGCGCCCGCACGGCATGGACATGCCTACGATCGGGTCATCGCTCACGCGACCTGAACCGGGGCAGGGTCAGGCAGTAACACGGGGATGGGATGGTGGTGCTGGGCGGCGGTGTAGCCGGCGGTGAGGGAGGCGAGCCGCGAGCGCTGCTGCTGGCGGCAGGTGGCGGCCACCGACAGCAGTCGGGCCGCGAACAGGGCGCCGTCTCGCGCTGACTGCCGAAGCTGCTCGTGCGCCACACCACGGCTGCACCACCGCCGCTCCGCCGAACCAGACGCTGTCCATCATCCAGGCCACTCAGATCTGGAAGCTGAGCGCCTTCTCATGCTGGCGGCGGCGGTCGAGGAGCGTCTCCAGCGTCGTTGCCCGCAGCACGTGATCGACGGCGGTCTGGACTTCGAGCCAAACGGTGCCGACGACGGGGTCGGGGGCACTATGCTCGCCGCGGCTGCGCACCGGGTCGACCGGCGTGGCCGGCCCTTCGAGGGCGTCGACGATCTCGGCCAGTGTAATCTGCGCCGGCGGCCGCGCCAGTTGGTGCCCGCCCTGCGGCCCGCGCACGCTGCGCACCAGCCCCGCCTTGCGCAGCGTGATCAGCAATTGGTTCAGGTAGGCTTCGGGAATATTCTGCTGGTTGGCGATGTCGCTGCTCTGGACCGGCGGCTGCCCGTAGCGGTGGGCCAGCTCAAACAGCGCGCGGACGCCGTACTCCGACTTGGATGAGATCCTCATGCCGCACCTCGTTGAGGCTGCCGCTCCGGAATCCCTGCAGGTCCAGCGTCACATAGGCGAAGCCCAGTTCACGCAGTCGGGCGACGATGCCGTCACGTTCCGCGACCACCCGCCCGATATCGTCCGGGCGCACCTCGATGCGCGCGATCTGGTCGTGATGGCGCACGCGGAACTGGCGCAGCCCCAGGCCGCGCAGGTAGGCTTCCGCCTGGCCGATCTGGCGCAGCTTCTCGACTGTGACCACCTGCCCGTAGGCGATGCGCGACGACAGGCACGGCGCGGCCGGCTTGTCCCAGACGCGCAACTCGAGCGCTTGGGCGACGGC
The DNA here is from genome assembly GCA_020849725.1 of Chloroflexota bacterium. The sequence continues at coordinate 4,274 of JADLAZ010000025.1, forward strand.
GCGGATGTCGACCTTGGTCATGCCGGCTTCCTGCAAGGGGCTGCGCGCGCCGAGGCGATGGCCGGCGGCCATGCCGGGCCGGTGATCGCCGGCATCGTCGGCGTTGTTGCCGTCGGCGACCCAGGCGAGACCCTCGCGCGCAGCAATGTCGTTGAGCTTAGTGAATAGTTCTGTCTTGCACCAGAAGCAGCGATTGCGGTCGTTGGCGACGTAGCGGGGGTCGTCCATCTCCTCGGTGCGGACGACGATGTGGCGCGCGCCGATCTCGCGCGCCAGCACGGCGGCGTCCTGCTCCTCGACCTCAGACAGGCTGGCCGACTCGCCGGTGGCCGCGACCGCCCGGTCGCCCAGCACGTCAAAGCCGACCTTCAGCACCAGCGCTGAGTCGACGCCGCCGCTGAACGCTACCAGCATCGAACCCATCTCGCGCAGGATGCGCTGCAAGTCCTCGTATCGTTGCCGGGTGATCGCTTCCATGGCCGCTACTCCCTGATGCCACCCCACGCCCATCCCTGAATTCTTGAGTGCCAAGCGTAACAAGCGGTCGCACGGTTGTCAATCGCGGCGCGGTCGCGCCAGGCGTGGCAGCAGCAGGCTAGCCAGCAGCAGGCCCAGCGCCAGCGCCGCCAGCGTCGCCTGCGCGAGCCGCCAGCCGGGGCCGAGCAGGCTGGCCGGCGCGGACGGCGGCACAGACCCAGGCTCGGCAGGCGACTCGGCCGCGCGCAGCGCTGGAGTGGGCGCGGTCGTGGCGACCGGGGCCGGTGTCGGTGCGGCCGTGTCGGCCGCCGACGCTGCGCCCGGCGCATTGGCGGCGGTCGGGACGGCGCTCGGCGTGCTGGCGACCACGCTCGTGGCTGGGACCGGCGCTGCCGCGGCCGGCGCGGCCTCTCCTGCCCCGCTCGCGGCTGGCGCGGTCGTGGCCGAGCGCGCCGCCTCGGCCGGCTTGGGCGCGGCCGCCGGGGCCGGGACCGACGCCGGCCTGGTGGCGGCCGCCTTGTCGCTGTTGGCGACCGCTGGCGCGGCGGGCTGCTGCGCGGCCGGGGCCGTCGTGGCCGCCGGCGCCACGCGGGCCACCTCCGGGGCGCCGGCGGCGATGGCGGGGCGTGGCGACGCGGCCGGCGCGGCGAAGGGAGCCATGCCCGCCCAGGCCAGCAGATCAGGCGTGAAACTCAGCACCAGCAGCATCGCCGCCACGGCCGTCAGCGCCCGCAGGCGCGGCAGCAGTCGGACGATCGGTGACTGCCGCGCGGCGACCATGGCCGGCGTCAGTTGGAACGAGCGCGGCGGTTCGATCGTCGGCAACCGGCCCAGCAGCACCGCCACGCCGCGCAGGTCAGCCAGCACCCGCCGGCAGTCGACGCACTCGACCAGGTGGGCGGCGATGCTGGCGCGCACCGGAGCCGACAGCTCCCGGTCCAGATACGCCGACAGCGTCTCCTCATCCGGGTGCCGGCTCTGGTTCCAGTGGGGACCGTTACTGGCGTGCGCGCCGTTGGCTGACATGGTTCATCTCACTCGGCGGCGCCGGGTCATGGCGCGGACCGCTCATCTTCGTGACGCCAATAGCGATCGAAGTGTTCCCCATCCCGGCGCAACTCATCGCGCAGCCGCGCCCGTGCCCGGCTGAGGCGCGACTTGACCGTGCCCAGGTTGGCGCTGGTGATGGTAGCAATCTCCTCGTAGGCATAGCCCTCGATGTCGGATAGAACCAGCACCGCGCGCTGGTCGGTCGGCAGGCGCGTGATGGCCGCCTGCACCTGCCGACTCAACTCGTGGCGCAGCGCGACGTCGTCTGGTCCTTCGGCCGGCGGCTGGAGCGTCCAGGCGACCGCCGGCTCGGTCGGCAACTCGTCGAGCGAGCCGGCCGGGTGGCGCTGGCGGCGGCGCAACTCGTCGTAGCAGCGGTTGGCGACGATGCGCAGCAGCCAGGCGCGGAAGACACCGCCCCGATAGCTGCCCAGGTTGGTCCATGCCGCCAGGAGACTCTCCTGGGTTGCATCCTCAGCAGCCGATCCATCGCCAAGCAACCGGTAGGCCAGCCCGTAAGCCGGCCGCTCGTAGCGTGTCACGAGCTGGTTGAAGGCGTCGAGCGATCCGGCCCGCGCCTCCGCGACCAGCCGATCATCGTGGTCTGGCGCGGCCGGTGTGGGGTCGGAGGGCGGGGGCCGACCGTCAGGCGTCACCGGATCATTTCCGTCACTCGACGCTTGGACGTGGAGACGAGGCGCGACCGGCTGCGGCGCCGGGCGCGGGCGGCAGCCGGCTCAGGTCGCGCCCGTGCCGACCAGGGTCACGTTCTGCGACGGCGCGTAGTGGCTGCGGAATGTGCGCTGATCGACCGCCTGCCCGTCCTTGACGACAGTGCGAGTGATGGACACATCCATGCCGTCACGGGCCGACTCGACCTGCACCCGGCGGCCGACCGGCAGCGAGTCGTCCTCGCGCTCGACCGGCGTCGGGTCATGCGGGGTGACGTTGCTGATCTGCGGGCCGGCGATGCGCACGTCCCAACCTGGGTTCACACCGCGCAGGGTGATGCGCATGTTCTGACCATCGTAGCCCGTTTCGAGCGCGATCCAGTGGCCGGTGGTGTTGCGGAAGGTGAAGTCGAGGCCGTAGTCCTCGTCGACGGTGGCGTCGAGGCCGGTCATGCCGGAGGGCGCCTGGCCGTAGGTGGGGATCCAGTAGAAGTGCCAGTTGCGCTCTCCGATCGGCACACCCGACCGGAAAGCAGCATGAAACACGGTCGTTGCTACCTGGCAGATGCCGCCGCCGACCGATGGCACCGTCTGGACTGCGCCGTTGGTTAGGACGATGCCGTAGCCGGTGCGGTAGCCGCTGGCCGTGTTGACCCGACCGACCGCCCGGTTGAATGAGAACAGCTCACCGGGCGGCACGAGCGTGCCGTTGAGGCGCTGCGTGGCGAGTTCGACGTTGTGCTTGCGCTCCGGCAGCGAAAAGCCATAGTAGGTTGTGCCAGTGGCCAGCACGTCGCGGATGACGATCTGGCTCGGATCGGCCGCGCCCAGCGGTGTGGTCACGACCGTCACCGGCAGCGTCACTGCCGTTGTGTCGGCGTGCAGCACACCGTCGCTGAGGGTCGTCAGTGCGGCAGCCTCGTCGAGTCGGCGGCCCTGGAGCGGCTCGGCGGTCTGCGTCACCTTGCCGCCGAGGTACTTGAAGACGGGCGCGCGCGCCTCGCGGTTGACCTGGCGGGCCAGCGCCGACAGGAGGGTGTCGGCGGCATCGCGGTTGATAGCCAGGTCGGCCTTCGTCGCCGCCTCCGGTCGGGGCGTGACGCTCAGGAGAGCGGCCAGGTCGGCGCGAGTGAGCGTCTGGGTGATGTTGGCGGCGCTCACCTTCACCGGCCGGTCGAGCAACCGTGCCACCTGCGCCCGGACCGGCTCCAGGTCGGCCGTCACCACCGCCGGACGCACCGTGCTGGTCACCAGCGCTGCCTCGTGCCGGCCCTCACCCACGGCGCGGTTGATCGCCGCGACACTCGCCGCCACCTCGACGGCGACGCCGTCCGCGTGGGGCATCAGACGGGGCGCGTTGTCCTCGATGGCCAGCTCGGCGTCGCGGCTGGGTCGGTTCACCTCGTCAGCCGCCCGCTGCACTATCCCCGCCAGCCGGCCCTCGTCAAGCGCGACCGGGCGGTGCTCGTCGCCGGTCAGCACCAGCAGGGCGACCAGGTCGGCCGGGGCCACCGTCCACACGCGTCCATCAGCCACGGCGCTGGTGAGCCGCAGCGGCTGGCGCAGCAGCGCATCGGCGGCGTCCTTGACCGAACCGAAAGCGGTTTCGGTCGTCACCGGCGGCAGGTCCTGCAGCGGCAGCGTCACCGGCTCGGTCGACAGCGCTGCGGCGCGCGCCTGCACCGCTCGCGTCGCGGCCGTGAGATCGACCATCTGACCGGCGCGGGCCGGCGAGATCGCCAGTCCCCGCTCGGCGCTGACGTGCAGCGTCGCGTCGACGGCCGGGCGGTTGACCTCGCGCAGCAACGGCGCCAGCGCCTGGAGGAGGGTGGCCTGATCGACGCTGCCAACCGGTTGGAGAACCTGTGCGCGACGGCCGAGCGGCGACCAGGCCGCCAGGCGCTCGGCTGGCGAGCCGTCTCGGCCGACGCGCAGGGCCTCTTGCACCATGGCCGGCACGTCGTAGCGCACGCCAGCGTCGGCCGGCGTCACGGGCAGCCGCGCGGCGCCGGCCTGCACCATCAGCGGCGTCGCGGTATAGCTGGCCAGGCGAGCGCCGACCGCGGCGCTGGCGTCGGCCTCGGTCAATCCGCCCAGCTCGACGCCGGCGATGGAGATGCCGGGCAACACCCGGTCACGGTAGGCGTAGACGTAGCTGGCGGCAGCGACACTCGCCAGCGCCAACCCCACCGCGACGACACCGGCCAGCAGCGCCAGCGGCCACCAGCGCGACGAGCCGGCCGCACCGGCGGCCGGGGCGAGCAATGGCAGGGGGGAGGTCTTCTGATCGGACAGTTGCACCATCGAGACCTGTACTCCAGCGCCAGCAGGGCGCGCTTGACGGACAGCCCGACCCATCCGTGGACGCAGCCTCCCAGCATAGTAGCCGCTCGGCGGCCGAACGGCAACGCTGGTGAACGAACAGCCGTCGCTGTCCAGACGCCACCGTCGGCGCTCCGGAGGCGTGGTTAGCCTGCGGTCACGGCGTGGCCCGCCGCGCGGCCTCGTAGACGGTTCGGAACGGCACATCGTGCTCGCGCGCCAGGCGGGCGCAGTCGTCGTACTCGGGCACAGCGTCGAGCAGCGTGCCCTGCCACGCCTTGCGCTTGCGCCGCACTGGGCCGTAGAGCGTCTGGACAGTCTCCTCGGCACGATCGCTCTTGGTGCGACGGATCGGCAGGCTGCGCACGCCAAAGGTGGTCGTCTCGGTCAGCAGCAGGCGCTCCAGCGCCGCCTGACGCTCGGCCGGCGCGATCACACTGACCTGGACCGCGGGACGGTTCTTCTTCATCTGGATCGACGTGTAGAAGACGTCGAGTGCGCCGGCGGCGAACAGCCGATCCATGAGGTATCCGAAGACCTCGCCGGGCATGTCGTCGATGTTCGTCTCCAGCAGCATCTCGGCGCCGGCGGCCGGGTCGGCGTCCGGCGAGGCGACCGGCTCGGTCAGTTCGCCCAGCCACAGGCGCAGCGCGTTCGGCCAGGGCAATTGAAAGGTGCCGTAGCCGTAGCCGACGCGCTCGATCCGCATCGGCGGCTGGCTAAACGTCGCCAGCGTGCCGGCGATGGCCGCGCCGGTCGGCGTCACCAGCTCGGCCTCGATCGTGGCGGGACGTGTGGCGGCGCCGGTGCGGGCGATCACTTCCAGTGCGGCTGGGGCCGGCAGCGGCAGCCGGCCGTGGCGGGTGTCGACGAAGCCATGCCCGAGCGGCAACGGTGCGGCATAGACGCGCTCGATGCCGAGCAGGTGCAGGCCGATGGCCGCGCCGACGATATCGACGATCGAGTCGACCGCGCCGACCTCGTGGAAATGCACGTCCTCGACGGCGGCGCCATGCACGGCGGCCTCGGCCTCGGCCAGCGTCGTGAAGATGCGCAGTGCCGTCTCGCGCATCGGCGGCGGCAGGCGGCTGCCTTCGATCATGGCGCGGATGTCGGCCCAGTGGCGGTGGGCCCGCGTGTCGTCGTGGTGGTGTCCGTGCGCGTCATGGTCGTGCTCGTGACCAGTCGCGGCCGGGTCGATCTCGACGCGCAGCCGCGTGCCGACGATGCTCGCCTGCGCCACCGGCTCGGTCGCGAGTCGGTACCCACCCAGGTCGAGCAACGCCAGGTGGTCGCGCAGCGCGTCCAGATCGAGGCCAGCGTCGAGCAGCGCGCCCAACGTCATATCCCCGGAGATGCCCGAGTAGCAGTCGAGATAGGCGATGCGCATGGGATGCTCCTGGTCGCGTCCGTCCCAGCGACGGCACGGACGGCGACGAGCATAGTAGGCTGGGATGTTGTCGGCAAGCGACGGTGGACCGTCGGACCCGTCAGGGCGTGATCTTGACCCGGCCTCGCGTCGACGCGCCATGCTGTGGGATTGTTGGAGTACCGATAGCAGGGAGCAGACACGTCGTGGTCACGAAAGCGCGATTGCATGAGCGGTGACGATATCGGTGTTGCCAGCCGGGTAGTCATCGCTGAGCCGGACGGCGTTGGTAGTCGGCCAGCGTAGCCGCCCATGTCTCAGCCTGCCGCGTGCAGCCGCTCGACCAGCCGTCGCACCTCGCGCTCCAGTGCCGGCAGGGCGTCGTCGGCGGGCGTGAGATGCAGGTCTTCCACCTGCCAGTAGGTGACGCGCTCCGCCCAGTCAGGAAAGGCGCGCGTGAGCATCGGACGGTGCTCGTCGGCGCTGACGGCGATGACGAGATCGGCGGCGGCCAGGTCGGCCGGCGTGACCGCGAGCGGGTCGCGCGCTGGCTCAGTCAGGATGCCCCGCGCCCACAGCCCATCCAGCGCCAGCGACGAGATCGGGCCAACGTTCGCGGCCGTCAGCCGCAGCCCCCGCGAGTCGGCCCGCCAGCCCAGGCCGGTCTCGACGGCCAGCGCGTTGAACAGCGCCTCGGCGAAGCGGCTGCGATAGTAGTTGCCGGTGCAGAGAAAGAGGACAGTGCCCATCGTCGGACGATCGTACCGCATGGTCCGATCGTCCGCACGACGGCAGCCGGCGTCTGACCTGGGCACCCGGGTCTGTCACCAGCCAGGCGTCATGGCTCAGTGACCGTACTCCGCCTCGCCACTGCCCTCGATGACCTCGAAGACGCGTGGATTCGGCGGCCCCTCGACATCGAGGTACCCGACGTTCCCCTTCTGCAGCCGCCCGAGGCTGTGGTCCACCAGGACGTAGCGCCCGGGCACCTCCAGCTTGAACTCGACCATCGTCGCGCCGCCGGCCGGGACGAGCGTCGTCTGGATGTTGGTCTGCGGCTCGCTCGCCCCTTCCTGATTAACGCGGTCGAAGATCTCGCCGATGACGTGGAAGCTGCTGGTCAGATTCGGGCCGCCGACGCCGAAGAAGATGCGCACCGTCTCGCCGACCTTGGCCTTGAGGGCGTGATCGCCGCTCAGCGAACCCGTGTAGCCGCTGAAGGCCACGTAGTCGGGGTCTTCCGTCAGCATCTTGTCCATTGAGTACTCGCGGTGGCCTTGTTGGTTGCGCTCGCCCTGCAGGTAGAAGTCACCCTGCATGACGTAGAACTCGTGGTCGACCTTGGGCAGCCCGCCCTTTGGTTCGATGACCATCAGGCCATACATGCCGTTGGCCAGATGTTGTGCGACCGGCGCCGTAGCGCAGTGGTAGACATATACTCCCGGGTTGAGGGCTTCAAAGCGGAACGCGGTCCGACCGCCGGGCTTGGTCTGGGTCACTTGCGCGCCACCGCCTGGTCCGGTCACGCCGTGCGAGTCGATGCTGTGGGTTACCTCGCTCTGGGCATTGTTGCGTAGCCAGATCTCCACGATGTCGCCTTGCATCGCCCGAATCATGGGCCCGGGCACCGTGCCGTTGAAGGTCCACATGGTCGTGGTGACCCCGTCGGCTAGCGTTGCCACTACCTCGGTGGTCTCCAGATCTACTTTGACGGTGGCTGGCTGGGTGCGCCCCAGCGGCGGGGCGATCTGCGGCCGCGGCAGAGGCCCGGCGGCCCTGGCCGGTTCCACGGTCGCTCGCGGCGCCACGTTTGCCGCCGGTTGGGCGGCGGTGCCTGCCGGGCTCTTGCCGTCGCCGATGGTGACTGTGCCCCTCATGCCGGCATCTTTATGACCGGGCACCTGACAGATCATCTCGAAGGTGCCGCTCGCCGTGGGTGTGAACTCGATGACCATCCGCTGCCCCGTGCCGGCCGCCGCATACGGGATGCCCTGCTTGGGCAGGCTGCCGGCCTGACTGGCCAGCTTTGCCGACAGTCCGGAAGGCACGGAGATGGTCTTCACCTCTGTGGTGAGGCCAGTGATCAGCCAGTCATGCTCCAGTGCGCCCTTGTTGTGAAAGGTGACCCGCACCGGCTTGCCGACCGGCAAAGTCACCGTCTTTGGCTCGAACGTCAGGTCGCCGGCCGTGATCATCACTTCGGTCACCTTGTCCAGGCTCGCTGTCGTCTGGCTGGCCGCAATAGCCGGCTGGCTGGTCGGAGGTGGTGGGGCGCCCTGGGGTGGGATCGCCGCGGCGGCAATCGACGTGACCGCTGGCCCGGGACGAGCAAAGGCCACATCCCGCAGTGGTGTGACGCCGATGACAGTCCAGGCCAGCGCGAAAGCCATGACGCCGAAGATCACGGGACCCATCACCCTACGCGGCATATTGCCTCTCCTGTGTCAGCGAATCTCCATAGCGATCGTGTACCACCGTGCGCGACGGCTCAAGCGACAATGGCGAAGATCGAGCGACTCGATGTCGCGGCGCATCATCGCCGCAGCGCGCGGCCGGCACAGTATCATTCACTCCCTGGCGACGCCAGTGCTGGTTCACATCCGACGCCGGATGCGCCGTCTAGAAGGACCCGGGGACGGAAGCCGGCGCGCCGTGGCGCGAGTGCGTCGCCAGCACGGCGCTGTCCAGCGGCCTGTTCACGACCGCCAGTGGGATGCCGCTCAGCGCGTGGGCCAGGAAAGCCTCATGCGGAGCGTCAAACCGGGTCTGCCGCACAGCAGATGCCGATTGTCCACGAGCCTCTGCCAGGAGCTGATACACGGTCGCTGGCGCCTCCACAAGCGGCGTGTGTGGCGCGCGTCGCGCCCGCGTTTCGGTCGATGCTGTCCGGCCTCGGATGTTGGACGACCCTTGCCGCGGGCCGGGGCGGCCGCTATCCTCGGTCGGGGCGCGCCCGGCCGGCGGCCGCCCGCGTTGTTAACCCGTCAGCCATCGCACCCGCCGGCGGGTCGGTTGCAAGGACAGTCAATGCCGCTCCACCTGACGATCACCGGGCTGCCGAACAGCGGCAAGACGACCGTCTTCAACGCGCTGACGCGCTCGGCGGCGCGCACCGGCGGGTTTGCCGCTGCGGGCGAGGTCAACCTGGCGACGGTCAAGGTGCCTGACGCGCGCCTCGACCGGCTGGCCGAGATCTTTCACCCGAAAAAGATCGTGCCGGCCGATGTGCAGTACGTCGACGTTGCCGGCCTGGCTAAGGGCATGGCCGAGCACGGCCTCGGCGGGCAACTGCTCGGCCATCTGGCGCAGGCCGACGCCCTCGTCCACGTCGTGCGGGCCTTTATCGACGCCAGCGTGCCGCACCCAGAAGAGACCGTCGATCCGCTGCGCGACATCGAGACCCTCAACCTGGAACTGCTCTTCTCCGATCTCAGCATCATCGAGAAGCGGCGGGCACGACTGCAGGCCAGCATCCCCAAGCTGCGCGGCCAGGAGCGAGACGCCTACGAGCGCGAGGCCGAGGTGCTGGCGCGGTTGCAGGTCGCGCTGGAGGCGGGCACGCCGCTGCGGCAGATCGAGCTGGCTGCCGACGAGACCAAGAGCTTGCGCGGCTTCGGCTTCCTGACCGCCAAGCCGATACTGATCCTGCTCAATCTGGGCGAAGATCAATTGGGCGCGGATGGCGCGGCCTTGCTGGCGACCGTCCGCGAGCGGTTCGCGGCGCCCCAGGTCGAGATCGAGGCGTTGGCCGGCCGGATCGAGATGGAGATAGGGCAACTGGAGCCGGCGGACGCCGCCGTCTTCCTGGCCGATCTCGGCATTGTCGAGTCGAGCCTGGACCGGGTCATCCACCTCTCGTACGCGCTGCTGGGGCTGATTTCGTTCCTGACCGCCGGCCCCGACGAGTGCCGCGCCTGGACGATCGCGCGCGGCACCGGCGCACAGGAGGCGGCCGGCGTGATCCACACCGACCTGGCGCGTGGCTTCATCCGGGCGCAGGTCGTTCGCTACGATGACCTGATCGCCTGCGGCTCGCTGGCCGAGGCACGCCACCGGGGGCTGCTGCGCCAGGAGGGCAAGACCTACGTCGTCCAGGATGGCGACGTGATCGAGATTCTGTTCAACGTGTGACCGGGTAGGGAGCGGGATGCGCCATGCGTGACGATCAGGCGAGGCACGCGGGCGTGGTTGCCGCCCCAACCCGGCCAGCTGCCACGCACCCCGATCGCGCTGGCAGGCGTGGACGCGCCGGCGCGTTCCTGCTCGACGGCGGGCTGCTGAGCCTGCTGTGGGTCGGCTTCTACTGGCGGGTGCTGCTTACCCGTGAGGCGAGTGCGCCGGCCGGCGGCGGTGACTTCAACAGCTTCTACTACCCGCTGGCCCGCTTCGCCGCCGATCAGATCCAGGCCGGCCGGTTGCCGCTGTGGAACCCGACGCTGCACGGCGGCGCACCCTTCGCGGCCGATTTCCAGGCCGGGCTGCTCTACCCACCGAATCTGGCGGCGTTCCTGCTGGCCCGGCCGTTCGAGTACGGCGCGCTGGTGCTGCTGGCGCTGCTGCACTCGTGGCTGGCGAGCGTCACCGCCTATGCCCTCTGGCGCGGGGTGGGGGGCGGGCGCTGGGGCGGCATCACCGCCGGGCTGACCTACGCCTACGGCGGCTTCCTGGTGCTGCACCTGGGCCACCCGCCGATGCTGGGCGTGGCAGCCTGGCTGCCGCTGCTGCTGCTGTGCCTGGCGCGTGGGCTGCCGGCGCTGCGCGCGGGCTGGCTGGCTGGCGCGGCCGGCCTGGTCGCGGTGATGATCCTGGCCGGTCACCCGCAGTTGCTGCTGATGGGTCTGGCGGTGGCGGGCCTGTGGAGCCTGGCGGCGCTGTGGATGGCGCGGCCGCGCGACGAGCCGGCGGGGGTGGACGTAGCGCGGGCGGCCTGGTGGCGGCGCGGGCTGGCGCGCTTCTGGGCGACGCGGCTGGCGGCCGGGCTGGGTGTGGTGGTGCTGGGCGCGCTGCTGGCGGCCCCGGTGCTGCTGCCGGCGCTGCAGCTCGGCCAGCGGTCGCTGCGCGCCAGCCTCTCCTACGCCGAGTCGACGGCCTTCAGTGTGCGGCCGATGCTGCTGGTGCAGGCGCTGGTGCCGAAGGCATTCGGCGATGGCCCGACGAGCTATCTGAACGCCATCGGCTTCAGCGGCGAGGTCTGGCTCTACGCCGGCGTCATCCCGCTGCTGCTGGCCGGGGCGGCGCTGGCGCTGCGACCGCGCTGGCCGGTGCTGATCGGGGTAGCGCTGGCGACACTGGCGCTGCTGCTGGCGCTGGGACCGGCCACGCCGCTGCATGGCTGGCTGTACCGGTTCGTGCCCGGCTTCGGGCAGGTGCGGGCGCCTGGGCGCTGGTCGCTCGTCTACAGCCTCGGACTGGCGCTGGCCGCGGCCGGTGGTGTCGATGCGCTGGTGGCGCTGGCCCGAGCGCAGATTGCCGACCAGGCGGCGCTGCTGCGGCGCGCTCCGCGCTGGCTGGCGCTGGCCGCCGGGGCGGTGCTGCTGCTGCTGCTGCTGCTGAGCGGCGAGTTGCTCGGACCGAAGGACCCCTCGGCGCCGCTGGCCAACTTTCTCGACGGCCTGGGATGGCTAGTCCTGCTGCTGCTGCTGGCGGTGGCGGCGACCGGGCTGCTGCGAAGCCGCCGACTGACCACGCCGGTGGCTGGCGCACTGCTGGCCGGGCTGGTGGTGCTCGATCTGTTCAGCGCCCACATGGGCGTCAACCCGACGACCGCCGATCTGACCGCCGGCTTCCAGCACCCGGAGATCGTCGCCGCGCTACGGGCGGCTGGGCCGGCGCGGCTCGATGCGGACACTGTGCCGCCTGAGATCTGGCAGCCATCGACCGCCGCCGTCTTCGGCCTGCGTGATGCGGCCGGCGCCTACAACCCGCTCGGGCTGGCTGACTACGCTGCCGTCTACGACCTGGCCCGGCGCGATCGTGCAGCGCCACTCTACAACGTGCTGGGTGTCAGCCATCTCGTCGCCCGCCTCGACCGCCAACCGCGGGTCGGCGCGGTCGCGCCAGTGCTGACGACGCCGGGCCGGCTGATCCTGCTGGAGCGGCGGGAGGCGCTGCCGCGCGCGGCCGTGATCGGGCGGGCGCGCTGGGTCGAGTCGCCAGCGGCGGCGCTGGCGGCGCTGCGCGCGCCCGGCTTTGACCCTGCGCGCGAGGTCATCCTGGTCGGAGAGTCGCCGCCACCCACCACTGGCCAGTCCGCTGTAGCGCGGCTGGCCATGATCGTGCGCGACGAGCCGGACCGGCTGGAGGTGCGCGCCACGACCGACGCCCCAGGCTGGCTGGTCATCGCCGATGCCGACTATCCCGGCTGGCGGGCCGAGATCGACGGCCAGCCGGCGCCGGTGCTGCGGGCCAACTATGCCTTTCGGGCGGTGACGCTGCCGGCAGGCGCCCACACCGTGCATCTCATCTTCGACCCGCCGCTGTGGCGAGCCGGCTGGCTGCTGGCCGGCCTCGGCGCGCTCGGCCTGGCCGGGCTGGTCGGCGGCGCGGTCCGGCAGCGGCGAGTGCGCTGGCGCCGGCAGCAGCCGGACTGACGTGGCAGGGCGGCGGCCGCGGGACGTATCGGCCGCGCGCAGATGCGAACCCGCCGGCTGGCTCCACGCTCGTCTATCCAGCCGGAGCCGGTCGGCGGGGAAAGTAGAGACTGTCACAGCGCGCTTCGATCGACCGTGGCGCGATTCACCACGCAGGCGCGGCGGCGCGCCATCGTCGGCGTGGCCCTTGAGGCAGGGGGCGCGCGGGGGCACAATGGACCAGGATCGGCGCTGTCGATCGCAGACATCGACGCGGCGCCGGTGGAGGTGAAGATGCACACGCGAGCTAGTGAGGTGCTGGGCATCGATCAGCCGGTGGTGCAGGCCGGCATGTCACGCGAGTACACCTCGGCGCCGCTGGTGGCAGCGGTCAGCGCCGCCGGTGGGCTGGGCATCCTCGGCTGCCTGGGTCGGACGTCGACTGAGGTTGTGTTCGAGATGCGTCGCATCCGTGCCATGACCGACCGCCCGTTCGGCGTCAACTTCGTGCTGCACCGGTTGGACGAGTCGGCGTTTGCCGCCGCGCTGGCCGAGCGGCCGCCGGTCGTGTCACTCTTTCGCGGCGACCCGACCGTAGCGACGGCGGCGGCGCACGCGGCCGGCGCACGGGTCGTCCATCAGGTGACGACCGTGGTCGAGGCCGAGCAGGCGCTGTCGGCTGGTGTCGACGCGCTCATCGCGCAGGGCACGGAGGCGGGCGGCCACAACGGGCCGACACCGCTGTGGGCGCTGCTGCCGGCGGTCGTCGCAGTGGCGGGTGACCGGCCGGTGCTGGCCGCCGGCGGCATCGTCGATGGTCGTGGGCTGGCAGCGGCGCTTTGCCTCGGCGCGGCCGGCGTGGTCATGGGCACGCGATTCCTGGCGACGCTGGAGGCGCCGGTGTCGGCTCTCTACAAGCAGCGGCTGCTGGCGGCCGGCCCCGACGCGACGCTCGCCAGTGACATCCCCGACCTCCTGTGGGGTATCCCCTGGCCGGGCGTGCAGGTGCGAGCGCTGCGCTCGGCGCTGCTGACGCGCTGGCTCGGACGCGAGCCAGCGCTGCTGGCCGAGCGCGAGGCGGTGCTGGCCGGCATCGAGCGCGCCCGGGCCAGTGGCGATGCCGAGGAGATGATCTTGCTGGCCGGCACGGGCGTTGGCCGCATCGACGCGCTCGCGCCGGCCGGCGCGCTGGTCCGGCGCGTGGTGGCCGAGGCGGCGGCGACCCTGCGCGATCAGACTGGACACGCCGGTGGGTGAGCGGCCGGCCGTGATTCAGGCCGGGGCGGTCAGCAACGGTTTGAGCCAGGGGATGTGCTCGGCGTAGTGCTCATAGGTGTTGCCGGCGAGCCAGCCAACGATCGGCGCTCCACTCTCCCGCCCCGGCTCGTCGGGCAGGAACGACGAGTAGGTGCGCTGGAGATCGGCATCGGCCAATATCGCCAACTCCGCCAGGAGATCAGCGTGCGTCGCCCGCAGTTCGGCCAGGACCGCCGCCGGTAGGTGACCGTGGGACGCCGCCTGGATGGCCGCGTTGGTCGCGTCGTAGCCGGCCTGGTAAGTGACCTCGGACACACTTAGCCCGGTATGCCGTGGCCGCCCCTGGAGCAGGGCGACCATCGAGCGCTCCCATGCTGCCAGATGAGCGAGATGATCGGCGACCGACCAGCCGTCCGGACCGGTCGCCGCCAACTGGACGGCGCTGAGGCGGTCGATCAGCGCGGCCAGGTCCGCCCAACCGGTATCGATGCGCTGGCGCAGTGTGACCATGTCGGTCGGGTGGGCCATGCGCTCCTCCTGGGTGCTGGGAACCGCTCATGGCTTGCCGAAGAAGGCGCGCAGCATGTGCTCGGCGACCGGCGCGGCGAATTCAGCGCCGGCCCCGCCCTTCTCCAGGATGACGGCGAGCGCGATCTTCGGGTTCTCGTAGGGCGCGAAGGCGGTGAACCAGGCGTGCGGCTTCTGGGCGGCACGGCCCTGCTCATCGGCTGTCTCGGTTTCAGCGGTGCCAGTCTTGCCGGCGACGACGACGCCGGGCACCGTCACCCGGCCGGCGGCCGTGCCCTGGCTGACCGCCAGGCGCATCCCCTCGCGCACCTGGTCGAGGTGAGTGCGCTCAATCGGGATGCGGCCGGTGACGACCGGCGACTGCTCCTCGACAAGGCGGTTGCCGTCGCGGAGGATGCTCTTCAGCAGGCGCGGCCGGTAGAGTGTGCCACCATTGGCCAGCGCGGCGGTGGCGATCGCCATCTGGAGCGGTGTGACCTGCAGATCGCCCTGGCCGACGCCGATGTTGATCGTGTCGCCGACGGTCCAGGCGCCGCGATCGCCCTGCTCGCGCTTCCACTCGGGCGTCGGCACCAGGCCACCCTGCTCGCCGGCCAGCTCGATGCCGGCGGTGCGCCCAAAGCCGAAAGCGGTGATGGCGGCGGCGAGCTTCTCGCTGCCCAGGCCCTTGAACTCGATCGGCTGCCCGCCGACGTCGGCCTCGTAGTAGCGCAGCGGCTTGCCGCGCGCATCGGGGATCGCCGGCACCGACAGGTTGTGGAAGAAGACATCGCACGACTGCGCCAGCGCACTAGCGACCGTCAGCGGACCATGGCCGCGCGGCTGCCAGCAGCGGAAGAGGCGGCGTGAGATCTCGTTGTACTCAGCCGGAATGTAAGCGCCGCCGGTGCAACGATGAATGGTGCTGCCGTCGATGACCTTGTCGGCCAGCGCGCCGAGCGCGACGAACGGCATCAGCGCCGCGCCGGGTGCGTACAGGCCGCCGACGCCGCGGTTGAATAGCGGCTGGTTCGGGTCAGTGATGAGACGCTGGTAGTCGGTCGTCGACAGCCCGTCGCTGAACGCCTGGCTGTTGTAGGTCGGCAGCGTCACCAGCGCCAGGACCTCGCCGGTCGATGGGTCGATGGCGACGGCCGCCCCGGCGGCGACGCCGGCCCGCAGCAGCGACAGGTTCAGCGCATCGCTGGCGGCCTTCTGCAAGCCGAGGTCGATCGTCAGTGCAACGCTGGCGCCGGGCGCCGGCGGCTGGTTCTCCAACTCGCGGATGATGCGCCGGTTGATGTCGACCTCGACGACGTGAAAACCCTTCTTGCCACGCAAGTGCGACTCGAGGATCGCCTCCATGCCGGACTGCCCGAGCGTGTCATCGTTGGCGTAGACCGGCTGGCCGGTCGGAGTGAGGACGCGCGCCTGCGTGTCGGCGTCGACGCGGCCGACGTAGCCGACGACGTGTGCGGCGACGGTGCCGCTGGGATAGGCTCGGCCGGGCGCCGGTTGAATGCCGACACCGGGCAGCAGCAAGCTGTTGCCCTCCAGGCGCAGCGCCATGTCGCGCGGCACATCGTGCTGCACGATCAGCGGCAGGCGTGGGTCGGCGGCACTGTCCCAGACGAGGAACTCGGGCCGACTGAGGAGGAGCACGCCGGGAGCGCCGGCGAGCGCGCGCTGGAGGGTCGGCGCGGCGCTGGCCGGCACCTCCTGGCTGAGGATGGGCATCTGATTGGCGGCGACCGCGCTCCCGACGATCTGGGCGATCTCGGCCGCCGGTCGGTTGAGCGCCGCCGCCACCCGGGCCAGGATATCCGGCTCGGCCCCGGCCGGGATGCGCCGTGGTAGCAGCGCCAGAACCCAGGGCGGCGCCAGCAGGCGGTTCAGGTCGGCGAACAGCGCCTTGCGCGCTGGCTCGTCGCGCGGCAGGTTGGCCGGCACGATCGTAACGCTCCAGTTAGCCTTGTTGCCGGCCAGGACGATGCCATTGCGGTCGTAGATGACGCCGCGCGGGGCTGGGATGGGCTGGGCGTCGATCCGATTCTGCTCCGCTTGCGCGGCGTACTGCCGGCCGTCGGCGATCTGCATTTGCCACAGACGCACCGCCAGCGCGCCGAAGGCGGCCAGCACGCCCCCCTTCAAGAGGAGGAAGCGACGCGAGACCGGTTGGTCCAGCAGCGGCTCGAACGGGACGATCGGGTCGTCCGGTGGTCCCTGGAGGTTGCCGCGGGGAGAGACGGGCATGACAGGTTCTCGCTCAGTCGCGCATCGGATGAGACCCTGGGTCCGATCAGCCAGAGTCTACGGCACCGGCGGGCCGCCTGTCGAGCCGGACGACCGGCCACACTTCGGTATACTCCCGACAGCGCGGCCGGGATTGCCGGCCGATCACCTTACCCTCACGAGGCAACGCGCATGCTGCGACGGACGGTGCAGAATCTACTGTTCTTCTTGCCGCTGGCCATCTGGAGTGGCGCGGCGGTCGGCCTGACGTTCCTAACGACGCCGGTCGTCTTTGCCGCGCTGGACCGCGACACCGCCAGCCGGTTGGTGGGGCAGCTCTTTCCGGGGTACTTCCGGCTCGGCCTGCTGTGCCTGACGGTGGCGCTCGTCGCGGCGCTGGCTATGACCTGGCCGGCTCGGTCGCGCCGCTGGTGGCTGACGCCGGCTCTGCTGGCGGCGGCGCTGGCGCTGATGCTCGTCGCCGGGCTGGTGCTGGAGCCGAGGGTGGCCGCTGTGCAGGCGCTCATCCCCTCCTTCGTCACCGACACCGACAGTCCGGCGCGGCAGGAGTTCCGCACGCTGCACAGCCTGTCGTCGCTCCTGAACGTCGCCGTCATGCTGCTGACGGCGGCGGTGTGGGTGGTGACGGCACTCGACCCACGCCCGCTCCTCGGCGATCCGGCCCGCGCGGCCAGCACCGCCGATGCGCAGCCGGCGCTCAGTCAGCCGGTCGGCAGCTCGCGCCGGTGATGGATGCTGGGAGCTGAGGAAGAACCCTCACCTCCCCAGCCCCACTCATCGCTCATCACGTATTACTTCGCGGCGCCAGCCGGTGGTGTCGTCGGCGGGGATGGCGGGGTCGCGGGTGAGGGTGACGCCGTAGTCGGCGCGGGCGGCCTCGGGTGAGACGCGGCCGGCGTGGACGTCGGCCAGCACCAGCGCCGGGTCGCGCTGGCGCGGGTCACCGTAGCCACCGCCGCCGGGCAGGCCGATCCAGACCTCGGTCGCCGGGTCGAGCGCGAGCGTCTGCTTCGGCAGCGGCGTCTCCTCGCGGCCGTCGGCGTGGCGCAGGAAGAAGCGGCCGGCGCCGCCGGGGCCGCCGCCGGCGAGGCCGTGCGCCGGATGGCGGGTGCGGTCGAAGAATGGCGACAGCGTGTACGACCGGTCGGTGCGCGGCGCCCCTTGCAACACCAGCCAATGGCCCAGACCACCGCGCTGGCGGCCAGCGCCACCCGAGTCGCGCCGCAGCTCGCGCCGACGCACGACGATCGGCACGCGCTGCTCGATGATCTCGACGGCGGTGCCGGAGACGCCCGATGGGAAGGCAGTGCTGGACAGGCCGTCCAGGCCCGGCCGCGCGCCGGTGCCGCCGGCATTGAACCAGAGCAGCGTGAACGGCGCGCCGTCGCGCCAGTGGCCATGCAACTGCGTGTTCCACAGGTTAGCCGAGCCTTCGGCCATCATCCGCTCTGGCACGACCCGCGCTAGCGCGCCGAAGATGAGGCCGGGCAGGAAGTGTCCCAGGATGTGGCGCGCCGACACTGGCGCGGGCGGCCGGCAGTTGAGGATGCACCCCTCCGGCGCGACGACGCGCACCGGCCGGAAGGCGCCCTCGTTGTTCGGCACGTCGGGCGTCAGCAAGCAGGTGAGAGCGTAGGTCGTGTAGGCGCGGGTGTAGTTGAGGACGACATTGATGCCGCGCGGGCTTTCGGGTGAGCTGCCAGCGTAGTCGACGGTGGCCGTGTCACCAGCGATGGTGACGGTCACGGCCAGTGTGATTGGCTGGTCGTAGCCGTCGCAGGTGACCTCGTTCCGGTAGACGCCATCGGGCAGCGCCCGGAGCGCGGCCCGGGTCGCTGCCTCCGTGCGGGCAATGATGGCGTCGGCGATCGGCTCGATGCTGGTCAGCCCGAACTCGGCCATGCTCGCCAGCAGCCGGTCGACGCCGACGTCGTTGGCGGTCGTCATCGATTGCAGTTCGCTGGCAACCTCGTCCGGCGCGCGGACGTTGGCGCGGACGAAGGCGAAGACTTCCTCGTTCGGCTGGCCGGCCTTGTAGAGCTTGAGCGGCGGGATCGCCAACCCCTCCTCGAAGACGGTGCGGCCGTCGGCCGAGAAGGGGATGCCACCGATGTCCGCGACGTGACAGACATTGCCGAAGAAGCCGACGACCCGGTCGTTCAGGAACGCGGGCGTCACAACCGTCAGGTCGTGCAGGTGGCCGGAGGCGATCCAGGGGTCATTGGTGATCAGCACGTCGCCAGGTACGAGCGTGTCGGGTGGGAAGCGGCGCACCAGGTGCTTGAGGCACATCTCCATCGAGTTGATATGGCCGGGCGTGCCGGTGACGGCGTTGGCCAGCAACTGCCCGCGCGCGTCGAAGACGCAGGCCGACAGGTCGCCGGCCTCGGCGACGGAGGGTGTGAACGAGGTGCGCACCAGCGCCGCCGCTTGCTCGTTGACGACGGCGATCAGCCGGCTCCAGATGACTTCGAGCGTCGTCGGATCGATGGTTGGCGGCGACTGGGCCGGCGCGGCGTCGTTCATGGTCATTGCTCTCCCTGCCGGTGAAACGCGGGGCCGGCGCCGTTCATTAACGCACGGACGGCCGGGCGCTGGTAGGGGCCGGCGGCACACGGGGAGACCGCTCGGTGGGTGCAGGTCATTAACCCCCCTCGCCCCCCTTATCAGGGGGGAATGGGCCGACGCACCGCTCCCTGATTCCCCCCTGACAAGGGGGGTTAGGGGGGTCTTCCTCGAACGGTCACCGCACACCGCCTCACCGCATTGCGCAATAATTGACAGAGCTGAGAACCTCAGCCATACTGAACGGCGCAAACTGCATCATCCGCTGGAGGAGCGAGGGTCGCCGATGGTGACGGGAACGCCCCCTACTCCGTTACCGCCGCTGCGGCTGTGCCTGCTGGGCGGCTTCCAGGTCCGGGTCGGCGACCGGCCGGTGCCGCCGGGCGCCTGGCGGCTGCGCAAGGCGCTGGCGCTCGTCAAGCGGCTGGCGCTCGCCCCCGGGCAGCAAGCGACACGAGATGAGCTGCTCGACGCGCTCTGGCCGGAGCTGGCTCCGGCCGCCGCCGCCAACAACCTGCGCCAGGCGCTACACGCCGCCCGCCGCGCGCTGGATCTGCCCGGCGCTGACGGCGCGACCTACCTGGTGGCACTCGACGGCGACCGGCTGGCGCTCGGGCCGGCGTCGGCCGTCTGGATCGATGTGCCGGCCTTCGAGGCGGCGGCAGCGGCGGCGCGCCGGCGCGGCGAGATCGCCGCCTACGAGGCGGCGCTGGTGCTGGACGGCGGCGAGCTGCTGCCGGAGGACCGCTACGAGGACTGGACCAGCGCCCGGCGTGAGGCGCTGGCGGAGCTGGGCCGGGACCTGCGCCTGGCGCTGGCGGCGCTGCACGCGCGGTAGGGCGATCTGCCGGCGGCAGCGGCGGTGTTGGCAGCGGTGCTGGCGCGCGAGCCGGGCTGTGAACCGGCCCATCAGGCGCTGCTGCGGCTGCACGGGCAGCGCGGTGATGTGGCGGCAGCGCGGCGGCAGTACCAGGCGTTGGCGGCGGCGCTGGCGACCGAGTTGGATGTCACGCCGAGTGCCGCCAGCCAGCGGCTGCTGGCGGCAATCGAGCGGGGTGAGCCGGTCGACATGCCGGCGATCACAGCGCCTCTAGCGGCGGCGCGGGTGGCGCCGGCGGGCAATCTGCCCGCGCCGCTGACCGACCTCGTCGGACGAGCCGTCGAACTGGCTGACCTCCAGCCGTTGCTGGCGACGACGCGCCTGCTGACACTGACGGGCGCCGGCGGGGTCGGCAAGACGCGGCTCGCGCTGGCGCTGGAGCACCAGGTGGCGACAGGCTACGCGGACGGCGCCTGGCTGGTGGACCTGGCGCCGCTGAGTGACCCGGCGCTGGTGGCGCAGGCGGTCGCCGATGCGCTGGGGCTGCGCCTGGCGCCGGATCGAGAGCCAGTGGCGCAGGTCGCGGCGGCGCTGCGGGGCCAGTCGCTGCTGCTGGTGCTCGACAACGGCGAGCACGTGGCGGCGGCGGTCGCGGCGCTGGCCGCGACGCTGCTGGCGGCCGCGCCGGGGCTGCGCGTGCTGGCGACCAGCCGGGTGGCGCTGGGGGTGCCGGGCGAGCTGGTCTGGCGCGTGCCGTCGCTAGCGCCGGCCGAGGCGGCAGCGCTCTTCACGCAGCGGGCGCGGCTGGTCCGGCCCGACTTCCGCGTGACGGCGGCGACCGCGGCGACGGTGGCCGAAATCTGCCGGCGGCTGGACGGTATCCCGCTGGCGCTGGAGCTGGCGGCGGCGCGGCTGAATGTGCTGTCGGTGGCCGAGCTGGCGGCGCGGCTGGACGACCGCTTCCGGCTGCTGGTGGCCGACAGTGCGCTGGCGCTCCCCCGGCACCGGACGCTGCGGGTGGTGCTGGACTGGAGCCACGACCTGTTGGAGACCGACGAGCAGGCGCGCTTCGCCGCGCTGGGGGTGTTCGTCGGCGGGTGGTCCCTGGCGGCGGCCGCGGCGGTGTGGGCAGTCGCTGAGGCCGACGCGCTCGACGGGCTAGGGCGGCTGATCGACCACTCGCTGGTGCTGGCCGAGTCGGGGGCGGACGGCGGCACGCGCTACCGGCTGCTGGAGACGGTGCGAGCCTACGCCGCCGAGCGGCTGACCGCCGGCAGTGAGGCCGAGGCGGTTGCTCGCCGCCACGTTGCCTACTTCCTGACCCTGGCGGAGTCGGCCGACATGGTCCTGGGAGCGCCGCGTGTCGATGCGGAGGTCTGGCTGACCCGGCTGGCGCGCGAGCAGGAGAACGGGCGCGCCGCCCTGAGCTGGGCGGTGGCCGGGGGCGAGCAGGCGCTGGCCTGGCGGCTGGTCGGGGCCTGGGCCTGGGTCTGGTGGATGCGCGGCCAGGTCCATGATGGGCGCCAGCAGGTCGCCCGGGCGCTGGCGCTCGGGCCACCGGCCGCGGCCACGCCCGACCTGGCCCGGCCGTGGGCGGCGGCACTGGAGGCCGCCGGTCTACTGGCGATGATCGGCGGCGACCTGAGCGCGGCCCGGACCCACTACCAGGCGTGCCTGGCGATCTGGCGCGACGTGGGCGACCAGCGCAAGTGCGGTAACCTGCTCAACCAGCTCGGCGCTGCCGCCTCGTTCAGCGGCGATGGCGCCCAGGCGCAGGCAGAGCTTGTGGAAGCCATCGCCCTCCATCGCGCCGTCGGTGACCTGCCAAGCGCCAGTCAGGGTCAGTACCAGCTCGCGGCCAACAGCATCCTCATCGGCGATCTTGAGTCCGCCGAGCAGTAGCTTCGCGCGGCATTGGCCGGCGCCGACCCAGGCGATCTGCCGCTCAATGCCTTCTCGTGCATGTCCCTGGGCACGGTCCTGGTGCTGACCGACCGGCTCGACGAGGCGACGGCGATGCTGCGCCGGGCGCTCGACCTCTTCGTGACGGGGGCGCCCGACCTCTGGGGCCTCGGTTTCACGCTGGAGACGATCGGCGGTCTGGCCGCCGTGAGGGGTCAGGCCGAGGTGGCGCTGCGGTTGGCTGGTGCGGTCGCCGCGATGCGCGAGCAGGGTGGCCAGCACGCGCCATTGCCGTGGCCGGCGGTCGTCGAGCGGCTGGTGGCGCCGGCACGGGCGGCGCTGGACCCGGCGGCGCAGGTGGCGGCCTGGGCGGCCGGCACGGCGCTGAGCGTCGAGGCCGCCGTTGCCGAGGCGCGGCAGGTTCTGGCCGGTGCGGGCGGCTGAGGCTGCCGGCCGGCCTCCGGCGCGTGGTATGCTCTTGGCATGCGCCAGGCCGTGCCGGCCACCCGCCATCCCGTCCGTTGCGCTGCGAGGCCGCCGATGAGCGCCGCCCTCCTTGTCCTGCCGGGCCACGATGGACCGCTCGAACTCGACGCCGACGTCCTCCAGGGCAGTTGGACCGAGGAGCAGTACCTGCGGCTGACCGACCGGACGAACCGGTTGATCGAGTTGCTCGACGGCCGTTTGGAGGCGCTGCCGATGCCCACCGACGAGCACCAGGGCCTGCTGCTCTGGTTGGCGGACCTGCTCCGGGCAGCGGTCGGTTCGACCGGCGTGGTCCGGGTGGCGCCGATGCGCTTGCGGTTGCGCTCCGGTCGCTACCGCGAGCCGGACCTGCTAGCGCTCCGCGATGCCACTGACGCACGCCGCCACAACCAGGCCTGGACCGGGGCAGACCTGGTCGTCGAGATCGTCAGCCCGGACGATCCGGACCGCGACTATGTCGACAAGCGCGTCGACTACGCCCAGGCCGGCGTGGGCGAGTACTGGATCGTCGACCCGGCCCGCCAGACGGTCGCGGTCCTGCTCCTTGACGACGACCGCTACCGCGAGCACGCGGTCGCTGGCGCGACGATGCGCCTCGCCTCGGCGACCATCCCCGGCCTGACGCTGGACGTGGGCGCGTTGTTCGCCGCGGCCGCGCCACCGCCGGCCTGACCGCGCCGCGCGACCGGGCGCGGCGCTCAGCGTTGCGGCCGCCGTCGCCGAGGCGCGGCAGGTGCTGGCCGGCGCGGGCAACTGAGCAGGTATCACGGCTCCTAACGGTCGATGGCCGCCACGCGGTCGAAGTCGCGATCGTAGCTGAGCAACTCCGTCACGCCCTGACGCTCCATGTACGCCAGGGCGAGCACGTCCTCGAAATCGAGTGCAGGATAGACAGTGGCCAGATCGAGGGCACGCAGAATGACGCGCTTGTTCATCAGTTTGAGGTTTGGGTAGCGCACGAGCGAAGCTAGCTTGTCCCGGATCTCGTGCGCCGCGAGTCCATACCCGGTCGCGCGCGACGAGAGGACATACACCACTTCAGCGATCATGGCCTCATTCGTCAGGACGACTTCCGTCCCGACGCGGACGCGCTCGAACAGCGCCTGACAGGCCGCCGCTTTTGCCGGGTCATCGCCCGTCATGGCACGGACAAAGACATTGGTGTCGACAAATCTCGTGAGGTCTGTAGCTTTCGCCGGGTGTGCGCGACCTTCTCCACTTTGACGGCGCGCACCACCTGCCGCCAGTCCCGTCTGGCGGGCAGGGTCGGAGCCGAGGCCGCCAGTTCTGTCGGCGTGTAGGTCGTCGCCGGCGCAATGGCGTCATCGGCGACGAATGTCAGGCGCTGGCGCCGTTGGCGTGGGGCGAGCCGTGGCGTGGGCCGGATCACGACCGCCCCGCGCTGGCCTTCGACAACGATCGGCTCACGCGTCTGGATGACGTGATCGAGGATCCCAGTGAGGTCGCGGGCCAGTTCCTCAGACGGGATGTGACGGAGTGGTTTCATGGTCGTATCCACCTCTGTCGCGCTATGGCCGGGTCATCGGCGTGGTAATGATCTCGTCAGCGGGCGTGGTCTCGGCCGGACCAGGTCTCTGCACGTTATACCTGCTTCTGCCCTAGGGAGACAGCGGCAGCGATGAAACGCGGATTGCGACCATAGTTTGCCTGTCGCGCCCGCCCTCACTCGGTCGTCACCCCGGCGTAGGCCGGGGTCCAAGGCATCGCCAGCCCTGAGCGGCCGTCGAGGCATGCCCGCTGGATGCCGGCCTGTGCCGGGGTGACGGACCGATCGTCCGGGTGGCGTTCGCCAGGACATCCCCATCCGGATGGTCGCCGACACGTTTGCAAATGATCTGCAAATGCTCGCCTGCTACGCTGGCGCTCGGCCCCGCACACGTGCTGGCAGAGGCGGACACAGGATGGTTGGACCAGCAGACTACCGCACATACGTGCTGCGCCACTGGCGGCGCGACGACGGGGTGGAGCGCATCGAGATCGAGCATGTCCAGAGCGGGACGCGAGCACGGCTGGCCTCGCTGGCCGAGGCGCTGGCCTGGATCGACGCCGGCGGACCGGCGCCATCATTGTCGTCGCCACCGGCCGCCGGGCCGGCGCCACGACTACCCAACGGCTATCGCTAGGGTTGGCAGAGAACCAGGAAGGGACAGGACATGCGCTGGGCACGCCTCGTGAGCCTCAGTCTGGCCGCTTTGCTCGTCCTGAGCCTGCTGCCATCGGTCGTCGAGCCGGCGCTGGCGGTCGCCGGGGCGTCGAGCGCGCGGGGGCTGGCCTTTGCCGATGCCAACCGCAGCGGCACGCGCGAGCCGGGCGAGGCCGGCCTGTCCGGCTTGACCATCTTCCACGACGCCAACGCCGACGGCCTGCCCAGCGCAGGTGAGGCGACGACCGCGACGGGCGTGGATGGCGCCTACCAGCTGGCGCTGCCGGCGGCAGCCGGCGGACGGCTCTGCCTGCTGCCTCCCGCCGACCACGCCCCGACGACGCCGGTCTGCCACGCGCTCGGATCGGGAGCCATCGACGTCGGGCTGGCGCCGCTGGCCGGCGCCTGTCCGGGCGGCATCCTGCTGGCCACGATCACCGGCATCGCGCCTGCCAGCGATCAGACCGTCTTCTTGGCCCCGACCCAGTTGACCGGCCCAGCGCAGGGCGTCTACGCCGGCAGCCGCCTCTGGCTCCAGTCTCCCGGCCAGCAGCCGCTGACCCACGTGCAGGTGGGCGAGACGGTCCAGACCACGCTGACGCTCAGCAACGCGCTCACTGGCCGCGCCGGGTTGGCACTGCGCGTCCGGTATCAGTCTGCTTTCCAGGCGTTCGACACGGTCATCGCCGGCGACGGCGTGGTTCCCCGATCGCTCGGCAGCGGCACGACGCCGCCCAATCCCCTGCCGGCGGACTTCAGCGTCTACGACAAGAACGGCGAACTGCTGATCTACAACCTGCCGGTCGACGGCGCCGGCCGGCCGCGCGATCTGACGCTGCAGACGCGGGTGACGGCGGCGCGGGGCATGCTCACGCTGACCGCGGCCATCGCCGGGGTCGTGGCCCGAGGCCGGCTGAGCCCGCTGAGCGCCACCTGCGGCGACAGCGCCGGCAGCGCTATCTTCGCCGGTCCCACCGGCCTGGTGACGACCGCGACGTCGACCCCGACGAGCGTCACCACACCCGGCACGACCGCCACCGCGACGCTACCCACTGCCACCAGCACGCCCACGGTGACGAGCAGTCCGACCCCGACGACCACCGCGTCGGCCATCGCCAGCCACACGCCGACGCTCACGCCCCCGGCCACCGCGACGCTCACGCCGACGCCCATTCCCGCCAGCCCGACCCCTGCCTCGACGGCCTCTGCCACGTCCACGCCGTCCACCCCCGTGTCCACCATCACGCCCACCACCGCGCCGACACCCACCTTCACGGCGACGCCCTTCCCCGCATCGGCCACGCCGACGCTCACGCCGACCAACGTCCCGACCGACACGCCCACGAGTGCGGCCAGCGCCACGGCGACGCCGGTCGCACCATCGGCCACGCCCGTGCCCACGAGCACTAGCACCGCCCTGCCAGCCGACACGCCGACGGTGACGCAGACGGCAGTGGCCACGGCCACCGTGACGCCGACGGCCACGACTACGGGCACGCCGGGCACCGGTCCGACGCAGACGAGCGACGAACTGATCAACGCTGCCGTGCAGCGCGGCGAGATCACCGAGGAGACCGGCCTGATCTACCGCGTCTACGCCCTCTTCGACGACCCGCGGTTGCCAGCGCAGTACCGCGGCCGGGACGCCGACGCGCCGGACTCGTGGGTGCTGTCCGAGGTCCAGGACCGCCTGCCGTCGCTCAGTCCGGCGACCCAGGCACTGCTGGCGCCGTTCCTCATCCCACCGATCTACGCTGAGAGCTGGCATGGCCTGCGGTATGGCACGCCCACGACCCGAGGGGCGGCGTCCGTCGCCGAGCCACAGCTGCGCGCGGCCGACGTGCCCGTGCCCATCTGCAGCACCGTCACCGATCGCTGGCGGGCACTGGATAGCGCAATCTTCCCGGTGCGCATCTGGTACCAGATCTACCCACGGCTTGGGCTGACCGATCGCGATCGGGCACGTGGTCTCTTGGATGCGCTTGAGCAGGACATCTGGGTTTCGCTGACGGGAGTGATGCTCAAGCAGCCGGAATCCGACGCTGGCTTTGCCCCCTGCAACGGGCTGGATGGGCGCCTTGACTTCTATCTGGGTGCCGTGACGCGCAGCGAAATGAAGCGCTACGGGAGTTGTGAGGAGGCCGGACCGGCCTATGTCCTGCTCGACCTGGGCACGACCAGTGAAGTGATCGCCCACGAGTTCATGCACGTGCTCCAGTTTACCTATTCGCGAGCGAGCTGCTCCGAATATAAGTGGTGGTGGGAGGCGACGGCCAACTGGGCAGTGGACCACGTCTACCAGGACTCAAATTGGGAACACGACTCGGCCCCCTGGTTCTTGCACAGCCCTGAGGAGCCGCTGGAGCGAGTCGATGATCACAGTGAATACGGCGCCTACCTCTTGCCGTTCTACCTGTCCAAGGTCGCACCGACCAGGCAGCCGGACCTGGTGCGCCAGAGCTGGCGACTGGCCGGCGTGGCCACCAATAGCCTCGTACTGCTGGATTCACTCCTACCCGGCGGTTTCGGCGAGGTGTGGCCGGAATTCGCGCGCGCTAACCTCAATTTCGTCCAGGCTCCACGGGTCGCCGATGATTATTACCGAGTGGACGTGCTAACGGCTGGCGCTTCGAGGGTGCGCCAGGAGACGATCGAGCTTGGCGGCCCGGCGGTGAAGGTCGACATGGAACTGGTTTCACGGCAGATCAACCACCTCGCGGCGGAGTACGCACATGTCCGCTTCGTAGGCGAGAACACGCGGACGGTCCTCATCCGGAACGGCCTGGCCGAACAGGCGCAGCCCGATCCTCATGGCCACGTGCAGGCGCTCTACCGTCTGGAAGGCTCCTCGACCTGGCAGGAGAAGAACTGGACCGATGACGAAGTGCAATTCTTCTGTCGCGACCGCGTGGCGGAGCGGATTGAGGAACTGATCGTCATCGTCTCCTATAGTCAGTTCGAGGACCGCACCAAACAGCTCAATCTCGGTGCGGGCCTGACCCTGCAGGCCACGGCCGCCGGCTGCTGGCGCTACGAGGGTGATGTGCAGGTCTCAGCCTCACCCTACAAGGGTCTCGGTCTCTGCGCCGGCCCGAACGACGTGCCGATTCCGGGGTGCTCCAACACCTTTACCACGTCCGTGACCGGCACCGTCGAGTTTGAGATCGATCCCGACTCCCTGCCGGGGCCACAGAACGCACCGCCACGCGACCAGCCGGTCATCCTCCGCTTCATCGCCTCTGGCGGCGGGGTGGAGTACCGCCATACCGGCACGTGGCGACTGACGAGTACGGAGGGCGCGCTAGTCTGCACCGCCGAATCAGTCGAGGCCTCCTTTCCCGTGTCCGGCGGCGATCTGGGCCTCTACCTCGGTGACACAGTCAAGTACGATGGGCTGGCGTACCATTCGCACCCGCTGAACTACGAGTGCGACCCGCCCGATGGGCCGAACTACACCGGCTCTGGCCCGGACGGCGTCGGCGGTATCTGGTTCGCGGCCGTGGCGTCGCCGCGCCTGGACATTGGCGACAACGGCGTGCTCGATGACGCGCGCACGTACGACGGAGACCGTGGCACGGCTGGCACGACACGTTACGAGTGGATCCTGCGACCTGTGCGGGAGTAGGACCGATCGTTGCTCACGGCCGCGACCGCAGGCGGCGGCGCGGCCGGGCGACCCAGGGACACGTCGCATCACGCTTGCCGGCCACCGGGCCGGCGCCCGTCACCACGACAGCACCGCCGGCTGCCAGGGAAGGCAGCCGGCGGTGCCAGGCCAAATCGGGTGAGCTGCGCTCACGGCCGGTGTGACTACACCGGCTGGACGACGATCTCGACGCCGCTCGTCGGCGCGCCACGGGTGATGACCGGGATCGCGGTCGTGCTGGTGAAGATCAGCCGGCCCGACGGGTCGTTGATCGTCGCCCGCACCGTGTAGGTCAGCCGCTGGTCGATGGCTTTTGGGTCGTAGGTGACCGCGTAGGGGATCGGCACCTGCTGGCCGGTCGTCGTGATCACCTGCTCGCCGATCAGCACCGCCGGCGCGTCGGCGCGCGACGTGTCTTGCAGCCGAACGGTCACGACCGAGCCAGACACGAGCGCGATGCGCTGCACATAGGTGACGGTGCCGGTTACGGCCGCCGTCGACTTGGCCGCGAAGCCGACTTGCAAGGCGCCGTCGTTGTCGCGCAGCTCCAGCCGGTCGCCGGTGATGCTGTAAACCGTGGCATTCTGCATCGCCGCCAGGAACGCCGCCTCCTGGGTCATGACCGGCTCGGGGCAGGCCATGCGCGTCGTTGCCAGCGCGCCGATCTTGATGGCGCTGCCGGTGACGGTGTAGTTGCCGTTGAACCGGTTGCAGCCGGCCGAGCCGGTGACCGTGCTGTCGGCGCCGAAGGTGGCGGTGACCTCGGTGCCGTCAACCAGGCTCTGCACGCCGCCGCGGCCGTTGTTGATGCCGTTGGCGATCCAGGTTGTGCTGGTCAGGCTGGTCGGCTTGACCGGAACCAGGTGCATGATGCCGCTGCTGAACTTGAGCGCCAGGTAGAGGTCGCCGTCACGCATGGTGTAGGTGGCGACGTTGCCGAGCTGCTCGCGGAAGAGCTGGTCCTGCGAGTCGGGCGGGCAGGCGATGAGCGTCGTCGGGCCGAGCGTGAGCGTCAGTTCCTGGTTGCTGCCGGTCGTGTACGTCGCCCGCACGTTGTTGCAGTCGGCCTTGATGGCGGCCGTGCCGTCGGCGTTGAATTGGATGGTGTAATCGGCCGGGCGCGCGACGGTCGTCACGGCGCCGTCGCTCATCTGTGTCTCAGTCCACGACCACATCGTGCCGGCCAGGCTGGGGGCGGCGCTCATTGGCGCGAACTCCATGTTGCCACTGTCGAACTTGATGTTGAGGTACAGCTTGCCGTTGCGCGTCACGTAGGTGACGACGTCGCCCAACTGCTGGAGGTAGCGCTGGTCGAGCGAGCCGGGCGGGCAGGCAGCGGTCGTCGTCGGGCCAAGCGTGATTGTCAGTTGCCCGGCGCTCGTCGCCGTGTACTGCCCGACGACCCGGTTGCAGTCAGCCTGGATGGCGAGGCTGCCGTCAGCGTTGAACTGGAGCGTGTACTTCGATGGGTCGGTCGGCTGGATGACCGCGCCATCGCTCATCTGCGTCCGCTGCCAGGCCCAGATGCCGGTGGTGAGCGTCGACTGGGCGGCCCCATGGCGCCACTGGTGGTAGTGCTGGCCGATGTTGCCCATCTCGACCCGGAACGCCTCATCATTGGCGGGGTTGTAGGTCAGGATGCGCCGCTCGAAGACCTGCACCATCACCTGCCGCGACTGCCCGGCCACGCGCACCGTCGTCTGGAATGGCTCGGTGCGGGCGTAGCCGATGGTCAGCAGGCCGACGCGGTTGCGGTAGTCGAGGAAGGCCTGGGCGACGTTGTGGCGCGTCGGGTCGTCGAAAGCGGCCATCGCGAGTGGGCCGGCGCCGGCGCCGGGCGCCAGGCTCTGCGGTGTCCCGTCGGGCGCGATGGCGAACTGGACCGAGGCGCCGATGCGGCGGTCGGCCGGGGCGAAGACGCTGCCGGCGTTGCGGAAGAGGCCGTCATAGGTCGGGCCGGGGTTGTCGGGGTCACCAGCGATCGGGATGGCCGGCGGCGCCATGAATTGGAAGGTCGCGTCGCCGAGCTGCATCTGGCCGGTGGTCAGCTCGGTGGCAAGCAGCCCGTTCGTGACCTGGCCGCCGGCCAGCTCCATGCGGCCCTTGTCGAAGTACTGGACGAGCCGCTGGCCGTTCGGAGCCTCGCGGTACGGCTCGGTGATGCCCTCGGTGGCGTTGGCGAGCGGTCCCCAAAAGTTGGGCGCCAGTGCCTCGCCCTGGCGCCACTGGCGCTCGAATGCCGGGTTCGCAAAGGCGCCGGCCGCTCCCACCGCCGGCGCCAGGCCAATAGTCAGAAGCGCGAACGTGGCGAGAAACAGAAACTTCGATTGTCTCACGATGGCTCTCCTCCTGTAAGGCATCCCCGTCACGGGACGGGCGGCTCATCCCTTGAGCACGCAGGCTGTCGACACTGGCGCCAAGGACCGCGCCTGGGCACGACTGTAACCCAGACGCGCCAAGCGGTGCAAAGGTTCCGGCCATCGGCGCACCCGCTCAGCCGATGGCGATGACCAGATTGCCGGCTGCGTCGACCTCGGCGCGACCGGATGGCCCGATGACGACGGTGCACTCCCGCTCCTCGACGATCGCCGGCCCGTCGACACGTGCGCCGGGCGCGAGGCGGTAGCGGTCGTAGACGGCGACTGGCCCGAAGGCGGCTTGCTCGGGCAGGTAGGCCAGCCGCTCGCCTTTGCGCGCCGGGTCGGCGCCAGCGCGGCCGGGTGGCTGCCGCACGAGCACTGGGGTCGGCCCGCTGACGCGCGCCCGCCAGGTGACGGCCTCGATGGCGACGGCCGGCGCGGCGCGGCGGTAGAGCGTGGCGTAGGTGGCGGCGAAGGCGGCGGCGAGGTCCGTGGCATCGAGCGGGCCGTCTGGGACCGGCACGGCGATCTGGTGCGCCTGCCCGGCCAACCGCATCTCGGCCGAGCGCGTGACGGTGATCGCGCCGGCCGGCACGCCGGCAGCGCGCAGGATGGCCGCGCCGTCAGCCTCCAGGTCGGTGTAGAGCGTGGCGACGGCGGCCAGGTCGAGGCGGTCGAGCCGGCCAGCCAGCCCGCGCGCCAGGTCGAACGCCAGCGGCGCGGCCAGAAAGCCGGCCGTGCTGCCGACGCCGGCCGCCGGCGGCACGATGACGGTGCGCGAGCCGAGCAGCTCGGCGACGCGGTAGGCGTGGACCGGCCCGGCGCCACCGAAGGCGAACAGCGGATAGGCGCGTGGATCCTGGCCGTGCTCGACGCAGTGCATGCGCGCCGCGCCGGCCATGCTCTCGTTGACCAGGCGGTGGATACCCCAGGCGGTGGCGGTCGAGTCACGGTCCAGGTGGGCCGCCAGTGCGCCGATGGCCCGCTCAGCGGCGGCGCGGTCGAGCCGCATCGCACCGCCGAGGAAGAATCCGGGGTCGAGGTAGCCGAGCAGCAGGTCGGCGTCGGTGACGGTCGGCCACGCACCGCCGCGGCCATAGCAGGCCGGGCCGGGGTCGGCGCCGGCGCTGTCGGGCCCGACGCGCAGCAGGCCGAGCGAGTCGACACGGGCGATGCTGCCGCCGCCGGCGCCGATCTCGATCATCTCGATCGCCGGCGCCCGGATCGGCAGGCCGCTGCCGCGGGCAAAGCGGTGGACGCGATCGACCTCGAACTCGCTCGTCAGCCCCGGCCGGCCATCGGCGATCAGGCAGGCTTTGGCGGTCGTGCCGCCCATGTCGAAGGAGAGCAGGTTCGGCCGGCCGCCGCGCCGGCCGGCGTCAGCGGCGGCCAGCGCGCCAGCCGCCGGGCCTGACTCGATGGCTCGCACGGGGAAGCGGCTGGCGGTGGCGACGGTCGCCAGGCCGCCGTTGGAGAGCATGATCAACAGAGCGCCGTCGGGCAGCCCCAGCGCCGCCAGCCGCGCTGCCAGCCGCGCCAGGTACTGCTCCATCACCGGTTGAACGTAGGCGTTGGCGACTGTCGTGCTGGTGCGCTCGTACTCGCGGATCTCGCCGGCCACCTCATGCGACAGCGACAGGCGTACACCCGGCAGCGCCGCCGCCAGCACCGCGCCGACCTGGCGCTCGTGCGCCGGCCACTGGTAGGCGTGCAGCAGGCAGACGGCGACGGCCTCAACGCCGTGCCGGCCCAGCGTCGTCGCCAGCGCCGCCAGCGCCGCCGGGTCTGGCGCCTGCTCGACCGTGCCGTCGGCCAGCACGCGCTCGTCGATCTCGAAGCGCCGCTCGCGCGGCACGAGCGGCGTTGGCAGGCGCAGCAGCACGTCGTGCATGTCGTAGCGGTGCTCGCGGGCGATGTCGAGCACGTCGGCGAAGCCGCGCGTCGTCACCAGCGCCACGCGCGCCCCGGTGCGCTCGATGATAGCGTTCGTCGCCAGTGTCGTGCCGTGGACGACATGCCGCACGGCGGCCGGCGCCACACCGGCCTGCGCCAGCACATCGCGCAGCGCTTGCTCGACACCGGCCGATGGATCGGCCGGCGTCGTCAGCGTCTTGGCGACCCAGTGCGCGCCAGAGGCGTCATCGACCAGCAACAGATCGGTGAACGTGCCGCCGATGTCGACGCCAACCCGGTAGGGACGGACTCGGCTGTGCTTGTCCGTGGTCATGCCGTGGGGGTCCATTCTCGTGAGGGTCGGAGGGCGTTTCCTGAGCGGAGCCGACAGGAACAGGGCGTCGATTGCGGTCAGCCAGTGGGGCTGGGAACCAGATGCCGGAGCCTCGGCCAGGTCGTCATGGACCGGCGGCAGTGTCACCCAGCGCGTCAGCCAGTGCAACCGGCGGCCTCCGGCGCAGCAGGGATACACAGAGTGCCCGGGGCGAACGAGGCCGGTCCATGACATCGGCCACGAGGAGAGACGCTGGCGATGAGGGTGATGACGGAGCGCATCGATCGACCATGCGGGCCGTTGCACGGCTGGCGGAGCGCCGCGACCCCCTGGTTGGCTGCCCGATCTTGCTGAGCTGGTGCTGCTCAGGCCGACGATCGACTCGACGGCGCGGCGGGCAGCCGCGGCGCTGGCGTGGTAGACTCAGGCGGCCCGCTACTCGCAGACGTGCTCCTGGCCCCGCCGTCTGCCCACTGGGCGCACCGAGGAGGCGAGCGGGAATGATCTCGATTACGGCGGCCGCGGCGGCGCACCTGCG
>JADLAZ010000026.1 GCA_020849725.1 Chloroflexota bacterium
TGATTGAGCGCGCTGCCCGGCACCAGCGCCCGGTCGATCGTGTCGGTGCCGATCTCGGTCAGGTCGATCTTGCCACCCTCGTACAGGTTCAGTGGCTGGCTGGCGCTGGCGCCCAGCAGCCAGATGACCCGCTCGAGCGTCGGCGGGCCAGCGTAGTAGCGGTCGAAGCGGGTCAGTACCAGCCGGTCGCCGTCGCGCCACTCGCTCAGACGGAACGGGCCGCTGCCGTTGGGTCGCTTCCACCACTGCCGGTCGGCCGTCTGGCGCGCATCGACGATGGCCGTCGTCGCGTGGGTCAGCTTGACCAGGAAGGCCGCCTGTGGCGCGGCCAGCGTGATCTCCAGCGCCAGTGGGCCAGTGACGCGCACCCCTTCCAGGTCGGCGCGCTCGCCGCGCAGCCGGGCCGGCACGCCTCGGATGTCGCCCAGGTAGGTCGCCGCGGGTAGGGAGCGCCCGTCGCCACCGGCCAGGCGCGGGTCGGTCGCCCGCTCCAGCGACCGCCGCACAGTCTCGGCCGTGATCGGCGTGCCGTCGTGGAAGAGGCCATCCGGCCGCAGCATGAACCGATAGGTCAACCGGTCGGCCGAGAGGTCCGGCAGCGCCGCCGCCAGGTCCGGCGCCGGCTCGAGCCGCTCGT
This sequence comes from Chloroflexota bacterium, assembly GCA_020849725.1. The sequence continues at coordinate 638 of JADLAZ010000026.1, forward strand.
CGAGCTTCAGCAGCCCGCTGTAGACCTGCCGCGCCAGGAACGATGATGATGCATCGCGGATCAGCGCTGGGTCGAAGGTGCGCGGCGCTTCGACACCGCCGGCCAGCGTCAGCGTTTGCGCGCCGCGCGGCGTCGGCGCCTGGCGCGGCCGGGGCGTGGCGACGCCGGCCGCTGTGGTCGGGCTGGGCGCCACCGACGCCCGTGTGGCCCCCGGTGACGGGACCGGCTGAGAGGCTACCGGCGCGGCCGTGGCCGATGGAGCAGCCGGCGCGACGGTTACGCTGGGTGCCGGTGGTGTGTCGGGCGATGGCTCGGCCGGCGACACGGTGCAGGCTGACAGCAAGAAGAGCAGTGCCAGCAGCAGCGCCCCTCGCCTCTGGGACCGAGGTCGCAGCCGGTGGAACCGCTGCCACCGAGCGGCATCGGGCGCCGGGGTTGACGAGCCGGGAGTTTCAACCGCTGACCTCCCGGTCGCTGACCACCAATGGCGACCGGTGCCCTTCGTGCTGCGCGTGGCCGGCGTGCGACGTGGCGTGATCATGGGCGGCATTATGCCACAAGAGCCTCAGCCGAAGCCGCGCGAGCCACCTCCGCCGCCGCCGCCGCCGCCGCCACCGCCACCCCCGCTCCAACTGCCGCCCCCACCTCCGCTCCAGCCACCGCCCGACTGGGTCTGGCCGGGCGGGGGGGCGGGCGGGCTGGTGAGGGCGTCGCCGGCCGAGTCGAACATCTCCAACAGGCCATCGCTCATACCCTGCAGCGACCCGAGCATGCGATCGCTCGTGCCCTGGAGATCGGGCAGGCCACCACCGGCCGAAGCATCGCCCACCGGCCCCGCGCCCGAGGGATCGCCGGGCAGCACGACCGGGCCGCTCCGGCCGTAGCCGTAGGGGTAGCGCGGGTCGTTGTAGATGACCGGCCCGTACCAGGTCGGCGGCGGCGCGCCGGCGGCGGCGAACTTGCTCACCCAGGAGCGCTCCAGGCCGAAGACGGTGGCGTAGGGGAGATAACGCTCGAAGATCGCGCCGACCTGCTCCAACTGGTCATAGCGCTCGATGCCAGCCAGGTAGCGGCGGAAAGCCTGCCACTTGGCGGTAGCGATGGCGCCGTTTCTAGTGCGGCGGGCCATCGCCCCGCCCAGCGCGATGAAGACGACGCCGACTATACCGAGCGCGATCGCCGGCAGGAAGGCGGCCGCCGCGAAGCCGGCCACGATCGGCGCGATGACGAAGCCGAGCACGATCGCCAGCCCGATCAGCCCCACCCCGAGCCAGCGGTAGCGCTTCCGCATGTGGTCCGGCCGGTCGGGGAAGTAGCCCCGACGCACGACTTCGTCGTAGAGCTGATTCTGGATGGCCGGTAGGCGCGTCAGGAAGTGGCCCTTCAACTCGCTCAACTTCGCTGTTGTGTCGTCGCCGAAGATGCCGTGCAGGATGGACTGCTCATACGGGGCTAGCGCCACATCGCTGGGCAGGCGCTCGAACAGGAAATCGCGCGCGCCAGGCAGGCCGGGGATGCCGCTCTCGCGCTCGATCTCGGTCATGCGCAGCACGCCCTTGCTACCCAGCCAGGGGATCGTCGCCAGCACATCGGTCGCATCCGCCTTCTCGTCGATCAGCGTGCCGACGACGCCCGGCGGTGCGTTGTCGGGCGGCTCGCGCAGGTACTCGGCCATCTGCCCGACCGGCAGGTCCCGGCCACTCGTGTACCAGACGAGGTAGGAACCGATCGCGCCACCGATCAGCACCAGGGCCGCCAGCGCGCCCAGGCCGAGGTTGGCCAGGTCACGCAGCGGCTTCAGGCGCTCCGCTTCGGCCTCGGCCGCCTCCTGCGCCGCCTGCCACGGCGGCGGCGTGGCACTGACCAGCCCGTGCGGGAACTCCAGGCCGATCTCGACCTCCTGGTTGGCCGGCACCGTGCTCGCCTCATAGCGCGCCGACTGCCCGTCGACGACGGTGGCCGTTACCGACGCCGGCCAGGCGCGGGCGAACAGCCGGTCGACCGGCGCGGGCGACGGCAGCCGGACGGTGCTGGTGCTGCTGCGCACCATGAAGGGGCGGTCGGCCGGCACCGCCTTCCACCAGAGCTGGTCGCCCCAGTCGTGGATGCGCAGGCCGCCGATGACGGTGTAGCAGAGGGTGAAGGTGCGCGAGCGCCCGCTCGTCGGCGGATAGGCCCAGTCGATGCGCAGGTTGTTGTCCTCGCGGCTGACCCGGTAGGTGTTGGCCTGGCGGCCGTCGCCCTGGCGGTACTGGAGCGTGCCCTCGCTGACCTGCACATCCTGGATCGAGACGACGCGATCGAGCGGGATGACGGCGTTGGCGGTACTGAAGGTGCCGCGTGTGAACGCGATGTCCTGCAACTCGCAGACGCGGAAGCTGCCATTGGCGTTGATGTCGATGGCGACGTCGAACCGGTCCCAGCGCAGCTGCCGCTGCTCCTGCTGGGCGGCCACGCCACCACCGAGCGCCAACGCCAGCAACAGTGCCCCGATGGTGGCGGCGAACCGGCGTGGCATGAGGCACCCCTCTTTCGACAACGCGGCGGCGCACCCGCTCTCACCCAAGACTATATCGCAGGGAGCGGACGACTATACCGAAGCGCGCATGGGAATAGCGTGCTCCGTATTGCGGAGCAGGGGCGGTTCGCGAACCGCCCCTGCGGTGACCTGGGCATCCCGTCTGGGCTTCGGTTTAGGCTCCGGCGCCGGTCTCGGTCAGAGAGCGACCTAGCCAGGTGCGGTGGGTTGCCCGATGCGCCTACTCCACCGCCGGCAAGGCATCCGATACTGAACTATCGGCGGCCACCACCGTTCCCTGGAATCGGGGCATCAGCCAGTGGACCTTGGGGCCGGCTGTTGTCCCGATTCCAGGGGAACACGATGAAGTATTGAGGACCTATGCGCCCTGCAGATCGGCGAACAGGATGGTGCTGAGATAGCGCTCCGCCTGGCTGGGCAGGATGACAACGATCAGCTTACCGGCGTTCTCAGGGCGGGAGGCGACCTCGACGGCGGCATGGGTAGCTGCGCCACCGCTGATGCCGGCCAGGATGCCCTCTTCGGCCATCAGCCGACGTGCCATCGTCACGGCCTGCTCGTTGCTCACCTGCACAACGTCGTCGATGATGCTGGTGTTGAGCACGCCCGGCACGAAACCGGCGCCGATGCCCTGGATCTTGTGCGGCCCGGGCTTGCCGCCCGACAGAATTGGCGAGTGGACCGGCTCGACGGCGATGGCCTTGAAGCTCGGCTTGAGCGCCTTGATCACCTCGGCAACGCCGGTGATCGTGCCGCCGGTGCCGACGCCAGCGACCAGGATGTCGATCCGGCCGTCCGTATCCTCCCATAGTTCGACTGCTGTCGTCCGGCGGTGGACCTCCGGGTTGGCTGGGTTCTCGAACTGCTGCGGGATGATCGCCTTCGGCAGCTCCTGGGCCAGTTGCTCGGCTTTGCGGATCGCTCCGTTCATGCCCTCGGCGCCAGGTGTCAGCACGACCTCGGCGCCGAGCGCCTTCAGCACCATGCGCCGCTCGATGCTCATCGTCTCCGGCATGGTCAGGATCAGGCGGTAGCCCTTGGCCGCCGCCACCCAGGCCAGCGCGATGCCGGTGTTGCCGGAGGTCGGCTCGACCAGCACGGTGTCCTTGGTGATCGTGCCAGCCTGCTCGCCCGCCTCGATCATGCTCAGGCCGATGCGGTCCTTGACGCTGCCACCGGGCTGGTAGCTTTCCAGCTTGGCGACGACCGTGCCGACCGCGCCGGCGGTGACGCGATTGAGGCGCACCAGCGGCGTGTTGCCGATCAGCTCGGTGACGTCGCTCGCGATCTTCGGACGATGGCGCCGCTGCAGGGTCGAGGGCTGGCCGGACGTGGTCGTCATATGCTCCTCCAGACGCTCAAAGTCCGCGCCCGCAACTCGGCCGCGGGTAGAAGATCAGTACTTTCGCGATTTTATCAGCAATCAGTGGCTAGCCGCCAGTGGGCGAAGTAGACGGGAGCACTCGGCTTTGCCCATTCGTCCCATCTGTGCGCGGCGCCCCCATTGGCTCACTCGGCTTGACGCGGGTGAGCGTGGCTGGCATACTGTGCCTGTTGGCGAGGGGCGGGCGACCGCGCCTCGCTTGACGTCTGAACCATCAACACGCCGGTGAGTGGCGAGGGGAGACAGCAGCATGGCAGGGAAGGGGAGCCGCCGCGGCGGCGATGTCCAGGTCTCGAAGACGGCGCGCGCCTCGCTGGGCGACAAGGGCGCGGCCGCGACGAGCGACTGGAGCAAGTTCAGCTGCGACGAGTGCAGCAAGCCGATCCAGATCAAGGAGATGGTCGTCGTCCGCGAGCTAGCTGCTGGCCGCAACCAGATCGCGCACTACCACACGACGTGCTCCGGTCTGCCGGCCAGCTAGTCGTCCGTCAGGCACGAGGCGCATGCCCCTACCGCTCGACGACCTTCGTGAATGGCGCTTGGCAGACCGCTGGCCCACGCTCCCGTGAGTGGGCCGGCCGCGCTGGCCCACAGTGCCCACGCCGCCCACTCGGCACTCCAGCGACCGGCGCCTATGCTCGCAGCGTGATCTGCCGGCCGGAGCGGGACGATTCGAGAAAGGCCAGCGCCACGGCGACGCCGGTGCGGCCATCCTCGCCAGTGACCGGCGGCGGCGTGCCCGCCAGCACCGCGTCGGTGAAGGCGCCCAGCTGAGCGACATAGGCGTGCATGCGTGGGAACGAGAAGGCCGTGTTGGCCTGATCGGTGCCCACCGGCGGCTGCTCGGCGAGCGTGCGCCAAGCGCCGCCCTCGGCCACGCGCAGGGTGGTGTAGGCGTCCATGTCCAGCAAGCCCGTCTCGCCCGTCAGCATAGCCCGGAAGGTGAGGCCGGGAAAACCGGGCGCCGGGCAGGCGCTGCTGGCCCACAGCGCCATGAGCGTGCCGCTGCCGAACGTCAGCAATCCCATGGTCGTGTTCTCCGGCTCGTGGTGCTCGCGGAAGGTGCGGCTGTGGCCGAAGACGGTCGTCACCTCCGCGCCCAGGAGCCAGCGGCAGAGGTCGATAGCGTGGACGCCGCCGGCCAGGATGTGGCCCACGCTGGCCGGGTCTGACCACCACGACCAGTCGCCGCCAAAAGCCGGGTCGACGAACCTCTGAAAGACCTGGAAGAACTGAATCGTCTGCACCGCACCGATCGTGCCGGCACGGATCGCCGCCCGCGTCGCCATCGGCACATCGCGGTAGCGCTGCTGGTAGCCGACCGACAGCGCCAGGCCGCGGCGGGCGCAGGCGTCGATGATCGCCTCGGCATCGGCGACTGTCGTCGTCATCGGCTTCTCGATGAACAGGTGCTTGTCGCGGTCGGCGGCGGCCAGCGCTTGACGGGCGTGGGCGAACTGCGGCGTCGCGATGATGACGGCGTCGACGTCGGTGCGCGCCAGCAATTCCTCGTCGCTGGCGCACAGCGTGGCGCTGTAGTCGGCGGCCAGGCCCGCGGCGCGCGAGCCACCGGCGACGGCGATCAGCGCCGCGTTCGGCAGGTGGCGGATCGCCTCGGCGTGGGTGCGCCCCATGAAGCCCGAGCCGAGAATGCCGTAGCGCAGCGTCGTCATGGCCTCTCCCTGTCGTGTGGCCGCCCGGTGCGGCCAGCGGGCGACCCCATGCTATCATGTCGGTGGGACACGCAGTCGATGCCGCTTGCGGCGGCACAGCCAGCAAGGAACGGTGATGGCATGACGACGACCGCACCGTATGGGCGCGTCGAGACGGACCTGCGCGCGATCATTCGCAGCGGCGGCCAGCGGGATGCAATCTGTCAGGCAATCTGCGATCACCTGCGCGAGTCACTGCCGACCTACTCCTGGGTGGGTATCTATCTGGTCGAGGGCGACGAGTTGGTGCTGCGCGCCTGGTCCGGCCCGGCGGCGACCGAGCACGTGCGTATCCCACTGAACCAGGGCATTTGTGGCTGGGCCGCCATGACGGGGGAGACGGTCATCGTCGATGACGTGGCGCAGGACGAGCGCTACCTGCAGTGCTTCCTGAACACGCGCTCGGAGATCGTCGTGCCGATCGTGCAGGCTGGCGTCGTCTACGGCGAGATTGACGTCGACGGCGACCAGATCGGCGCGTATGGCGCCGCCGATCGCCGCTTGCTGGAAGCGGTCTGTGCCGATCTAGCCACCATCATCGCTCGGTAGCGACCCGCGCCGGGATGGCAACGGCCAGCGCGATCCCCGCCAGGGGTTGACGACCGCTCCCGCGGTCGGGTATGGTTCGCCGCGCACGGTTGCCCTTCGCCTGTCGCCGTTGGTGTCTGCCGTGCTGCCACCATGGGTGTCCCCATGGTCGGCATGCCCTTCTGTCGGTGCAAACGGATGGCGTCTCCACGCCGATCCGGCTGCGGCGCTGTCGTTCGCGCCGGAGCGCTGTGTGCCACCGGCAGTCCGTGCCCAGCAAGGAGGACCCATTGCGAGTCGGACGCTTGCTACTAACGCTCATGCTCGTGGTTGGTGTCGTGATCGGCGGCCTGGCGGTGACGCCTCCCGCGCCGGCCCTGGCGATCGGCGTCAACACCACCAGCAACGAGAACGACGCCGACCAGTACCAGTCCCTCACCAAGAGTCCGACGAATGACTGGGTCACTGCCGCCTGGTGGGCCGATGAGGGCGCGAAGGACTTTCGCGTCCGTGTGGCGACCAGCAAAGACGGTGGATCGCACTTCGAGGCGGAAGTGACGATCTTTTCCGGCCCCTCTGGTCAGGACATCTACGGCATCCGCTCAGCCTACGATAGCAATGGCGGACTGCATGTCGTCTTCGGCTTTGGCTCTGGTGACAGTCGCAACGTTCGGCACTGGTTCGTCGTGCCCGGCGCGGACCCGTCGAATGGAGCGAACTGGCGCAACGGCGGCAATGTCTGCGCCGACGGTCCCTGCCTGAACCCCGACCTCGCGGTCGATCGGGTCGGCAACGTGTATGTCTTGTACGAGGACACCAACAACTTCGTCGGCATCCGGCGGCGGGCGGGCACGGGCGGCGGTTGGGGCCCTGAGAAGCGCGTGTCGGCGAGCGACCGCCAACTTGGTGCGGTGGCCGTGTCGCCGGATGGCAAGCTGCACGTCCTGCATGTCGAAAAGGGCAAGCAGGACCTGCGCTACGTGTGCTTCTCGTCGTTCGACGCGCCGACCCCGTCAACAGTGATCGTGCTCGACACCGAAGGCTCCAACGACCAGCCCGACCTGGCGGTGGGTCCGAACGGCAGCGTCCATCTGGCCTGGGAGGATGCGGGCAGCATTCGGCATCAAGAGGTCGCCCCCGGCACCTGCACGCTGGGTGAGCGGTCGACCATCGGCTCCTCGGACGGCCGACCCAACGTCTCCATCGCCGTCGGCGGCTCGGGCACGGTCTATGTGACCTGGAACGGCGACAACTTCAAAGAGATCTGGGAGGCCAAGCGCGTCAACAACAACTGGCAGGACCAGGAGCGTATCGCCGGCCCGGACCCGGCCTCCCGCTACCAGCGCTACGGTGAGGCAATCAATGGCTTCGTCGGCATGGCGCTGGTGCAGAATGGCATTGCCCGCTACTACCAGCGTGAGCAGGCCGCCTCGGATAAGGCTGGCCCGGTCATCACCGCCATCCAGATCACGCCGCCGCCGGCGGGCAGCCAGCGCGCGACCCTGACGATCACCGGCAACGACGTCGCTACCAGCGGGACGCCGGTGGGCATCAAGCGCGTCGCCTACAGCATGGTTGGCAGCAGCGGCCCGTTCGTCAACATCGACTTCGCCCCGGTGCAGCAACTCACAAACGCGGTGTACCCGATCGACCTGGCCAACCCCGCCGGCGGCGGCGTCTGGACCGACTCGACGCACAATATCGTCGTCTATCTGGTCGACGCCAACGAGAATGCCTCGCTGCCGCACCACTATCCGCAGTTTACGGCGACCCTGCCGGCCGTCACAACGACGCGCTACCTGGCCGAGGGCTACACTGGCGCGGGGTTTGACACCTACCTGACGCTGGCGAACCCGAACGCTTTCTCGATCGCCATCTCGGTGACCTTCCAGTACGCCGGCACCTCCAGCGGGCCGGGCGGCACCCTGGAGGTGGTCGGGGCCAACCAGCGGCGCACGATCACGGTCAACAACGCCGCCGGCGCCAACAAAGAGCTGTCGTTCAAGCTGGAGAGCCATGCCGCGTTCGTGGTCGAGCGGCCGATGTACTTCGGCAACTACGGTAGTGGCGCGGCGCGGGCGGCCTACAACCGGCCCGGCATCGCGACCGTCAGCGGCGTCAACGGCGGCCATCTTGGCGTTGCGGCGCGCGCCCCGGCAACTGAGTGGTACTTCGCCGAGGGCTTCACCGGCGACGGCTTCGACTCTTACTTCACCATCCAGAACCCGAACGCCGCCGCCTCCGAGATCTCGATCACCTACTACCTGGCCGGTGGTGGCATCCAGGTGAAGCCGCTGACCGTGAGCGGCCAGCAGCGCAAGACTGTCACCGTCAACCGCGCGAGTGATCCGGGTGGGTTGGGGCCGAACCTGGCGTTCTCAGCCAAGGTCGCGACCACCAACGGCCAGCCGATCATCGTCGAGCGGGTGATGTACTTCCGCTACAGTAGCCCTAACGTCGGTTCGGTGACCGGCGGCACAGCCACGCTGGGCGCGACCGCGACGAACA
>JADLAZ010000027.1 GCA_020849725.1 Chloroflexota bacterium
CAACGCTCTGAGTCGACAGACCCCGCGCGGTGCGGATGACGGTCCGGAGGGAATGCCGTGGGCGAGTGGACCTGGGAGCCTGCGGTGGTCGTCGTGCAGGTCGGATGCAGTCGGAACATGCAGACCACGCCATCCTTCATCGATGATCCGCTGACCGACGAGTTTCAGGAGACCGAAGAGAGCCCGCTGGTCGACGACGCGGTGCGGCTCTGGATGTGCCAGCTCCGCAGCGCGCCGTTGCTGACCGAGGAAGAAGAAGTCACGCTGTCGCGCCGCATCGAAGAGGGTGACGACGCGGCGATGCAGCAGATGGTCGAGGCCAACCTGCGGCTGGTGGTCAGCGTCGCGAAGCGTTACCGCCGCTACAACGAGACCTCGATGTCGCTGAGCGACCTGATTCAAGAGGGCAACATCGGCCTGATGAAGGCCGTCCGCAAGTTCGACCGGCGCAAGGGCTACCGCTTCAGCACCTACGCCACCTACTGGATCCGCCAGGCGATCACCCGCGCTCTCTCCGACCAGGCCCGCTCGATCCGGCTGCCGGTCTACATGTCCGACGCCATCGCCCGGATGTACAAGACGGCCAGCCTGTTGAGCCAGGAGCTGGGCCGGCCGCCGCGGCCCGACGAGCTGGCGAAGCGGCTGCACATCACCGTCGAGCAGGTCGCCGACATGGTTGCCCACAGCGCCGACGCCTGCAGCCTGGATGCGCCGCTGAGCGACGACGACGGCAGCTACCTGGGCGACTTCATCGAGGACGCGCAGGCGCCGCAGCCGGAGGCGGTGGCCTCGCGCGTGCTGCTGCGCCGGCAGTTGGACCTGGCGTTGCGGCAACTCGACGAGCGCGAGCGCCAGGTGCTGCGGATGCGCTACGGGCTCGAAGACGGGCACGACCACACCCTCGAGGAAGTCGGCCAGCGCTTCGCGCTGACGCGGGAGCGGATCCGACAGATCGAGATGCGCGCGCTGGAGCGGCTGCGCGGCAGCGGCTTGCTCAGCCTGGACCACCTCGCCTGATGCCGACGGCGCCCTACGAGCGGTACGCTGCGGTCTACAACGAGACGGGACAGGACGCCTTCTCGCGGCGGCTGCAGCGGACCGTCGCCAAGCTGCTGGCCGATCGCGGCTGGCGCGGCCGGCGGGTGCTCGACCTGGCCTGCGGCACCGGTACGGCGGTCGCCGCCTGGGCCGACCAGGGCTACACGGCGATGGGCCTGGACCTCAGCCGCGCGATGCTGCTGGAAGCCCGCTGGCGGTACGACCAGAGCGGCCTGCCCTGGCTGCACGCCGACCTGCGCCAGTTGCCGGTGGCCACCGCCAGCGTCGACCTGGTCACCGCCTTCTACGACAGCGTCAACTACCTCACCACCACCGCCGACCTGCAGCAGTTTATGGCCGAGGCGGCCCGCGTGTTGCGGCGCGAAGGGCGGGTGGTCTTCGATCTGAACACGCCACAGACGCTGCAAGAGCATTGGACCGGCGTCTGTCACGCCCAGGTCGGGGCCGACCTGGCGACGGTCTGGCGCGGCGAGTGGCGGGCCGCCGAGGAGATCAGCTCACTCCGGGCGACCTTCTTCGTGCGCGGCGACGACGGCCGCTGGGATCGCTTCGACGAAGTCCACGACGAGCATGGCTTCAGCGACGACGAGATCGCCAAGGCGGCCAAGGCGGCGAACCTGAGTTGGGAGCACGCCGAGGACCTGCAGAGCGGCAAGCGGCCGACGCGGCACAGCCGCCGCGCGCTGTACGTGTTGCGCCAGAAGCACGGCCCGCGCTGACCGGCGCCAGCGCGGGCGGCGGCGCCAGCTACGGCAGCAGTTCCAGCTTGGCGATCCAGATCACCCCCGGCCCGCCGGGGTTCGCCGTGCCGTGCAGCCCGCACTGCAACGCGACGCCCGGCTCCAGGCTGAAGGCGCCGTCGGCGTCTTTGCTCCAGGCGCCGAGCTTCAGCCCGGCCAAGGGCTGCTCGTGGGTCTTCCAGGTCTCGCTTGGCGCCAACGGCGGGTCGATCACGTACTGCCCGCCAGCCGCTTCGGCGATGCCGAACAGCAGGTTCGGGCCCTTCGGGAGCTGTGTCTTGTAGGTGTAGCGGAGCGCCCGGTAACCTTCGACATCGTTCAGCTTGAGCGTCAGGCCCGGCACCAACCACATGTGACTGCCCTGCGGGAAGGTGAAGTCGAAGCGCATCACCGGCTCGCCGTTGGGGCCCTCGTTGACCAGGCTCGACTTCGCGATCACCGCCGGGTCGTGGCCGAGGTTCCAGTCCGCGGGTTGGCCCAGCGGAATCGTCACCGGCGCGGCGGCGGCCGGCAGTTCGCTGGTCCAGACGGCCCGGCTGAGCTCCAGGGTGCCGTTGGCCGGGCCGTCGATCACCACACCCAGCCAGACCCGCTCCAGGCCGTCCCATTCCAAGCGCCCGCTGGCGTCCTGGCTGAAGGCGGCCTCGCGCGGGTTGGTCAGTGAGAGGCGCAGCGCCTGCCAGTCGCCGGCGGTCAGCGCGCCCGCGGCGATCTTGTAGTGGACGCCGCCGTCGCGCTGGAAGAGCACTGTCGCCAGCCGCGCGGCCTCGGTCGGCACGCCGGTCAGCCGCACCCGCAGGTCGAGCGACCTGGCGAAGGCGAAGTTGCCGGCCACCTTGGCCTGCCAGGCCACCAGCCGGCGTTCGGGCGTCGGCTTGCTGAACTTGAGTTGCAGCGTCTCGCCGCCCTCCGCCGGCGCCTTGGTGAGGGTCGCGGTGACGCCCGGCAGGGCCGGCAGGTCCAACCCGCCGAGGCCCGCTGCGCCGTCACCGAGCGGTTTGGTCTCCGCGCCCACGGGCGCCGCCGCCCAGAGACAGCCGACGATCACCACCGAGGCAGCCTGCCGCCGAATCCACGCGTGCTGTCGCATGTCGTACTCCTCTCACTGCACCGGCAGCGAGGTCTCGATGCTCAGATTGTCAAGGTACCAGGTCGTCGCCGTGGTGGCGCTGCTCGAAAAGCCCAGCCAGCGCAGGGTCTTCATCGCCGGGTCGCCGTTGCGCAGGCCGCGGTAGACCTGCGGCGCCTGACCCGGCACGGTTACGCTGAGCTCCCAGGTGCCCGTCGATTGGGTCCCCAGGCCGATCCGGATCTCGAACTGCACCCACCGCTCCAACGGCAGGGCCAGCGCCGGGTGGCCGGGCACCTGCACCGCCTGGTTGCGGATCCAGACCGACGGCCCGACGCGGTAAGGGCTGGAGCTGTCGCGGCCCTCGCAGTAGAGCAGCGCGCCGGGGCCAAGGCGCAGGTCGAACTTGATCGTGGTCACCCCGTCGAGGTGCACCGGGTCCCAGTAGAAGTGCGGGTTGTACTCGAACTTCAGCCCGGGCGCGTCCTGCACTTTCAGAGCCTGCCGCCCGCCCGCCGCCTGCTCGGCGCTGACCGCGACGCTGTCGCCGTGGTTCTCGGTGTAGACCACCGCCTTGGACGGTTTGGCGCCCATCGCCTCGTGCTCAAAGTCCAGGCTCAGGCGCAACGGGCTCGGCGTTGGCGGGTCGGGGGCGAACTCGACAGCCGGATAGGTCACACTGCGCGCCAGGGCGACCCAGGCCGGATCACCGTAGACGCCGGCGTTCGGCTCGAAGCGCTGGAAGCCGAGGCGGACGGCCGGCGAAGTCGGCTTGACGCGGTAGTCGTCGTGGTCCGGATCGACGAACTGCGGGTCGGCCACCAAGCTGCCGGCGTCGCGCCCGCCGGCCTGCCACTGCGCCTGGGTCAGCCCACCGAAGCTGAACGGCTGCCCCGCCGATGGCCAGTAGACGTTGTTGGCCAACCGGATCTGCGGCACCGTCCAGCGGCCCTGGAACAGGTCGCCAGCCCGCCAGGCGACGATGTTGTTGAGGAAATCGTACTGGTGGTGCTCCTCGTCGCGGCTGTGCTGCAACTGGAAGGTCAGGCTGTCGACAAAGACGTTGTTCTGGATGGTCAGGTCCTTGCCGTAGTGCAGGTGGTACCCGCCGGTCTTGGTGCGGTAGACGATGTTCCGCTGCATCACGATGCCGGTGCTGCCCTCGTCGTTGTAGAGTCCCCAGCCGCCGCGGCCAAAGAGGTCGTAGCTGTAGATGTCGTGCATCACGTTGTCGTTGAGCGTGGTGCCCTCCGACGGGCCGAGGGTGTAGATACCGCCCATGTCGCTGAGCATCCCCCAGCCGAGGTGGTGGATGTGGTTGGAGTCCACCCGGTTGCGTTTGGCGACGCTGGGTGCGTAGCCCCAGCGCCAGCCGACGCTGATGCCGCTGTAGTTGAAGTCGCTGATCTCGTTGTGGGTCACCTGGTTGTCAGCGCTGCCACCGATCCAGACGCCGTGCGAGCCGTGGTGCAGGCGGCCGCCGCCGCGGATGATGTTGTTGTCGACCAGGGTGTGGCTGGTGAGCTGCGCCGCGGTCGGGTTGTTGTTGTCCCACCAATGCCCGATTCGCACCCCACCGCCGCCGAGGTCCCAGAGGTAGCAGCCGACCACCGCGTTGTCGCGGCAGGCCTCGTGGAAACAGATGGCATGCTGCCCGATGTGCGCCACCTCGCACTGCTCAAAGCGCACCTGCCGCGCGCCGTCCAGCTCAATGGCGTTGGGTACCGTACACTCGGCCTGCCCGTCGCTGTGCCCCAGCGCCGGCAGCGTGTAGGCGGCGTGCTGGAAGCTCAAGCCGCGGAAGGTGAGATGGTCGACGGTCAGCCCCAGCAGCCCGTCGCCGACGACCTTCAGGAAGCCCGGCGTGCGCGGCGCGACGGCCACGGTGGTCGCCGGATCCTCACCCGGCAGCGGCAGGTAGAGCAGGGTGCCGTCACGGTCGAGGTACCACTCGCCCGGCTCGTCGAGCGCACTGCGCAGGTTCTCGAGGTGGTAGCGCAGCGGAGTCGGTTTCCAATAGTCGAGTTCCCAGGCGGCCGGGCCGGCCGTGACGATCAGCCGGCGGGCTGGATCGACCCAGCCGAGGCGGTGCCGACCGCTTTCCCAGGAATGGTAGAAGACCACCCCGACATCGCTCAGTCGGTCGGCCGGCAGGTTGGCCAACGGCGCGAAGTCGGCGCTGCGGGCCAGGAAGCCGCGGCGGGTGGTGTCCTCGGCCTGGCCGGTCGCCGGGTTCACAGCGCTCGGGACATAGTCGGCGACATGGTGCCAGAACTCGTTCGGCGTCCGCGCCCGCGTCGCCCGCCGGCCGTTGAGGTAGAGCTGCTCGAAGTACCACCCGGCGGCGACTTCCGGCACACGGGTCTGCCACAGCCCACCAGCGGTGCGCTGCCAGCCACGGATCGGCACGCCGCCGCTGAGGATCGGCTTGGCGCCGGGGGCCGCCTGGTACCGCACCGGCGCCGCGGCGGTGCCACTGTCGAGCGGCGTGAAGCGCACCACCGCGGGCAGCGGGTAAGTGCCGTCGGCAAAGACGACGTCGACCGGCGCGGTCAGCGGCCCGGCGGCCTTCAGCCGGCGCACGGCGTCGCGCGCGCCGGCGAGGCTGGCCAGCGGCGCGGCGGCGGTGCCGGGATTGAGGTCGCTGCCGGTCGGAGCGACATACAACGTCGCGGCCGGTGCCGCCCAGGGCGCGGCGAGGCAGAACGCCAGAGAGTACGCGAGACGCATCGGATTCTCGGCCCGCAGCGCGGGTGACCGGGCGTTCGCCAGGCCGCTGGCGCGTCCTTCCGCTTAGCCAATCTCGCCAGGTGGACGAGGCCCGCCGCGGAGCAGCTTCTGGAGTTGCAGGGCCGGGCCGAACTCGGGGTTCAGCTTGAGGGCCTTGTCGACCAGGTCGCTGGCCGCCTGGTCCTGGCCGCGATCGTAGCGCACCTGGGCCAGATGCACCAGCACGTCGGGGTGGCGCTCGGCGGTCAGCTCGACCGCCTGCTGCAGCGTTGGCTCGGCGTCCTTCAGGCGATCCTGCCGATAGTAGACCCAGCCCAGCGTGTCGACCA
>JADLAZ010000028.1 GCA_020849725.1 Chloroflexota bacterium
CAGCTGATCGCGCTGCTGTGGCGGGCGGGACGGCGCGAGGAGGCGCTGCGCCAGTACGCGGCCTGCCAGCGACTGCTGCGCGAGGAGCTGGCGGTGGCGCCGGAGGCGGCGACGCTGGCGCTGGGGCGGACGATCACCGGCGACCTGCCGCCCGCCTGAGAGCGTCACGCGGTCGCGGGCGTGGGGGTGGACCGGGCGGGACCGGTCCGGCCCCGCCGCGAGCGTGTAACGCGGCTGTAGCGCGCGAGTGCTGAGGCGGCGACGCTATCCCAGCTGGACGCCGGCGGCGCCCACACCTGTGCGGTGCTGGTGAGCGACCAGGTCCTCTGGTGGTGAGGCCGGCCCGCACCGAGTGTAACGCCGTTGTAACGCCACGGGCGTACAGTGCGCTGTGACATGCCTCGGAGACGATGCCGTCGGCGCTCGGACCTGAGGCGCCCGGAGTGGACCGATGGTCCGGCGCGGATCAGCGGCCCCGGCCGGCAGCAGGCACTGGCGGCGGGCGGGAACGCACACGCGGTGAGCGACCTCAGGAGATGAGCCGTGCTTGGTCGATGGCTCAGTCGCAGCCTTGCGCTCATGACCCTGACGGTTGTCGTCCTCTGGAGCCTGCCCGCGGCCACGCCCCTGGCACGCCTCGCGCCACCGATGATGGACGTGTCGCCATGGTCGGGCAAGGCACTGGGGCGACGCGATGGCGTCTCCCCGATCAAGGGGATCGATTGGCCCGCTTCGTCTACCCAGCCCGGGCTGCTCGATGGCGAGGGGATAGCGCTCGCGGCAGCGCTCACGGAGTTGGTCGGCGCGCGGCCCGAGCCATGTCACCTGACGACGGCCGGCGCGGAGCCAGCGACCGGGACCGACGCTGGCATCGTGCCGTCATGGCACGCCCTGGACGGATGGCTGGCAACGGTGACGGTGGCGTGCGTCCGGACGGATCATGCCCTCCTGGGGTCACTCGACCAGGTGACGGTGACGGTGGCGCAGTTCGAGACCGTCGCCGGTGCTGAAGCCGCGTTTGATGCCGTTATCGCCCAGCAGCGCCAGGTCGCCCGTGGACTGGAGGCGCCGGAGCTGGCCGAGGTTCAGCGCCAGTGGCCCGGGTACAGCGAGTGCTGGCCGAACTGCACCGCCACCGCGCTGCCCGGGCTGGACGCCATGCAGTTGACCTACCAGGCAAACGATCGGGCCGGTTCCTGGCGCGGCCGGTATCGCTTGATCTTCCAGGCGCGCCACCGCATGGGGTGGGTGACGGCTGACGGGCTGGCTGGTCCGGCGACAGTTCACGCTGCCGTGATGGCCGCGCAGGTCGTGTTCGATCGTCTTCTTGGCGACCAGCGCGGGAATGTCCCATGCCGGCCACTCGACTTCGCCAGCGACCGCTGCCGATGAACCATCTCGACTGACGACGGGCGAGTCGGGGCTGTCCGCCCGGGCGCGGCGATCATCGGTCTCGATGAGATCGGGCGGGCGCCAGTCACCTGATCCGACCGGCCGCTGGCCGGTCGGATGCCGGCCACCCGAAACCGGCGGCAGCCGAGCCGTGTCACTCAGCATCTTGCTTCCTGGCGTCGGCTCACTGATAATCTTTCGGACCGCTGCTATCGGCCCGCCGGCCATCTCATGCGCCGTTCCGCGGGCAGACGACGCGCGTCACCGTCGGCCGCTCCACACCTACGCCACATCGGTGGAGGCATGGTGGGCACAGCGCCGGTCCAGGGCGATCAGGTAACCTCGTGCCGGTCCGAGGTGTCAGGCGGGCCAGGTGGTCTGGAGCAGCCCGGCCACGGTCTTGTGCCCGTCGATGCGCTGCTGGCGGGGACGGCCGCGGCCGCGTTTGCGCTCGATAGCGCCGGTCGTGTCGTCGATTGGAACGTGGCGGCCGAGCGGCTCTTCGGCTTCGGGCATGCTGACGTCATCGGTCGCTGCTGTCACGACGTGCTGGCGTGCCACGATGCGCTGGGGCAGGCGTTGTGCTGGGCCACCTGTCCGGTGCAGGCCGCCATCCGGCTGGGCAAACCACCACCACCGCTCGATGTCCTGGCCCGCCATCGCTCCGGCTCCGTTCTCGACGTCGGCGAGCAGGCAGTCCTGCTGCCGGCCGGCGCTCAGTCGCGGGTGCTGGTCCTCCTGCGGCCGTCCGCCAGCGGCGTCGTCGACGTGGCCGTTGCCCCACCGGCAGCGGGCGCGCTGGCTCACTCACAGGCGCCGCGGCTGGACCTCGCCGCCAGCCTGGACCGGCTGCTCGCGGTGACCGGCGCCGATGCCGCCGAGCTTTTCCTCACAACACCCGTCGATGGGCAACTGGTGCTGGCGATGCACCGCGGCTGCGCACCACGGGCCTTTCGCGAGATCGTCCAGTTCGAGCGCGGGCACGGCTTCCCCGGTCTCGTCGCCGAGCACGGCCAGCCCGTGCTGAGCCTCGCGCTCGCGCAGGACGACCGGTATCTCCGCGCCGCGGTAAAACGTCGAGGCTTCCGCTTCTATCTCTGCGTACCGATTTGGGGCGACGGCGAGCATCTGGGCAGCTTGCACATCGCGTCGCGCCGCGATGCTGACACCGTGGCGCCCCACCGGACCTTCCTCGCGCACGTGGCCCGCGAGCTTGGCCTGGCGCTGGAACTCGAGCGCCGCCGCGCCGCCGCACTGCTCGCGGACCAGTCCGTCGATCCGACCATCAGCGGCGACGTTCACCTGCGCCACGTCGCCGACCAATCGCTGCAGGCGCTGCTCCAGGTCGCCGGCGCCGACTGCGGCGCGCTGCTGCTGGCCGATGGCGAGACCGGCGCGCTGCGGCCGGTGAGTGAAGCGGGCCTGTCGCCCCGGATTCGCCGGGCGCTGGCACGCGCGCAGCCGGCGCACTGTCCGGCCGTCGGCGGTCGGTGCTGCGTGCTGGAGGCATCCACCGCGGATCCACAATCGCCCATCTGCCGCACAGTCCACCGCGACCTCGCAACCGCGCTCTGCTTGCCGCTGGTGTGGGCGGGAACGCCGGTCGGCGTGGTGTTGCTAGGCTGGCCGCAGGCCGAGGCGCTGCCGGCACGCCGCCTGGTATTCGTTCACACGCTCGTCGAGCGCGTGGCCGGCGCGCTCGCCGCCGCTCAGCTCGCCGTCCGCCACCAACAGGTGCGCCGCGATCAGGGCGAGCAGCCGGCCGCAGATGCGAGCCGTGCCGGCGGTCGGCCTGACGGCCGGCTGGAGGATACGATCGACGCCGCCAGTGTCCAAGCCGCGCCGGCAGCGCCGCTCGACCTGCGCTGCCTGGGGTCATTCACCCTCAGCCGTGATCACCAGCTGATTGCGCCCGAACGGTTCGCGCGCCGGCGAGCGCTGACCCTGCTGAAAGTCCTGCTCACCCGCTACGGCAAGCGCGTGCACCGCGAGGAACTCATCGAACTGCTCTGGCCTGCGGTCGAGCCTCGCTCAGCCAGCGCCCTCCTGCACGTCGCCGTGCATTACTTGCGGCGGGGTCTGGAGCCGGAGCTGCCGACCCATCAGCCATCGCACTTCATCCGCACCGACGGCGACTACTACGCGTTCGACACAACCTCGCCCCACCGCCTCGACAGTCAGGAGTTCGTGGCGCTGGCCCGTCTGGCCGCGCAGCTCGAGAGCGGCGGTCAGTGCACCGCGGCGCTCGATACCTGCGAACAGGCCATCGCACTCTATGCGGGCGACTTTCTCGAAGACGAGGTCTACAGCGACTGGTGTGCGCTCGAGCGCGAGTACCTGCGCGAGACCTTTCTCACCACCCTCCGACGCGCCGCTCGGCTCCACCTTGGTCGCGGCAATGTCGAGGCCGCGCTGATCTGCTACCGTCGTGCCCTCCAGATTGATGTCACGCTCGAAGATGTGCATTGCGCGCTGATGACGACCCTCTGGCAGACCGGTCGGCGCGATGAAGCGCTGCGCCAGTACCGTCAATGTCAAGTCGCGCTGGAGCGCGAGCTCGGCATCGCGCCGATGCCCGAGACCGAAGCACTGCGGCGACGTATCAGCGCCGACAGCGCCCCCGCTCCGCACCGCTCGGCACGCTGACCAGACCCGCTATCAGTCGCGGCGCGCGGCGTGCCAAGAGCGCGCCGGATGAAAAATGGCGCCCGCTTTCGCGGAAGTCGCGCGGAAGCCGATCATGCCAGACTATCGCAACTGCACGGTGCGGCTCGTGCAGGTGGGAGCGATGGGCCTGCCATGGTACGACCGACCGGCGACGCTTCCGGCGTCTCGTTCGTCATTCGGCTCTGGCTGGAGCAGCGCGAACGAGCCGCTCAACCCGAATGGCGCTTCGAGGTGCGACACGTCCAGAGTGACGCGCGCACCCACTGCCGGCGGCTGGCCGACGTGCTGGCATTTGTCGAGTGCCACGCCGGGGTGGCGCCACCACCGCTCGCCGAGGGAATCGACCTGGCGCCAGAGAGCCGAGCGACCGAGGAAGAGGACATGGAGCGATGAGCCACTGGAAGAGACGCCCGCCAGCCAGCCAGGGAGGGACGTGACTATGCAGCGTCAGCGGAGCCGGGGGGTCAGTCTAGTCGGCCTGGGGGTCGTGCTTGTCAGTGTGGCCTGGGCGTTCGCGGCGACCGGCGTTGGAGCGCAGGCCGACGCGGCGCAGGTCCAGCGGGGCGCTCAGATCTTCCAGCAGACATGCGCGGCCTGCCACACCATCGGCGGCGGCACCCGGGTCGGGCCAGACCTGGCCGGCGTTACCGAACGGCGGGACCCAGCGTGGTTGCGAGTCCAGATTCAGACGCCATCAGTCCACCAGGCCCAGAATGACCCAATCTCCGTCGCCAACCGCCAGCAGTTTGGCATTCCCATGCCGAACCTCGGCCTGTCGGACCAGGACGTCACTGCTGTGATGGCCTATCTGGCAGCCGGCACACCGGCGTCAACCGCCATCCCTGCCCTGTTCTTTCCGACCCTGGGAGCCAGTGTCCTGGCCATCGCCGCACTCACGTTGATCGCGTTCCGCGTCGCCACCAAGCGGGTAGAGGTAAGACCATGAAGAGCAGATGGTTCAGCATCAGCAATGACTCCCGCTCCTGGGAGGAGTTCTACCGGAACAGGTGGTCGTACGACTACAGCGTGCGGACGAGCCATGGCGTGAACTGCTCCATGTCATGCAGCTGGGAAGTCTTTGTCAAGGACGGGCTCATCTGCTGGGAGCTCCAGAAGACCGACTACCCCCAGATCGACCCGGACATCCCCAACGTGGAACCCAGAGGCTGCCAGCGCGGCGCCACCGCCTCCTGGTACCCATACAGCCCGCTGCGGCCGAAGTACCCCTACATCCGACGCGTCCTGTGGGACTACTACCAGCAGGAGCGCCAGCAGGGCAAGGACCCGGTGGCGGCCTGGGCGAGCGTCGTCGAGAACGCCGAGCGGGCCAAAGCCTACAAGTCCGCCCGCGGCAAGGCCGGCTGGAAGCGCGTCACCTGGGACCAGGCCACGGAGTTGGTCGCCGCAGCCCAGATCTACACCATCAAGCAGTATGGGGCGGACCACATCGCCAACTTCTCGCCGATCCCGGGGATGAGCCTCCTCAGCTTTATCTCGGGGCAGCGGTACAACAACCTCCTCGGCGGGATCTATTGCAGCTACTACGAGTACTATCACGATCTGCC
>JADLAZ010000029.1 GCA_020849725.1 Chloroflexota bacterium
CGCGGCGCGTGCCCGGTCACGGTTCCTGCCAACTCGTCAGCACCCGATCGGCGATCATGTCGGCCGCCGCACGCCGGCGCCGGGAGATCTCGGTCACGCACACGCCGGCCCGGCGCGCCGACTCCTCACGCGACACGCCCCGGAGCGCGTCGGCCAGTACTTCCAGGCAGGGCGCGTCGGCCGTCTCACCGAGCTCCTCCCAGGCGGCCGCATGGGCGCTGCGCACGGCGCGAATGACGACGACGGCCGAGGGATAGCGGTAGCCGCGCAGGCCGGCGGCGCGTCGGCGGACGTCCGCCAGCGCGCAGATCGGGGCGTCCGACAGCCGGCTCGGGTGGTTCAGATGCTGGAAGGCCTGCGTCAACAGCCGGACGAGGTCGGCCCGCGCCGCGGCCTCGCGTCGCTGCATCTCCACCTGCGACGGCCGCCCGCCGTGCGCGCTCGTCCTCATGGGGGCTCCTCTCCCTCAGCTGCCAGGGCGGTGGGCGGCGGGTGCCGCAGTCCCCAGCGACCGCGGCGGCGCTCCGTCTGCCGTGCGCCAGATCGGGCCGAAGAGGCCCGCCCGCGCCACCTGCCCCGCCGTCGTCGTCCAGAGCGGCGGCGTGGGGCGGCGGTGACGGCGGGCCAGTTCGTTGGCCAGGTCGTGGATCAGCGTCTCGCGCCGAGCGGTCGTGGTGATGACGAGCGCCAGCGCGTCGCGGGCGGCCGGCGAGGCGCCCCAGGCGACGTAGTGGCGCAGCTTGCGCGCCAGGCGCGCCCGGCCTTCGGTGCCGCGGTCCCACTCGATCAGGAGCGTCAGGCGGCGGCCGTCGAGCTGGAGCCGGGCGATCGCGTCCGGCTCGACCTTGCCGCGCCGGCCGGGCGCCGCCCACCAGCGCCGCGTCAGCGCCGGCTCGCCGGTCGGAAAGAGGACCGGGCGCGTCGCCGGCCCCTGCCAGTCAAGCAGCCGGGCATCGCGGCTGCCGGCGCGCGCCTGCTCGACCGCCGCCTGGAGGTGCTGGCGCAGGCGGACGATCGCG
Source organism: Chloroflexota bacterium (assembly GCA_020849725.1). Next base: position 1,020 of record JADLAZ010000029.1, read on the forward strand.
CGGGTGTGGCGCGGGTGGGCGGCCAGCCGCGCCAGCGCCCGCCCGCCGGCGCGGTCCGGGGCACCGCCGGCCGTCGCCGTCAGGCGGCGGTGCTGGGCGGGCGACAGGCCGGCGACGGCGGCCAGCAAGCGCAGGCCGGCGCCGGTGGCCCACAGCGCCGGCTGACCGCCCGCCGGTCCGCGGCCGGCCAGCCCCCCTGCCGCCAGGCGGGCGACGTGGGCGTAGGCGCGCCGGCGATCGACGCCGAGGAACCAGGCCAGGTCGGCGATCGTCAGCAGCGGGTAGCGCGCCATGAGCCGCAGCGTGGCCAGGTCGGCCGCGCTGAGCGCCAGTCGCCGCGCCGCCAGCCCCGCGAGGCCCCGCCCCGGGGCGGGCGCGGGCGCCGTCAGCAGTCCGGCCGGTAGCGGCTCCAGCGCCGGTGCCGGCGCTGGCCGCCCGTCGGCATCGAGCCAATCGACGGTCGTTTCAGGGGTCGGTCGCGCCAATGCCGCGGCGGTCGTCAGCCGGAGCGGCGGCCGGCGCGGCAGGCCGGCCAGCCGGTCAAGCCAGGCGGCCGGCCCCGCGTCGCCGGCGCAGACGAGCGCGACCGGCGGCGCGTAGGGGGCGAGCGCCACCAGCGTCGCCAGCCAAGCGCGCTCGGTCGCGTCGCGCCGCTCGCCGTCGTCCCAGCGCAGCAGCAGGCCGGCCGGGGGATCGGCGCGCACGAGCCAGCCGTCGGCCAGGCCAGCCAGCGGGTGGCGTGCGCCGGCCAGGGGCGGCCCGCCCGCCTCGTCCGACAGGCGGGCGGTGAGCGGCGGCGCGGCCGGTTCGGCCAGGCGGGCGAGCAGGGCATGGAGGGCGCGCACGTGCTCCAGCCGGACCAGCCGGCGTGGCGCCGGCAGCGGGCCGGCCGGGCCGGCGAGCGCGAAGAGCGCCTCGGTCGGCCAGGTCGAGGGCGCGACGGCGAGGCGGCGCGCTCGGCCGGCGGCGACCAGGCCAGCCAGCCGGTGGCGCACGGTTCGGGCACTGGCGCCGCACAGGGCGGACAGCTCGGCCGCGGTCAGCCAGGGCGAGCGGGCCAGCCAGTCGGTGAGCCGGTCGTCGAGCGGCGCGCTCACGGATCACCCTCCAGCGTCGAATCCGACGCCGGCCCGACGTCCGGCAGGGGCAATGGTCGGCTGGCGCCCGTCGGGCGCCGCCGTCGGCCGCCGCCCCCGTGCCCACCGGTCGCTGCGGACGTCGACGCCGCTCCGGCTGGGGTGGCGGTCCCGGCGCGGCCGGCCGGTTGCTGGCCGCCGGTCGCGGCGGCGGTCTTGACCAGGCTCAGCTCGGCCAGGGCGCGCACCCAGGCCCGCGCCGCCGCGACCCGCGCCGCCGCCTCCACCGCCGGCACGCCCCACCGCGCACGCCCCGCCGCCCGCAGCGCCGCCGCGAGCGCCGGGTCCGCGTCGGCCGGCGGGTGGACGCGCAGCCAGGTGGCCGGCGCCGGCAGGCCGCGCTCGCTCGCCTTGAGATACGCGCAGCCCCGCTCCAGGTTGGTCAGGTCGGCGACGCCCACCAGTTCGTCGAGCTCGGGCGCCAGCAGCGCCGCCTCCCCGGCGCTCGTTCGGAAGGCAAGCAGCGCCTCGCAGTTGCCCAGCAGCAGCGGGCGCAGCGCCGGGTCGAGCCGGTCGAGGCCGGCCAGCGTCTGGGTCGCCAGCAGGAAGCCGGCGCCGTACTTGCGCAGTTCACCGACCAGCCGGGCGTAGTCGACCGCCGGCAGCGCCTGCAGCTCGTCGATGGCGACCAGCACCCGGCGGCGCCGATCCGGCGGCAGCGCCGCCTGCCGCTCGACGGCCAGGTCGACGTCGCCGACCAGCAGCGCGCCGAGCAAGGCGGCCAGGTCGCCGCCGATGACGCCGCGCGCCAGGTTGACGATGACGATCTTGCCGTCCATGACGGCCGCGCCCAGGTCGAGCGTCGTGCGCGGCTGGCCGATGATGTGGCGCGCGACCGTCAGCGTGGCGAAGGAAGCAAGCTTGGTCAGCACCGGGTTGATCATCTCTTCGCGCAGCCGCGGCCAGACGGTCGCGTAGTAGTCGCGCCACCAGCCGTCGTTGGAGACGGGTGGGCCGAGCCGGTCGAGCACGGTGGCGCGAAAGTAGTCGTCCTGCAGCAGCGGCGCCACCGTCAGCAGCGTGAACTGCTGGTCGGGCGCGACGTCGCGGTTGCGCTCGGCGAGCGTGATCAGCGCCTGGCGCAGCATCTGCTCCATGCGATCGCCCCAGGTGTGCGGCCACAGGCGGCGCAGGCCGCTGATGGCGTCGGCGACGATGCGATCGGGCGGCCGCCCGACCGTCGCGTCGAGCGGGTTGAGGCCGACCGGCCGGTCGGCGTCGGCCAGGTCCAGGCTGATGACGTCGCCCCGGCGGCCACGGGGCACCAGGCCGAGCAGGGCGCGGGCCAGGTCGCCATGCGGGTCGACGACGAGCGCGCCGCGGGCGGGGTCGGCCATGGCGTGGGCGAGCAGGTGGTGGAGGGCGGTGCTCTTGCCGGCGCCGGTCTTGCCGAGCAGGAGCGTGACGCGCCCGAGCAACTCGTCGGGGAAGGCGACCGGGAGGGCGACGCCGCCCTGCTCGCTCGTGCCGAGCGGGCAGCCGTCGGCGAGCCACGGGCGGCCGTCGGGGGCATGGCGCGGCGGGCGGCGGCGGACGCTGCCGGCGCGGACCAGGTCGCCGGCGTCGGCCAGGCCGCCGACCGGCCCCCACAGGCTCGCTAACTCACTGGCCGACAGCACGGTGGCGCGCCACGTCCGGCCGCACAGCGCGGGCGGGGCGAGCGGGTCGCCGACGCGCGCCGGGCGGGCGGCGAGCGCGTTGCCATCGGCGCGGGCGTAGAGTGGCAGGACGGTGGTCACGCGGCGGAGGAGGGCATCGGCGCGGGCGCGGTCCGGCGCCCAGGCCAGCACGTGCAGGCGGGCCAGGCAGCCGGGGGCGTCGAGCTTGGCCAGCAGCAGCGCGGGCGTGGGCAGCTCCGGCCGGCGTCGCCAGCGCAACGCGAGCAGCAGCGGCAGGATCAGCAGGAGCGCCAGCGCCAGCCCGGCGGCCGCGCCGAGCAGGACCGGCTGGAGCCCGAGCACAGTCGCCCACGGCACGAGGCCGAGCGCGCCCGATGGGCGCTGGCCGGCGCGGACAGCGGCGACCACCGGCCAGGCCCAGAGCCCGAGCGCCAGTGCCGCGAGCAGCAGCAGGAAGCCGAGGCTGCCGGTGGCGCCGCCGGACGACCGGCGGTCGGGCGGCGACAGCGGCGCGCCGTGCTCGTCCGCGCGTCGGGCGGCGTGCAGCAGCGGCCGGTGGCGGCGCGCCCAGCCAGCGGGGGCCGGCGCCAGCGTCAGGCGCAGCACCAGGCGCTCGCCGGGGCCGACGCCCTGCAGGGCGCGCGCCAGCACTGCCAGCGGGTCGCCCTGGCACTCAGCCGCTTCGCGCGCGTAGGTGCGGAGGGGGAAATACTCCGGGTCACGCAGGACCAGCTCCAGCGCGGCGGCGCAGCCGTCCGCCGCCGGCCGGGCCGGGTCGTCGGCCGGCGCGACCGGGTTGAGGCGCGCCTGAGGGAAGGCGGCGTGGACGGCGGCAGCGAGCGCCGCGCTGGTCGGCGCGTCCCAGGCGCGCGCCAGCAGACGCAGCCGGCCGGGCTCGGCGGCGAGCTCGAGCGCGACCGGCCCGGCCGGCAGGGCCGAGCAGAGGTTGATGCTCGCCAGCGGGTCGCGCGGGTCGACCGTCGGCGCCAGCACATCCCACAGGCAGGGGGAGGTCGGCGGCGGGTGGCTCGTCACCGGCACGCCCCCACCCGCGCCGCCCCGACGGCTGCCGGCTCGCCGGCCGGCCGCCGCGCCGTCGCGGGCCAGAGCACCAGCAGCCACTCGACCGGCATCGCGAAGGCCATCTCACGCAGGGCGGGGTCGAGCGCTTCCCAGCGCGCCCACCAGTCGACCAACGCGGGGCTGACCAGCCGGCGTCGGGTCGCAGCGCGGTGACCCGGACGGCGCAGGAGGCGCGCCGCCGCCCGCAGCAGGCGGCCGGCGACGGTGGCGTCGACGGCGAGGACGCGGCGGGGGCGGGCCTCCAGCTCGGTCAGCAGCAGCACGACCAGCGTCTCCTCGAGCCAGCCGAAGCCCCAGGCGTCGGGGACGAGGGCGAGGGCGTGCTCCAGGCAGGCGGCGGCGACGGCGTCATCGGTCATCGGTGGCATCGTGGTCCTCCGTGCGGCGGAGTGGGCTGGCGACGACGGTGGCCAGCGTGGCGAACAGGCGCTCCCGCCCAGCGGGGAGGAGCGCTAGGTCGGCCAGGTCCTTGGCGGGCGGTGGCGGTCCGACGACGCGGGCGCGCGGGCCGATCAGGGCGGCCAGGCGGGCGGCCTCGGCCCGGCCGGCGGCGTCCGCGTCGAGCAACAGGACGATCTCGCGGGTGCGGCGCAGCGCCGCCAACTCGCCGGGGCTCAGCCCCAGCCCGCCGAGCGCCAGGACCGGCAGTCCCCAGCCCAACCCGACCAGGTAGTCGATCGCGCCCTCGACGATCACGACGCGCGCGCGGCCGGCGACCGCCTCCAGCCCGAGCGCCCGGCGCGGGGCGCGCACGCCCAGGTATTTCGGCCGATCGCCGGACTCGGGGTCGATCAGGCGGCCGGTTAACCAGACACAGTGTCCATGACGCCATTCTGGGAGGGTGACGCGGCCGGCCAGGCGCTCGCGGCCGCGCCGGTCGAGCAGCCCGAGCTCCACCAGCTCGGCCTCGACCCAGCCGTGGCAGCGGGCGAGCGGGGCCAGCCAGTCGCCGTCGCACCAGCCGACGCCTGCCGGGGCGAGCGCGTCGTCGCGGACGCCCCGGCCGCGCAGGTAGGCGAGGCCCGCATCGGCGCCGCGCACGCGGTGGCGCCGGCGCAGCGCGGCACGGTCGGCCTCGCCGAGGGTCGGCGCCACCGCCAGGTCGGCGTCGAGCGCCCGCGCCGCGACCAGCGCGGCGGCGTAGGCGGCGGCGGCCTCGGTCAGGATCGCCCGCTGGCGCGGCGTCAACTCGGGGCCGGCGGGCGGCGCCAGCGGCCGTGGCGCCGGCGACACCCCGCCGCCGGCCAGGCGGGCGACCGCCTCGGCGAAGCCGCAGCGCTCGCGCGTCATGACGAAGGCGATGACGTCGCCGTGCGCGCCGCAGCCGAAGCAGTGGTAGGTCCCCTGCTCGGGGTAGACAGTGAACGAGGGCGTGCGGTCGTCGTGGAAGGGGCAGCGGCCGACCAGCCGGACGCCCGATCGGCGCAGGCGCACGCCGGCGGCGGCGACGACCTGCTCGAGCGGGAAGCGGCGCTTGAGGACGGCCGGGTCGCGGTCGGGCTGGTGGGCGGGGCGCATGGCGGTCTCCCTCCGCTGGTTGGCTGGTCAGGCGGCCGGGTCGGGTGCGCCGGGCGCGCCAGCGACGCGCGGATCGGTGGTGATGAGCGGGGCGAGCTCGGGTGGCGCCAGCACGCGCACCGCCCGCCGCTGCCGGCCGGCGACCAGCAGCGCCTCGCCGGTCTGGGCGCGCAGCAGCTGCGCGCGCTCGCCCGCGCCTAGCCCGAAGGCGGCGGCGACGGCGTCGATCGTGCGCTCGTTCTGCGGCGGCAGCAGCGCCGCGGCGGCGTTGGCGGCGATCGCCCGGCCGTGCGGGTCGTCGAGCAGGTCGCGCACGTCCTGGCTGATCACCCACAGTCCCAGGGCGTGCTTGCGGGCACGTCGGGCCAGGTCCGCCAGGAAGCGCCCGCCGGCCGGGTGAGCGATCAGGCGCCAGGCCTCATCGATGACCAGCAGGCGCGGGTCGGGCCGGCGGCGGGCGGCCGTCCAGACGGCGTCCGCCAGTAGCAGCAGCGCGGCGGCAGTCAGCTCCTCCGGGAGGTCGCGCAGATCCCAGCGCAGCAGGCGGGCGTCGGCCGGCGCGCCGGTGCCGTCGACCAGGCCGGCGAGGGCGCCGCCGGCGTAGCGCGCCAGCCGCGCCGCCAGGCCGCGCCCCGGCTCGTCGCCCCGCGCCAGCCACCGCTGGAGGTCGACGAGCGTCGGCTCCACCGCGCCGGCGGACGCGTCGGCCGGCGACGGATCGTCGCCGTAGAGCGCGCCCAGCGCCGCCTCGACGGCCGCCTCTTCGGCTGGGGTCAGCCCGTCGCGCCCACCGGCCAGCAGGCCGACCAGCGCCGTGACGGTCGCGACCCGCTCGGCGACGAGCGCGTCGCGCGTCGCGCCGGCCGTGTCCGCCGCCGCCGGCAGGGCGAGCGGGTTGAGGCCGGCGCCGCGCGCGCTGGGGGCCAATCGGACGGTCCGGCCGCCGGCCGCCGCGGCCAGTGCGGCGTACTCGCCCTCACGGTCGACGATCCAGACGGTCGTGCCCAGCAGCAGCGCCCGCAGGAGCGCCGCCTTGACGGCGTACGACTTGCCGCCGCCGGAGGGGCCGAGTACGGCCAGGTTGCGGTTGGGCACCTCCCCCGCCGTCGGCAGCTCGACCAGCCCGCCGCCGGCCAGGTCGACGCCGAGCAGGACGCCGTCGCCGCGCGCGCTGGCGGCGGCGAAGGGGAAGGCGGCGGCGACGGCGGCGCACGTTCGCGCCTGCCCGCGCTGCGGCTCGTCCCGCCCGAGCGGCAGCGTCGCCCGGTAGCCGGCCGGCTGGGCAAAGGTGAGGCGGACGCTGCGCAACCCCAGGCCGCCTAGCAGCGACTCGACCTGACGGACGTGCTCGGCCAGCGCGGCCGGCGCGTCGGCGGCGACGGTCAGATAGATACTGACGGTCAGGAGTTGCTCGGCGCCGCGCTCGACCGCCTCCTCCAGGGCGGCGACGTCCTCCAGCGCGACGGCGGCCGACGCCTTCGCCGTGCGGCCCTGGTGGGCGTCAACGGCGGCCGACGCCTCCAGCCGGGTGCGGCGGCGCTCCAACCGGGCGAGCGCCGTCCCGGCGGCGAGCGGCGCGAGGTGGAGGGCGACGCGCAGCGGCAGGCCGCAGCGCCAGAGGGCGGCGAGCCAATCGGCGCCGACCTCGCGGCGGTAGCCGACGACGGCGAGCGTGGCGCACCAAGCGTCGTCGACGCGCAGCCAGTCGGGCGCCTCCTCGGCCGCGCCGGGCGCCAGGTCGTCGATCAACCGTCGGTCGGTCGGACCGGCGAGGGCGGCCATCGCCAGCGGCTGGCGGCGAGCCGGGCCCGGTTGCACCAGGTGGTGGAGCAGGCCGGCGAGCTCGGGACCGGCCAGCCGGCGCAGCGCGACGCCGCACGGGCGCAGGCGCTGATCCAGTTCGGCGCAACGGACTGCCAGCTCGCGCGCCGCCTCGTCGGGTGAAAGCGACGAGCCGTCGGTGGCCGGACGCAGCCACCGGGGCAGCAAGGCCGGCGCCGCCGGGTCGGGCGCGGCCGGGACGGCCAGGACGAGGGCGACGCGGCGCTCCAGCAGGCGGTGATCTCGGGCCAGCGACCGGAGGAAGGCGCGATGGTCGGCGGCCAGCCGGCGTAGCCGACCGTCGGTCTCGCCAGCGGTAGCGCGGGTGTGGGCGACGACCGACGCCTCGACGTCGAGCGGGCCGAGCTCGACGAGGACCTGGATCGGCCAGGCCAGCGCCGCCAGCGCCAATCGGAGCTGCTCGATGAGGCCCTCGGCCTCGGCCGGGGCGCGCAGCGCGAGCGGCGCGGCGTCGGCCGCCAGCGCGGCGACGAGCGCGCCGTCGCCCCGGCGCAAGTGGTCGCCGGCGACAGCGGCCAAGTCGAGCAGGTGGCGGGTCGAGGCGGCCGGGCGCGCCGGCCTGAATGGCACGAGCTGGGCGAGTGACATGCCGGGTTCCTTTCCCACCGTCGGGCGGTGTCAGTCGGCCGCGGCCGGTGACGCCGCGACCGGCGTCGCTGTGACAGCCGGGCCGGCCGGTCGCCAGGCGAGGGCGATCGGCGTCGCGGCCCAGGCCGCCGGCGGTTCGCCGGCCCCGACGGGCAACGCCGGGCGCCAGACGAGCCGCCGGGGCCGCGCGGCGTAGTGGAGCAGGTCGAGCAGCCACAGGTCGGCCGAGCGCGCGCCGACGGTCACGAAACCGGCGAGCGCGGCGATGAGCACGGCGCCAAGCGCCAGGGCGACGACCACCGCTGTCGGCAGGCCGCTGCCCTGCCAGAGCCAGTACGCGAACCCGGCGGCGCAGGCGAGCGCCGCCGCCTGCCGGAAGGTCAGGTCGACCGGGATCGGGCCGAGCTCGGCGCGTACCAGCGACGGCTCGACGGCGAGGTGGGTCGGGATGCGGTAGCGGCGCATGTGCTCCTCCTCCCGTGCTCAGCCGCCGAAGACGCCGCGCAGGCCGGTGGCGATGGTGTTGGCGAGCAGGACGACGATCAGGCCGCCGACACCGGCGAGAATCGTCGCCTGGGCGTGCTCGACGCGGCGCTGCGAGCCGGCCGAGAAGACCCACATCAGCCCGCCCATGACGATCGCGACGGTGGCGGCGCCGACGATCACGCCCGTGCCGAGCGCGGCCAGGTCGGTGAACAGCTTGTTGATCTGCGTCTGGATGTTCTGCATCGCGCGCTCCCTTCA
>JADLAZ010000030.1 GCA_020849725.1 Chloroflexota bacterium
AGGGCTGCCCCTACAGCCTAGATGGGCAGCCACAAGGGCTGCCCCTACAGCCTAGCCCTCCTCATTTGGAGATGCGGATGGAGACGCCCGCGACCTCGGTTTCGATCCCGACCCACCCGGTGCGGCGATCCCGCATCGGGCGGTGGGCAACGCCGTACCTGTTCATCGCGCCGTCGCTGATCATGACGGTGGCGATCATGCTCTATCCGCTGGCGTACTCGCTCTACATCAGCTTCACCGATTACTCGCTGTCCCGGCCGGGGCAGGTGCGCGTCGTCGGTCTGGACAACTACATCTGGGCGATCACGGAACCTGGCTTCTTCCTGTCGATCTGGACGACGCTGGTCTACACCTTCGCGGCGGTGGCGATCGAGTTCTTGCTCGGCCTGGGCTTCGCGCTGCTGCTCAACAAGGAGTTCCGCTTCCAGGGCGTCGTGCGGACGATCCTGATGCTGCCGCTGTTCCTGACGCCTTCGATCGTGTCGCTGGTCTTCCTGTTCGCTCTCTATCCGGGCGAGGGCGTGTTGCCCTGGCTGGCGACCTTCGTCGGCGTGCCGAAGGGCTTCCCATTCCTGGGTGACCCGCGCACGGCCCTGCCGAGCTTGCTCCTGGTCGATGTCTGGCGCACGACGCCGTTCATGTTCATCGTGCTGCTGGCCGGGTTGCAGTCGCTGCCGCAGGAGATCATGGAGGCGGCCTCCATCGATGGCGCCACCGCCTGGCAGACACTGCGCCGGGTGACGCTGCCGCTGTTGTCGCCGCTGATCCTGGTGGCGCTGACGATCCGGGGCATGGATGCCTTCCGGGAGTTCGACAGCATCTACCTGTTGACCGGCGGCGGCCCGGGCCAGGCGACCGAGGTGATCTCGATCCTGGCCTACAACACCGGCTTCAAGTACTTTGACATTGGCCGCGCCTCGGCCATCGCCTATGTGATCCTGGCGCTGGTGTTGCTCTTCTCGATCTACTTCGTCAAGAAGTTGCGCGACATGCAGGCGTCGTCGTGACCGCGCGGCAAGGAGTGCGCCCGTGACTGGCTCCCGGCGATGGGTCGAAACCGGGCGCTTCGTGCTGATCGGGCTGGCGGTCATCTGGTCGCTGGCGCCGCTCTACTGGATGTACGCGACCTCGCTCAAGCCGCCGGCGCTGGTGTGGCAGTTGCCGCCGGCGATCATCTTCCCGCCCTATTTCGAGCACTACCGCCAGGTGTTCGTCACGACCCAGTTCTGGCCCTATCTGGTCAACACGCTCATCGTCGCGGTCGTCACGACGGTGCTGTCGCTGGCGGTTGGGTCGCTGGCGGCCTACGGCTTCACCCGGTTTCGGTTCCCCGGCTCGGATGCACTGCCGCTCTTCTATCTGGTGGTGCGGATGCTGCCGCGCTTCGTGCTGGTCATCCCGCTGTACATTGTCATGCGCGAAATCGGGCTGCTCAACACCCGGCAGGCGCTGATCCTGGCCTACACGACCTTCTCACTGCCGTTCGTCATCTGGCTCATGATCGGCTTCTTCAAGGAGATCCCGATCGACCTGGAAGAGGCGGCGATGGTCGATGGGTGCCACCGGCTGCAGGTGCTGTGGAAGATCGTGCTGCCGCTGGCGGCGCCCGGCCTGGCGGCCACCTCCATATTCACATTCCTGCTCGGCTGGAATGAGTTCCTGTTCTCGCTGGTGCTGGCTGGCCGCGACTCGCGCACGCTGCCGAACATCGCCACTGGCTTCGCGACTGACCGTGGCGTCGAGTGGGGGCTGGTGATGGCGACCGGCTCGCTGGTGCTGTTGCCGGTGATCGCGCTGGCCCTGATCGTGCAGAAGCACATCGTGCGCGGCATGACCCTCGGCGCGGTCAAGGGCTAGGCGCCGGCCGGCTCCGGAATAGACACCTGGCAAGGATTGTTATACGATTCACGAATGCGGCCGCCGCCCCGTGGCCGGACGTTAACCAAGGCGGGGGCGACGGTGTGTCGCCCGGAGCGCCGCCAGCGGCCAGTGTCCTGAGCGGGACGGCGGGCCAGCGTCATCGGCGACGCGCACCAGGCGCAGGAGAAGACAGGCGCATGAGCGAGACCTACGACGTCATCATCATCGGCTCCGGCCCGGCCGGCTACACTGCCGCCATCTATGCCAGCCGCGCCAGCCTGAAGGTTCTGATCCTGGCCGGCGGACTGGCCGGCGGCCAACTGATGCTGACCAGCGATGTCGAGAACTTCCCCGGCTTCGAGGAGGGCATCATCGGGCCAGAGTTGATGGACAAGCTGCAGCGTCAGGCAACCCGCTTCGGCGCCGAGCTGCTGTACGAGGACGTCACCAGCGTCGACTTCGGCCAGGGGTCACCCTTCACCGTCAGCACCGACAGCGCGACCTATCAGGGTGGAGCGATCATCATTGCCACCGGCGCCTCGGCGCGCTGGCTGGAGCTGCCGAGCGAAACCCGGCTGCGCGGGCGCGGCGTCTCCACCTGCGCCACCTGTGACGGCTTCTTCTTCCGCAACCGGAAGGTGATGGTCATCGGCGGCGGCGACAGCGCGCTGGAAGAGGCGCTCTACCTGTCGAAGATGGCCAGCGCGGTCACGCTGGTGCACCGGCGCGACGCCTTCCGGGCCAGCAAGATCATGCAGCAGCGCATCTTCGACAACCCCAAGATCAGCGTCATCTGGGACTCGACCGTCGAGGAGGTGCTGGGCGACGAGGCCGTCACCGCCGTGCGCCTGCGCCACGTCACCAGCGGCGCGCTGACTGACGTGCCGGTCGATGGCCTGTTCGTCGCCATCGGCCACGACCCGAACACCGGCTTCCTGGCCGGCGCGGTGCAGACCGACGCCGCTGGCTACATCGTGCCGGTGGAGCACACGATGACGTCGGTGCCGGGCGTCTTCGCCGCCGGCGACGTCGTCGACACGCGCTACCGCCAGGCGGTCACCGCCGCTGGTGATGGCTGCCGCGCCGCCATTGACGCCGAGCGCTGGCTGGAGGCCCACGTCCACAGTCAGGCTGCCGCCGCCCACGCGACGACATGATCGGCGCATGGCACGCCCGGCGGCTATAGTTCAGAAGCCGGCGGGGATGTACACTCACCTTCCACGCGGCGGCGCGCTCCACGGCCGGCGTCGCGCTGGTCGGGCACGCCCGCCGGGCGTCATCTCACCACAGGGAGGGTAGGCACATGCGCGAGAACCGACTTCGCACCTTGCTCAACGAAGGCAAGCCGACGTTTGGCACGCGGATCCAGAGTCCGTGGCCAACGATGATCGAGTTCGCGGGTCGCAGCGGACAATTCGACTACGTTGAGTTCGTGGCTGAGTATGCTCCCTACACGCTGCATGACCTGGATAACATGGGCCGCGCCATCGAGTTGTCGCCGAACTTCTGCGGCATGGTCAAGATGGAGCAGTCGGCGCAGTGGCATCTGGCGGTGCGGGCGATGTCGGCCGGCATCCAGAACATGCTCTTCACCGACATCCGCACGGCTGCGGACGCGGAGGCGGCGGTCCGGCTGATCCGGGCCGAGGGGCCGGGCAACGACTTCACACACGGCATGGCCGGCGGCCGCATCCGGGTCGACAGTCAGACGGACTACGTCCAATACTACAATGACGCGGTCATCGTGCTGATGGTCGAGAAGAGCGGCGCGGTCGAGAACCTGGAGGCGATCCTGAAGGTGCCCGGCATCGACATGATCCAGTTCGGGCCGGCCGACTACGGCATGAGCGTGGGCAAGCCCAGTCAGAACTACGCCAGCGGCCTGAATCCAGAGGTGTTCGCGGCGCGCGAGCAAGTCATCAAGACCTGCATCGAGATGGGGGTGCGCCCGCGCGCTGAGATCAACAGCGCGGCTGACGCCGAGTACTACCTGAAGCTGGGCGTCAAGGACTTCAACCTCTCGACCGACACCGCCATCGTGCGCCAGTTCTACAATCGGGAGGGCGCCGCCCTGCGCGATATCGTGACGCAGTTCCGGTAGGCGCGCCGATCATCCATCGCGCTCCGGCGGTTCGGCATGGACGGTGACCGCGCCCAGGCGCGGCACCGCCGCCCGCAGCGCGCGCTCGACTTGCTCGGCGCGCTCGTGCGCGTCGGCCAGCGGCAGCGCCGCCGGTAGCGTGCAGTGCATCACCAGATCGTAGACCGGCTCGCCGCCGTTGGCGTAGCGGTAGACGCGCACGGCGTGGCAACGCCCGGCGCCGACGGCGGCATCGGCGACGCGCTCGACGGTGGCCACCAACTCCGGGCTGGCGCCAGTCACGTCCTGGTGTGGCTCCACGACGGCGGTCGCGCCTTCCAAATGCGTCGTCACGCTGCGAACGTCGGGCAGATCGGCGCGGATGGCGGCCTCCAGCGCGTCAGCGGTCGCGTGCGCCGCGCCGAGCGTCAGCGTCGGATCGACCTCGAGATGGAGCGCGACCTCCTGCCGGTGCGGCGCCGAGGAGCGCACTCGCACATCGTGGACCTGCAACCCCTGCCGCCGCGCCAGGTGGTAGACCCGCTGCACCGCGCTCGCGTCGTCCGGCACGACCGGCTCGACGTGGACCATGATGTGGCGGACGTGGGGCCAGCGCTGCTGGACCCGATCGCGCACCGCATGTGCGACCTGGTGCCCCTGCTCGACCGTCAGATCGGCGTCGACGCGGATATCCAGATCGACATACATCTCGCGCTCGTGACCGCGCGTCCAGATGCGATGCGTGCCCAGTACACCCGGCACGGCGCGCACGACCGCTTCCAGTTCCGCTTCCGGCAGGGCGGCCTGGTCGGACAGCACCGCTGATGCCTGCCGCAACACCTGCCAGGCGGCGTGGGCGACCAGCGCGGCCACGCCGATGCCGACGACCGCGTCGAGTTGGGGATAGCCGACCCAGGCGGCGGCCAGACTCGCCAGCACCGCCAGTGAGACATAGATATCGGTGCGCGTCTGGGTGCTGTCGGCGATCAGGACGGTGCTGCCCAGGCGCTCGCCAGCCTGCCGCTCCCAGGTGGCGACGCCGACGTTGATCGCGATCGTCACCAGCATGATGCCGATACTCAGCGCACTCACCTCCGGCTGGCCGCCGCTGAGCAGGCGCGACACGGCACTGCTCAGGATCTCGACGACGGTGTAGAGCAGCAGCGCGCCGATGGCGATGGAGGCGAGGGTCTCGTATTTGCCGTGACCATAGGGATGGTTGGCGTCAGCCGGACGTGCCGCCAGCCAGACGCCGGCCAGCCCGACCAGGTTGCTGCTGGCGTCGACCAGTGAGTGGAGACCGTCGGCCTGCATGCTGACCGAGTCGGTCATCAGGCCGGTCGCCAGCTTGGCCAGCGCCACCGCCAGGTTGAGCGCCAGCACGATCAGGAGAATGCGCCGGACCTGGCGGTACTCGTCGCGCGTCATATCGTCTCGCCTCGAACGCCGTGGGTATCGGTCGGCGCGCCGGCGGCTGGTGGCCGGCCGCCGAACGAATTGTACGACCCGTCCCGGGCGGCGTGGCTTTCGAGGGCCGACCCATCGCGCCCATCGATGGTCCAGGTGTCAGGGTACGCCCCTCCTCGCCCCCCCTTATCGAGGAGCATAGACGCCGGTGGCGGGGGCGCGAGTTCCCCCTGATAAGGGGTAGGGGGCTAAGATCCCCTACCCCACAACGACCTACTTCAACCCCGCCAACCTGCAGCGCCTCATGGGCCGGACGGTCGCCGTCGCCTGACCTCAGCCGTGCCGCGCACTGACCAAGGCCTACCCCAGCGCCTGCCGCCGCAGCAGGTCGCGCTCGCTCAAGTGCGGCGTTACCTGGTCCAAGAAGGTCGTCAGCAGCGTCTCCGGCGTCAGGTCCGAGGTATCGAGCGTGAATCGGCGCTCGATCCACGAGGCGCGGTACTCGGCCTCGAACAGCCGGGAGATCTCCTCGATCTCGTCCGGCTGCACCAGCGGGTAGCGGTGCGGCGCGGCGGTCATGCGCCGGCGAATGACCTCCGGCCGCGCCGTCAGCAGCAGCAGGATCGTGTCGGCCGGCATGTCCGGTTCGATCTTGCGGGCGTAGGCCGGCATCGGCACGCCGGGGTAATAGTAGCGCGGGCCGTAGATCATCTCCTCGATGTGGAAGCCGCCCAGCAGGCAGTCGGAATGGTGCTGAATGACGTTGGCCGAGTGGTAGTAAATCTGGAAGCGCTGAAAGCGCTCCTTGATGGTCGGCGGCAGCGCGATCATCGCCGCGTGGTCTTCCTCCTTCAGGAAGAACTGGTCGGGGATCGAGAAGTGGTCATCGAGGTGAAAGTGAATGCCGCGCGCCTCGCCCCAGGCGTACAGCCCATCAATCAGCGTCGTTTTCCCGCTATACTCGCAGCCGATGACGATCAGACGCATGACGACCTCCCGAAGCGTGATGACGTAATCGCGCGAAGACGTGACGCATGATACCGTGATCGCGTGAGGGACGAGTGTAGCCGATCCGGCGGTCGGTGTGACGATTGTAGCCGCCAGATCACGGCACCATGCGGTTCTCCGGTCACTGCATCGCGGCGTCAGTTGGTCATGAGAGGAGATGAGGGTGGCGGGCGAGTTGGCGGAGTTCCCGGTCGAGGAGTACGCTGCGCGCTGGGCGGCGGCGCGGGCCGGCATGGCCGAAGCCGGGCTGAATGCGCTGCTGATCACCAGCGAGACCAACTACCGCTACCTCAGCGGCCACGTCACGCCGTTCTGGGTCAGCAAGAGCCGGCCGATGCTGTTGCTGCTGCCACTGCGCGGCGACCCAGTCCTGATTGCTGCCGCCAGTCAGGGGCCGACAGTGGCAGCGACCTCGCCGGTGCGGGACGTGCGCCTGTATGAGGGCTTTGTTGGGCCGGCGGTCGATCTGCTGGAAGCGGCCATCAACGAGCATGGCCTGGCCGGCGGGCGCGTCGGCGCGGAGCTGGGCGAGGAGCAGCGGCTGGGCCTGCCCTATGCCGACTTTGCTGATCTGCAGGACCGCCTGCCGGGGGTGGTGTTCATCGACGCTGCCGCGCTGCTGTGGAGTCTGCGCGTCATCAAGTCGCCGGCGGAGATCGCCTACCTGCGTCGCGCCGCCGCCATCGCCAGCGCCGCCTACCGGGAGTTGTTCGCCGCTGTCCGGCCCGGCATGACCGAGCGCGAGGTGTTCGCCACCTTCGTTGCCAGCACCATCCGCCAGGGGGCGGAGCGGCCTGGCTATGTGCCGGTCCACGCCGGCGCCGGCCACTACCGCCGCATCACTGCCCTTCCGACCGACCGACCGCTGGCGCGCGGCGACCTGCTCTGGCTCGACGGCGGTTGCGTCGTCAATGGCTACTGGTCCGACTTCGCGCGCATGATCGCCATCGGCCCGCCGACCGTCGCCCAGCGCGACCGCTACCGATTGGTGCGCGACGTGATGCACGACGCGGTCAGCGCCATCCGGCCGGGCGCGACAATGCCGGCGCTAACCGAGCGCGTCCGGCGCGGGTTGGCCGCCGCCGGCGTGGCGCTCAACACCGCCGGCCGCGTCGGTCATGGCCTGGGCCTCGACATCACCGAGCCGCCGTCGATCAACCTCACCGACGAGACCATCGTTCAGCCGGGCATGGTGCTGACGATGGAGCCGACCAGCGCGACGGACGACGGCTTCTTCCAGCTCGAGGAGAACGTCGTCGTCACCGCCGACGGCTGCGAGGTCCTGACCGAGCCGGCGCCGCCGGAGTTGCCGGTCATCGAGTAGGGCCAGTGGGTCGGTGGGCCGGTGGGCCGGTGGAGCCAGTGCGCTACGAGAATGAGGAAGATGCCGTCCACCTCGTCCACCTCGTCCACCTCGTCCACCCGTCACCCCGGCCTTGGCCGAGGTCCAGGGCCGCGCCGGTGGCAGGCGTGTCCTCTGGCCGGTCTCTGGATGCCGGCGCACCGGCTTTCCTGGTCCTCCTCACCCACCGGCCCACTGGCCCACCCGCCCCCTGGCGACTAACGACACCAGCAGCGCCACCAGCACCACCGCATACACCGCACCGGCGGCGATGCCCCAGGTCTGCAGGCCGGTGACCAGGCTCATGGCGGGGTAGGTCAGCAGCAGCGCGATCGCGGCCAGCGCCGGCGGCCAGTGCGCCCGTCGCCAGAAGAGCGGCAGCAGCAGCAGCGTGTAGCCCGGCCAGGTCAGCGGCCCGGCGATCAGCGTCGCCGTCAGGCCCAACTCGCTGGTCGCCTCACGGTCCGGCCGCCGCCAGGCGACCCAGCCGGCCAGCGCCGCCAGCAGCACCGCTGTCAGCGGCAGCCCGAGCGCCGGCCAGCCCAGCCGGGCGATCAGGCCCGGCAGCGCGGCGTTGCGCGCCGGCACATCGAACCCGGCCATCTGCTGCACGACCGCCAGCCACTGGCCATAGATCGCCGGGCCGTACCAGAGCGCCGGCAGCAGGCTCAGCAGCCCGGCGCTGGTGCCGGCCCACAGCGCCGGCCGCGCCTGACCGGCCAGCAGCAACAGCAGCGGCCAGATGACGAAGTTTGGCTTGAGCGCCACTAGCACGCCCAGCAGCAGCCCCGCCGCCACCGGTCGCCCGCCGCGCAGCAGCAACCAGACCCCGACTGCCAGCAGCAGCAGCACCGTGTAGATCTGCCCCAGCAGCAACGTGTGCCACAGCCCGCCCAGGCAGATGACCCAGGCCAGCCGCGCGCGCGTGGCGGCCGCCGGGTAAGCACGCGTCAGCAGCGCCAGCGCCGCCAGCACCAGCGCCAGCGATAGCCCGAACCAGGCCGCCGTCACCAGCGCCGGGTCCAGCGCCGCCGCCGCGCCGAACAGCGGCAGCCACAGCGGCGGGTTCATGTTTGGCAGCGCGTCGCCGGTGGCGCGTGGCATCACCCAGGCGGCCGGTCCGTAGGGGTTCTGGCCGGCGTTGAGCGCCGCCCCCGAAGCCAGGAAGGCGGTCAGGTCGTACTGCCAATCGCCGCTGCGCCAGGCCGCCGCCAGCCCGCCGGCGACGACGCCGACGACCAGGCCGATGAGGAGCGGCGCGCGCAGCCGCTGCCACCGGGCGGTCGCCCAACCCGCCGTGCGCTCGACTACCGCGCCTGCCGCCACCACGCTCGCGCCTCCCGTGTCGCGCTCTACCTCTCACGACTATGAACGGCGCATCACCCCGCGATCCGAAGGCGTGCCCGGCATCTCGACGATCGGCTGGGCCGCGCAGCGCGCGTGCCGGTCGGCGAAGGCGGCCGAGCCGTCGTCCTGCTCCACCTCGAGGCGGACGCCGGGCACGAAACCAGGCAAGTGGCCGAAGTAGAACGCCTCGTGGCGCTGCTGCTCGTCGGCGAACGACCAGCGCACGCCGCTGGGGTAGACGACGGTCGAAATCGTCCGGCCGCGCGCGACCGGTCCGTCGACGCGCACCGCCGCGAGCGCCGCCGGGTCGGGCGTCACGCCCAGCCCCGGCCCGTCCGGCACGCCGACCCAGCCATCGACGACGGCCGGCGCTGGCGCGATGTCGCGCGCCCACAGGTCGTGCGCCGCCAGGTGCGACAGCAGCGCCTCGTCGCAGACGGCAGCCAGGTGCGCCACCCAGGCCGCCCGCAGCGCCGTGCCGACGTGCTGGATCCAGAACGGCTTGCGGAACTCGTGGGCCACGGCGTCCAGGCGCACCGTCTCGACCCCGCCGCCGAGGACGAAGCCGTCGAACATCTGCTCGCGCAGTTGGACCGTCCACGGCACGCCTGGGTCGTAGCCGCGGTCGGAGACGACGTGGCAGCAGCCGCCGCCGGTGTGGCCGACGATTGGCTTGTGGATCGCGCGGCGCAGCACCTGGTAGCCTTCGATATCGCGCTGCGGGATCGGCGACTCGAAGCCGCCGACACAGGGGAACTCGGCCAGCGCCGCCAGCACCGGCAGCGCCAGCCGCGCCTCGCGCAGGTGGCCGTTGAAGTCCAGCCAGAGCCGGAAGCCGGCCGGGGCGACTGCCTGCGCGGCGGCCATCTGCTCGCGCGGGTCCCACCACGGCCGGCACTTGAACTTGTAGCTGGTGTAGCCGAGCGCGGCGGCGCGCTGCACCTGCCCGGCCAGCACGTCCGGCGGCAGGTCGATCGTCCAGTAGGCGAACGGCACCCGCCGGCGCGCCAGCCGGCCGAGCAGCGCGTGCACCGGCAGCCCCAGCGCCCGGCCGGCAGCGTCGAAGCCGGCCATCTCCAGTCCGTCGTGGCCGGACTGCCAGGCCGCCTCCAGCGCGTGCCGCCCGATCCACTGGCTCAGGTCGGTCGGCGGTCCCATGTCGTCGCCGTAGCCCTCGACGCCGCTGGCCAGTCGCACCCGGTAGAGCGTCAGCGCCGGGCCGTGCGTCGTCGCCCGCAGCATGTGCGGCGCGACACCTGGTTGGAAACCGAGATTGAGCGGTAGCGCCTCGATGGCGGCGATGTGCATGCGGCGGTCCTCCTGTGCTAGCTAGTGCGGCGATCTGGCGCGACCGACCGGCACGATGGCACGCGCCCGCCAGGGTGTCAACGTCGCCGCGTGACGGCCACATCCATTGGCGCGACAACGACGTAGATGGGGGTAGCAGTGAGACGCTGCCGCTTCGACATGCCGCCACACAGGAGAGGGCACGCGCCATGAACCTGATGCTGCTCAACATCGCCGCTGCCTTCGGGCTGGGCGCCGCGGCTGGCCTGAACGCGACGCTCCCGCTGCTCGTTGTCGGACTGCTGGGCCGGGTCGGCCTGCTGACGCTCGGGTCGCCGTTCGACGCGCTGCAGTCGGACGTGGCGCTGGTTGGCCTGCTGGTGCTGGCGGCGCTGGAGTTCTTCTCCGACAAGATCGACGGTCTGGATGTCGCGCTGCACACGACGATCCAGCCGATCCTGGCCGTGGTAGCCGGCGCGATCGTCGCTGGAGCCATGTCGGGCGCGATCCAATCGATCGACCCGGGCGTGACGATCCTGGTCGGCCTGTTGACCGGCGGCGCGACCGCTGGCGTCGTTCACGCCGCGCGGGCGATCTTGCGCCCTGCCACCAAGGTGGCGCTCGTTCCGGCCGCGCCGGTCTCGCTCGTCGAGGATGTCAGCTCAGTCGCGCTGGCCGGCACAGCCGTGATGGCGCCCGTGCTGGTGCCGGTGGTGCTGGTCGGCGTCGTCGCCTTCCTGGCCTGGGGCGGCAGTGTCTTCGCCAAGCGTATCGTCGGCTTCGTTCGCCGCCGGCCGTAACGCGTTACCTCATGCCAGCGTGCCGGCAGTGTGTCGTCATGCCTTGCGCCAGAACGGTGCCCGCTCGCGCTGGCGGGCCAGCAGCGCCGGGTCAAACACCGGCAGCGCGTGGCCACCTGGCTGAGCCGGCGCACCGGAGAAGTCGAGCGCTGCCTGCACGCGCGGGTGCGTGTAGTAGCCGCGGTACGTGTAGTCGACGAGGGTCGCCAGCGTGCGGGGCTGCGCCGCCTCGACTGCGCGCAGCACGGTCTCCTGGGCGTCGGCGTCGAGCGCCGCAAAGTCGTTCCTCGTCAGCCGGCCGCTGATCAGCGCGATCGCCGTCAGGCCGTCGGTCAGCAGCCGGCGACCGGCGGGCGTGGATGCGAGCGTCTGCTCCACCAGCACGCCGACGCCCAGGTCGCCCGCGCCCGGCGTTCCCGCGTGCGCTGGCACCAGGCAGTTCAGCACCGCTGCCAGCAGGGCTCGCTGGTCGTCGCTCAGGATCGTGGCCGGGGGTGACGAAGCGTGGGCCATGGCGTTCCTCCGTGGGGTGCTGGGGTGCTGGAAAAGTTCGCTGTTCGGGGAGTACCTATCAGGGAGAAACAGGCCGGTGCGCCGCTAGCTGATGCCCCCTGATAAGGGGGGCTAGGGGGTACTCTCCGCTCCCATTGCACTGCTCTGGCGAACACGCGGCTCCTGGTCGGTGGTTTCCTACACGCCAAGGTTCCGGCGCTCCCTCACAATGTAGTCGGCGGTGCGCAGCGCCAGCGCCTGCAGCGTCGAGGTCGGGTTGACGGCGGCGCTGGTGACGAACAGGCTGCCGTCGACGATGAACAGGTTCGGCACGTCGTGGGCGCGGCCCCAGCGATCGACGACCGACCCCATCGGGAAGTCGCCCATGCGGCAGGTGCCGAGCAGGTGCCAGCCGGACGGCCGCAGTGGGCTGGTCGCCAGCACCGTCCGCGCGCCGGCCGCCTGCAGTGCCTCGGTGGCGCGGGCGACGCCGTAGTCGAGCATGCGCGTGCTGTTGTCGCTGAGCCGGTAGCGGACCAGCGGCGCGGGGATGCCGTGCGCGTCGGTCAGGTCCGGGTCGAGCGTGACCTCGTTGATCGTCTCCGGCAGGTCTTCGCCCATGACGCCGAGATTGATCAGGTGCGGGAAGCGCTCGGCCATTATCTGGTGATGCGCGCGGCCCCACGGCACGCGCTGGCCGACGAAGCCGCCGAGCGCGGTGTGCAGCGGCCCGGACTGGCGCACGACCTGCAGCCCAAAGCCGCGCACGAAGCCGCGGCGTGTGTCGGTCTCGTAGAACTCGTGGCTGAAGATGAGTGACCCGATCGCGCCCTGGTAGCTGTCGAGAGGTTCGTCAAAGACACCGGTGACGGCGGCGAACGGATGGAACATCAGGTTCTTGCCGACCAGCCCGCTGCGGTTCGCTAGCCCATCGGGAAACTGGGGCGAGCGCGAGTTGAGCAGCAGGCGAGGTGTGCCGATGCCGTTGGCGGCCAGGATGACCAGTGGCGCCAACTGCTCCCGCAGCTGGCCGGCGGCGTCGTAGTAGAGGACGCCGCGCGCCCGGCCCTGGGCGTCGATGGTCACCTCGCGCACGCGGCAGTGCGTGCGCAGATCGACGCCCAGCGCCAGTGCCGCCGGCCAGTAGGTGACGTCGGCGCTGGAGCGCGCGCCGGTCGGGCAGCCCAGGTCGCACGGCCCGCAGTTGTTGCAGGCCGCTCGACTACCGTCGCCGTAGGGGCCGCCGATGATGGCGCTGTCGGAGGCCCACCAGTGCCAGCCGAGCCGGTCGAAGCCGCGGGCGATCGTCTCGCCCAGCCGGCCGACCGGCAGCGGCGGCGTCTGCCGTGGCGAGCGCGGCGGCTGCGATGGGTCGCCGGTCAGCCCGGCGACGCCGATCATCTGGTCGTTGAGGTCGAAGAACGGCTCCAGGTCCGCATAGGTCAGCGGCCAGTCGTCGCCGACGCCGTCGAGGCTGCGGACGCGGAAGTCCGACGGGTGGTAGCGGGGGAAGTGGGCGCTCCAGTGGATGGTGCTGCCGCCGACGGCGTTGTACATCAGTGGGGTGAAGTCGGAGGCGGCGCTGTTGACCGGGTAGTCCTCCGGCAGCCGGCGCACGTTCGGGTCGGCGTTGAAGTCAGCGAAGCGGCGCAGTTCCCAGTCCGACTGGTGATGCGGCAGCGTCGCCGGCTCGACCCAACCGCCCTGGTCGATGCAGACGACCTTCAGGCCGGCGCGCGCCAGGAACCAGGCGACGGCCGCGCCCGACGCGCCCGCGCCGACGATCAGCACATCCGGCTCGTCCCACCGCAGCCCCGCGCCGTCGCGCGGCGGATGCTGATACATGGGCCTGCCTCCTTCGCCAGGGCATTGTCGCCCTCATCGCCGCTGCCTGTCCAGTGGCCGACAACCGTGAAATGAAACCGCGAGTGAATGCGACCTGACGTGGATTCGCGCCCATTCGCGGTTTCATCGGCCTGCGGTATCCTGTAGGCCGACATTGTGATGAGGAGGGCTGGTGGTGCGGGGCGAGCCGGAAGAGGTGGAGCCGCGTGTGACGCGACCAGCGCGGGCGGTGCGGCTCGTGGCCGATCGGGCGCCGAAGGGCTACGTCTACCCCTGCACGCTGGGCGAGGTGAAGCGGCAGCTGCGGCGCGTGCCGGCCGAGTACACCGAGGGTCTGTGGCAGGTGCGCCTGTCGAACCAGATCCGCCGCTACCGCGATCGCGACGGCGACTACCTCGACGGCGAGATCCGGCTATTTCCGTATCCGGAGCGGCTGACCTTCCCCGTCAGCCCGCGCCCAAACGACCCCTGGGACCAGGAGTGGCTGGCCTGGGGGGCACAGGTCGTCGACGACGCTGGCACGCGCTCGCTGCAGTGGACGCGGGACGCGCTCCGGCGCTACATCCTCGACCACGTGCTGCTGCATGAGCTAGGGCACCACTATGCTGCCCATCGGGGACTGCCCGACAGCGAGCGCGCTGCCGAGCGCCTCGCGCACGAGATCCGGGAGCGCCTGACGGGTGACGGGCTAACGGCGTGATGATGCGGTCGGGCCGGGCGCACTGCGGCCGACCATGTTCACGACCACGCCCCGTCAGGCGATCGCGATGCGACGCTGGCGCGCTCTACGCGCCTTGCTGCAGCGCCTTCAACTCGCGCTTGCGGCGCTTGCGCTCGGCGGCAGCGCGCTGCTTGCGCAGGGCATCGCTCGGCTTCATGTAGTGGGCGTGCTGGCGCACTTCGCGCAGGATGCCAGCGCGCTCGACAGCCTTGTTGAACCGGTTCAGCATGCGCTCGAAGGCTTCGCCTTCGCTCAAGTTAACCTGGACCGTAGGACATCCCCTCCCTCAGCATGGCGCCACGGTG
>JADLAZ010000031.1 GCA_020849725.1 Chloroflexota bacterium
TATACGTTGCGGCGCTCCGCCAGGTACGCACGAAGACCTCCTGGGTCACTTCTTCGGCGGTGCTCTGGTCGCGGGTGATCCGGGCGGCCAGGGAGAAAACGGCTTTGGCGTAGCGGTCGTACAGCACTGACAGCGCGTCGTCGTCGCCGGCGGCCAGCGCCTCGACCAACTGCTCGTCTGAGAGCTTCGACCGGTCCGACTGACCCGACTGATCCAATCGATCCATCCCGGCGTCCCGACGTGGCTCGCTAGGATGAGCGTTGCTCTCGCTCTCCCTTACGCTGACCACGCCCCTCTAGATGTCCGCGGTTAGAGCCAGTAGCCAGCGGGCTGCTCACCACGAGCGATCGCACTAGCCTGGCCCGGCAGACCATGGACCGCAGCCCAGCGTATCATACTCAGAACGCCCGCGGGGTCGGGTTTGTTGCAGCCGCACAGGGGTCATCATGGGGCACGATCGATCATCCGACACCCGGTTGGCCCGCCGGTGGACCGGCTGGCGTGCCTGGGAGGGCCGCCGTGGCGAGACCTGGGTGGTGGCGCAGGTGCTGCTCATTGCCGTCTACCTGATCGTGCCGCGCTGGAGAGCGGCCTGGCCGGACCTGCTGCGGCCAGCGGCCCTGGCGATTGGCGGCGTGTTGAGCCTGTCCGGGCTGGGCCTGTTCACGACTGGCGCCCTGGCCCTGGGCCGGAACCTGACGCCGCTGCCGCACCCGAAGGCAGCGACGGTGCTCGTCGAGCGCGGGCCGTACCGGCTCGTTCGCCATCCCATCTACGGTGGCTTGTGCCTGCTGGCCGTCGGCCTGGCGCTGGCGACGGCGCACGCCGGGCGCCTGACGGTGGCAGCTGCCGCGCTCGCTTTCTTCGCGGCCAAGGCACGCCGGGAAGAGACCTGGCTGCGCCATCGGTTCGCTGGCTATGACGCCTATGCGCACCGGACGCGCCGACTGATCCCATGGCTCTACTGACAACCAATGCGGCGCCGGCCGCGGGAGCGCAGCCATGGTGATGCCCGTTCCGACTGGTCGCGAGCGCCCCGCTGCCGTCCTGATCCTCCTCTATGACGTCGACGGCGAGCCAGTGACGCTGCTGACGCGGCGCAGCCAGCACGTGCGTGGCCACCGCGGCGAGATCTCGCTCCCTGGCGGCGCGCCAGAGCCGGACGACGAGTCGCTGCTGGCGACGGCGCTGCGCGAGTGCTGGGAGGAGATCGGCGTGCCACCAGCGGCCGTGACCGCGCTGGGCCAGTTGGAGCCGGTGCTCACGGTCGTGACGAACTTCGCGATCACTCCCTTCGTCGCGCGCCTGCACCAGATGGACTTTTCGCCCAACCCGCGCGAGGTGGCGGAGTTGATCGAGTTGCCGCTGCGCCGGCTGGTCGAACCAGGCGCCCTGCGCGAGGAGCTGTGGGAGCGCGACGGCGTGCCGCGCACCATCCTCTTCTACAGCTACGGGCAACATGTCATCTGGGGCGCTACTGCGCGGATCTTGCACCAGTTCGTCGCATCGCCACTCTGGCCGCTGGCGCCACCGGCTGACGCGGCGGGCTAGAAGCTCAGCACGCCTGACATCACCAGCGCCACCAGCGCCACCAGCGCCAGCACGATGACGACGGCAGCGGCGATCACGTAGCGCACCACGCCGCCGACACCGGCCGGCTCGTGACGCGGCAGCGGCGCGGTGTCGAACAGGTCGTGGCCGGCAGCCAGCGCGACCGCACTGGCGCGGGCGTAGTAGACGACGACGGCGCTGGCGTTGTCGTTGCTCGCCCGCTCGCGCGCCAGACTGACCAGCCGCGCCGCCGCCGCCGCCGGGTCGTCGTCCTGCGCCATGGCTGCCAGCTCATCATCGGCGACGGCGTGGTACAGGCCGTCAGAGGCCAGCACGATGCCGTCTCTGGGCAGCAGCGGCACCTCGAAGATGTCGACATCGAGCCGGGGCTGGTTGCCCAGCGCCCGCGTGATGACGTTGCGATTGCGGCTGGTGCGCGCCTCCTCAGGCGTCAGGTGGCCCGCCTGCACCTGCTCAGCAACGACGGAGTGATCGCGCGTCACTTGCTGGGCCTTGCCGGCGCGCACGATGTAGGCACGGCTGTCGCCGACGTTCGCCACGGTCAGCAGATTGCCCCGCACGATGCCGGCCACCAGCGTCGTGCCCATCATCTGCTCGACGCCGTTGGCCGCACCACCCGCATACAGCCGCTCGTTCGCCGCCCGAAAGCCCTGTTTCAGCGCCAGTGCCAGGTCGGTCGCCGGCTCAGCATAGAACCGGTCGAACAGCACCCGCAGCGCCTCGGCGCTGGCGATCTCGCCCCGGCTGTGCCCCCCCATGCCGTCGGCCAGCGCGAACAGCCGGCCGTTCGTCTGCAGCCGTGGCGCGCGCTCGTCCCAGGTCGCGACGGCATCCTCGTTCTGCTCGCGCACGACGCCGGTATCGCTCGACGAGCCGGCCACCACATCGGCCATGACCGCTGTGTCCTCTCCACGCTGCGCGCGAGTGCTGCCCGCGCCGTCATGGAAGCGTAGCACACGGTCGGGACCGGCTCAACGCGCGCCGGCCTGGTCGCCGCGCTCGGCCAGGAAGCGGTCGAGCCGGTTGGCAAGCTCGATCGAGTAGCTTTGCCCCCGATCCTGCGGGTAGACCTGGAACATACTAGCGAGATAGAGACCAGGAACCGGAGTCTCGAAGGGTGGGATGTGCTCGTGGTAGTCGACGGTGACGATCGGCTGCGCGTACGGCGCGGCGAAGCTCCACGCCTCCCTGACCCAGGTTCGGTCGAAGTCCGAACGGATCCGGGTTAGGTGCGGCACGAACTGCGCGACCACCTCTTCAGTCGGCATCGCGAGCAATGGG
This sequence comes from Chloroflexota bacterium, assembly GCA_020849725.1. The sequence continues at coordinate 2,854 of JADLAZ010000031.1, forward strand.
TCGTCCATCGGACGGTAGTTGCCGAGATACACCAACCGGCGGCCATCATAGTCGGCCGGCGGCATGTAGTTCGTGTGCTCCACCAGAGCCATGAACGGGTAGCCGGGGTCGTTCACGTTCATCCAGTAGCTGTCGGTAAGTTGCTGGTCCAGGCTAAGAATCAGGCAGTGCGCGCCATAGGCGCGGCCCCAGTCGTATTGGGCGCGGTAGTCAGCCGGCAGTGCTGGCGTGAGCTGGCAGGTCAGCCGCGTTGGCAGGGTCGAGATGACGCGATCGAAGCGCAGCACGCCGGCGCTGGTGCGCACCGCCAGCCCTTGCTCGTCACGGCCGATCTCCTCGACGGTGACGCCCAGGCGCACTGCGCCGCCGAGTGCCGCAATGCGCTCGACAAGCCGCTCGTAGAGCAACTGGAAGCCGCCGCGCAGGTAGCCCAGGCTGGACGAGCGACACGTGACACGCGCCCAGAACCAGGGCAGGGCGATCTCCTCCGCCAGTGGCCCGAACTTGCCCGTCAGGAGTGGCCCCCAGACGATGCGATAGGCCTCGGCGCCCATCCAGCGCCGCAGCCAGGGCGCCGCCCGCTGTCCCTCCAGGCGGCGATAGTTGCGCTCAGCCTTCAGGTAGGCCAGGACGGCGCCCATGCGCAGACGGTCGACGAGCGGCAGCGGCGTGAAGCGCAGCAGCGACGTGGCCGAGTCGAGCTGGTAGGTCCGACCGTCCCACAGCGTCACCGTCTTGGGACGCGGCCAAACGAGCCGGTCGCCTAGCCCGACCTCGGCGATCAGGTGCTGGGCGTCGACATCGGAGCGAAACAGGTGATGGTAGAACTTGTCCAACCAGGCGTCGTCGATGCGGAAGCCGGCTGCCAGGCCACCTGCCTCTGAACCGCGCTCGATGACCGTCACCTGGTGGCCACGCTGGGCCAGCCGCAGCGCCGCGGTCAGACCGAGAGCACCGCCGCCTAGAACTCCATAGTGCACGTCTGTCTACCCCCGATCCATGGCCCACGCACCAGCCAGGGCGAGGTGATCGACGCCTCGCCCTGGTACTCTACCGCGTCGGCCGGGATGGGCCGAGACTTGAGCTTAGCGGCCGGCGCCGAAGGCCTGGCCAGCGAGAATGAACAGCGGCGCCAGCACGAGCGTGATGGTGCTGAGTAGCTTGATCAGCACGTGCAGAGACGGTCCCGCCGTATCCTTGAACGGGTCGCCCACTGTGTCGCCGGTGACGGAGGCGGCATGCGCCTCAGTGCCCTTGCCCAGCACCTTGCCAAACTCGTCCTTCAGGTTGCCGGCCTCGATGTACTTCTTGGCGTTATCCCAGGCGCCGCCACCGTTGTTCAGCACACAGGCGACCAGCACTCCAACCATCGTGCCGACCATCAGCAGGCTGGCGGCCGCGATCGGACCGAGCAGCACACCGATGGCAACCGGCACCGCCACGGCCAGGAGACCCGGCGCGATCATCTCGCGCAGCGCCGCGCCGACGCTGATATCGACGCAGCGGGCGTAGTCGGGTCGCTCTGTACCGGCCATGATGCCTGGGCGCTCGGCCCACTGGCGCTTGACCTCATCGATCATGGCGCCGGCGGCGCGACCGACAGCCCGGATCGCCAGCGACGAGAACAGGAAGATCAGCATCGCCCCGATAAAGCCGCCGACGAACACCCGTGGCTCGGCCAGATTGACGATGTAGCCGTTCAGCACACCGCGCTCGATCAGGACATCGAGATAGGCCGCGAACAGCAGGAAGGCCGCCAGCGCCGCCGAGCCGACCGCGTACCCCTTGGTCAGCGCCTTGGTCGTGTTGCCGGCAGCGTCGAGGGCGTCAGTTCGGTGGCGCGTCTCCTCAGGCTGCTGCGACATCTCAGCGATGCCGCCGGCGTTGTCAGTGATCGGCCCGAAGGTGTCCATCGCCAGGATGTAGGCGGCGCTCATCAGCATGCCCATCGTCGCGATGGCGGTGCCATAGATGCCGCCGCCAATCGTGACCTCGGCGATCGTCAGCTTGACCCCGCTCATCTCACCCATCCAGTAGGCAAGCAGCAGTGCGATCGAGATGACGATCGCCGGCAGTGCGGTTGTCTCGAAGCCAACGGCAATGCCGGCGATGATGTTCGTCGCCGGGCCCGTCTTCGATGCCTCGGCGATCTCGCGCACCGGCCGGTAGGTGCCGGCAGTGTAGTACTGGGTGATGTAGACGAAGGCGATGCTCGTGACGATGCCGACGATGCCGGCCAGCGCGAACCAGATGTTGCCGAGCATCCACATCGTCGCGATGACCAGGAAGACGACGCTCAGCCCGGCCATGACGAAGTAGCCACGGTTGAGCTGCGCCATCGGGTCGACGTCATCACGCGGCTGTACGAACAAGATGCCAACCATGCAGGCGACGATGCCGAGCGCGCGCAGCACCAGCGGGAACAGGATCCAGACGATGTTGCCGGTGGCAGCGTAGATCGACGCGCCCAGGATCATCGCGCCGATGCTCTCGGCAGCCGTGCTTTCGAACAGGTCCGCGCCGCGCCCGGCGCAGTCGCCGACGTTGTCGCCGACCAGATCAGCCACGACGGCAGGGTTGCGCGGGTCGTCTTCCGGGATGCCGGCAACGACCTTGCCGACGATGTCGGCGCCGACGTCGGCCGCCTTGGTGTAGATGCCGCCGCCGAGTTGGGCGAACAGCGCCACGAACGAGGCGCCGAAGCCGAAGCCGACGATGTAGAAGGGTGTGTGGCGCGGGTCGGTCGCGCCGCCGAAGGCGTAGAAGATGGCGATGACGCCCAGCAAGCTGAGCGCTACGACCAGGAATCCGGACACCGCACCGCCGCGCAGCGACGTCACGAGCGCGTTGCCCAGGCTGGTGCGGGCTGCGGCCGCCGTGCGGATATTCGACCGCACGGCCACGTACATGCCGGTAAAGCCGGAGATGCCGGAGCAGATGGCGCCGACGATGAAGGCGATCGCGGTCTGCGTGCCGCGCAGCATCTGCTCGCCGGGCGGCGAAAAGATCGCGATGATCACCCCCATGACGATCGCGCCGACGACTGACAGCAGCGCGATCGTGCGATACTGCCGTGTCAGGAACGCCATGGCGGCCTCAAAGATTGCGGCCGCCACCTCGCGCATCTCCGGCGGCCCCTGATCGCGGTTGAGCACATCACGCGCGAGCCAGGCGGAAAAACCGATCCCAAGCAAGCCCAGCACGACCGCGAGTGCTACGTATTCGCCACCGGCCACGATTCCCTCCTCCGTTGTGCCTCGTCGCCGCCCTGCCCGGCCGGCTACCATCGTGATACGACAAGCCTGCGTCACCAAGTCGACCGCCCCACAGGCAGACCGACGAACGGCGTTGCAGTGTACCACGGCGGGCAGAGGCGGGGCAGTAACCCTGATGGTCGCTGCACTGCGACACACTCACGTACCACAACGCGCGGCCCGCGCGCCGCTCTCAGGTCGATGTGAGACCGCGCTCACGAGCGTTGGCCCGAGCGTCGCGGCACACTGCATCGACCGGAAACGAGGCCCGCTCCCGTGCCTGACTACATAGACTACCTGCGCCTGGCCGAGGCGACGGCCCGCCCCGCCGGCGACCTTCTCCGCGCCGAATTCTTGCGGCCCGGTGGGCCGCGCGGCGACGGCGGCCACGCCGAGGTCGACTCGGTCGCCGAGTGGCTCATCCGCGAGCGGTTGCTGGCGGCAACACCGGGTTGGGGCTACCTCGGCGAAGAGACCGGGTTCGTGCCACGCTCGGCCGGCGAGCCTCACCTCTGGTCGGTTGACCCGAACGACGGCACCCGCTCCTACCTGCGCGGTGAGCGCGGCAGCGCTGTGTCGATCGCTCTGCTGCGCGACGGACTGCCGGTGCTGGGTGTCGTCTACGCCTTCGCCGCGCCCGACAACGCCGGCGATCTGCTCGCCTGGGCCGAGGGCTGCGGGCCACTGCGCCGCAATGGCCGTCCGGTCGAGCGGCCATCGTGGGCCACCACTCTCGACGACGCGACGATCGTCATCATCAGTCAGGCTGCCGATATCGCCCCGGCCGCCAATCTCGCCACCGTCGCGCCGGGCCGCTATCGTCCCGAGCCAAGCATCGCCTACCGGCTCGCGCTGGTGGCCGCTGGCGAGGCCGAGGTCGCCGTTACCGTCAATGTGCCGGTCGGCTGGGACGTGGCGGGCGGCCATGCGCTCCTGCGCGCGGTCGGTGGCACGCTGGTGGAGGCCGATGGCACACCGACGCGCCACACGGCCGACGGCGACCGACCGGGCGGATACTGCTTTGGTGGCGCGCCGGCGCTGGTGGCAGAGGTGGCGCGCCGCTACCGAGGCGGTGTGCCGGCACGGGAGGTGTCGCCCCGTGAGCCATATGCGCCGGTGCGGGCCACGCGCGGTGCAGCACTCGCCGATGACGGAGTGCTGCACCGAGCGCAGGGGTGCCTGCTGGGGCAACTCACCGGCGATGCACTTGGCAGTCTGGTCGAATTCAAGAGTGCGGCCGAGATCGCCCGGCTCTATGCCGACGGCCCCCGGACGATTGGACCCAGTCCGGTGTGGGGCACGCTGGCCGGCCAGCCGACCGACGACTCCGAGCTGGCGCTGCTGCTGGCGCGAGTGCTGCTGATGGAAGACGGCTTCGATGCCGAGACGGTAGCCGCCGCTTACGTCTTCTGGCACGAGTCGACACCGTTCGACGAGGGCGCCACCACGGCGCAGGCGCTGAGCGCGTTGACCCAGGCGCGGCACGCCGGCCAGTCGCTCGTGGCGGCGGCGGCGGCAGGCGCCAACCAGGCGAGTCAGGCCAACGGCGCGCTCATGCGGCAAAGCCCGCTGGCAATCTGGGGGCACACGCTCCCAGCCGACGAACTGGCCACCGCCCTTGATGCCGATACCCGGCTCACCCACCCTAACCGCGTCTGCCGCGATGCGTCGGCCGCCTTCGGCGTGGCGCTGGCCGCAGTCGTCCGCGAAGGCCACGACGCCCGCGCGGCCTACCAGACAGCGGTGGCCTGGGACGCGGCCCACGGCGCCAGCCCGAGCGTGACCGCAGCACTGGCAGCCGCCGCGCGTGCGATGCCGGATTTCGGACCGTCCAGCGGCCACGTCATCATCGCCCTGCAGAATGCGTTCTACCAGGCCCTGCACGCGCCGTCGTTCGAGGAGGGCGTCGTCGCCACCGTACGCGGCGGCGGCGATACCGACACCAACGCCGCCATTGCCGGTGCGCTGCTCGGGACGCTGCATGGCGTGGCAGCGATTCCATGGGCGTGGCGATCGGCCGTCCTGACCTGCCGGCCGCACGCCAGCCGCGCTCGGGGGCGGCTGGCCCGACCGATGGCTGTTTGGCCTATCGACGCGCTGATCCTGGCCGAGCGACTGGCGTGGCAGGGCGCGCGACGGGCAACCCATCCCGCGCCATCCCGCTAGCGCGCGTCCTCTCCCAGAATGACCAGGATGTCGGTGCCGGGCGGCGCTGGCGCTGGGCCGAGCCGCACGGCCGTGGCCGGCAGGCCGAGTTCGCTGGCAACGGCGATGGCCGACTGCCGGGCGCTACCGTACAGGTAGACGATCGACTTCGGGTACTGGCCTGCCTCTGGGTCTTGCGAGACATCGACGATCGCGTAGCCTTTGGCGCGTAGGATGTCGGCGTTTCGAGCCGCCAACCCCTGGATGCGCGTGCCGTTGCGCACCCACACGCGTGGCCGGGCTGTGGCCACCGTTGCCACCGGCGTCACCGTGGCCGGACGCGCGGTTGGGGCTGGCGGCGCGGTCGACACGGGCACGCGCGTCGGCGTCGCTGCGGCCGCCGGCTTGGCGGCGGCCGGTGCGGGCGCGGCCGCGCCGGTCATCTCACGCACTGCGGCGTTGATCTTGGGCCAGTTCGGCTCAAGATAGAAGATCTCCGGCAAATCGCGTGGGATCGTCATGTCGACGGTGATCCCATAGCTCTTGATCGCCTCCCGATCGATCTGCGCGCCGAGTCGCGCCAGCGCCGGTAGCTGGCGCGGGTCGATGTCGGTGCGCACCGAACCGGCGACCAGATTCAGCAACTCTGGCACGCGCGGCAGCAGATCGAGCTTGATGCCCTGCTCGCGAATAGCGTGCAGCACCTGCTGCTGTCGCCGGTTGCGCCCAAAGTCGGAGTCGAAGTGGCGCGAGCGCGCGTAGCGCAACGCGGTTGCGCCATCCATCCATTGCAGCCCGGCCGGCACATACAGCCGGGTGTAGTTCGGGCCGTCGTCAGCCGGGTACTCGTCGTCCTTGAGCAAGTAGGGCACGTCGACGACGATGCCGCCGACGGCGTCGACGATGCGTGTGAAGCCCCGAAAGTCGACCGATGCGAAGTGGTGGACGGGGATCTTGAAATTGGCCTCGATTGTCTGCATCACCAGCGCCGCGCCGCCGCTCGGCTTGCCGGTCTTCTCGCCCAGCGGAAAGGCCGCGTTGATCTTGTTCAGGCCGTAGCCCGGCACGGTGACCCACAGGTCGCGCGGGATCGACATCATGCCGACGCGCTTGCCGACGGGGTCGATGGAGACCAGGATCATGGTGTCGCTGCGGGGCGTGTCCTCGTCGTCACGCTTGTCGACCCCCAGCAGAACGATGTTGAGCCGCTCGGAGCCTGTCCACTCCGGCGGCCGCGTCGGCGGCACGACTGTGGCGATCACCGGCGCCGTCGTGGCCCCGGGCGCCGGCGCGCCCGGGGCCACCGTTACGGGCGTCGGCGGCGCCACGGCGACCGCGGTCGCCCGCACTGACGGCACAAACACCGCGTTCATGGCCTGCTGCGCAGCCAGCACCACCGTGCCGACGTACACGCCGCCGGCCACCAGGAGCGTGATCGGCACCAGCACGAGCGTCTTCGCCCACCAGGGCAGCCGCGAGCGTGAGCGCGCCGGCGCGGCGGAGTATTGCTCGTAGATCGACCGATGGCCCGGACGGCCGATGCGCATCCCTTACTCCCGCGCAGCGCTGTGGCGCGTGGCGCATGACAGGGCATTCTAGCATGGGCAGTGAAACGAACGTTCGGGGCGACCCTATTGCCCGACTGACAGACGCCCAGCCGCTGGTGCTGGTTCCCACCGGCCGTGCATCGCTAGGCTCGTGCGCCCTGTTGAGCTACGCAGCCGCCGTCGCGCCGGATGGTCACTGGCCGCCGGCCACCCGCAACTCCTGCGCGCGCGGGCATTGTCCGTGCCTCTGTCACTTGATACGATGGGGGCGGATCGGCGGCGCGACCAGGCCGGCGCCGTTTGGTGCGAAAGGAGGGAACCACCATGTCGGCCAGCAAGGGCCTTGAAGGCGTTGTCGCCGCCGCGTCGACGCTCAGCAACGTCGAAGGGACCATCGGCCGTCTCAGCTATCGCGGCTACGCGATTCAGGATCTGGCCGATCA
>JADLAZ010000032.1 GCA_020849725.1 Chloroflexota bacterium
CGGTCGGCGAAGGGCAGCACCCGCCCGTCGTTCGTCACCACCTTGAGGCGGCCATACAACTCGGTGACGTAGAAGCGGGGCGCGTTCGGGTCCGTGCCGGGGTTAGCTACAAAGGCCAGGCTCGTCGGCAGTTGCAGCGCGCTGGTGACGACCTCGGCCTGGTAGCCGGCCGGCACGCGCCAGGTGAAGGGCGTGTCGCGCGCCAGGCGCTCGCGGTCCAGCGCGCCATCCGGGCCGGCGAAGAATGTCGCGCCGGTCTCAGTTACCCACAGCGCCTGCTCGCCACCGGCCGGCAGCGCCAGCGCCGGCAGTGCAATCGTCAGTCGCTCGACCCGGTCGGCCCAGACGCCGACGACGGACAGGTGCGCCGGTGGCGCGGCCCAGGCCGACGCCGCCGGCGCGCTCAGTCGCAGCCACACCGGCTCCGACCGCTCGCGCAGCGGGCCGGGTGTGACGACCAGCTCCTGGCCGGCGGCAGCCAGCGTCAGCCAGACCACGCCGTCGCCAGCCTCCATGGTCAGCCGCGCCCCAGACGGTGCGTCGATTGGCGCGTCACCCTCAGTTCTCCAGCTCGGCGCCGGCTGAGCCAGCACCCCGCGCACTCGCCACGGCGCCGGCCGGGCCGAGGCCGGTGAGACGAACGGCTGCTCGGCCCAGTCCGACCAGGCGCCGCGCACGTCCTGGGAGCGCACACGCAGGCGGTAGGCGGTGGCGAAATCGAGGCGCTGCGTCGTCCCATGCGAACCCTGAAAGGCGCCCGCGGCGAGGTCGATGTGCACCGGCTCGGCAGCGCCGAATGCGGCCCACACCAGCTCGTCGTCCGCGGCGGCGCGAATCTCCCAGTCCGTGGCCTGGTGGGCATCACCGTCCGGATCGGCAAACGGCGCTGCCTCCAGGCGCAGCGCCGCCAGTGGCTCGGTCGACGCCGGTGGGTCGACGATGGCCGGTGGGCGGGGCGGCGCATTGACGACCGCACGCCAGGCGAGCGGGGCCGCGCTCACGATCAGCAGCAGGACTAGCCCCGCGCTCACCAGCATCAGTCGGCGGTCACGCGCACGCGCCATCGGACAGTCCTCCCATCCATGAATGTACCGCCAGTTTGGCGCGACCGGCAGCGGGCGCCGGTCGGGATGGTCACGCTGTCAGCCGTGCGCCGGGCCGCCGCCGTCAAGATGGGCGCCTCGCCACAAATGGCCGGCGCGGCGACACGGGATGACCACCTAGCCGGCGGCCATGGCCACGTCGAACTGCCCGCCGGCCAGGGCCTTCGTCACGACCACCTTCAGGCCCGGCGGGACGGCCAGGCGTGCGACCGTCCGAAGCAGCTCGTCCAGATCGAACGGCTTGGCCAGGAAGGCGGTTGCCCCGCTCGCCGCGGCGGCGCACGCGCTATCGTCCCCGGCGCTCAGCACCAGGATGGGGACCGCCCAGCCCTGCGCGCGCAGAGTCCGGACGACCTCGCACCCGGTTAAACCCGGCATGGCGTCATCGAGTAAAACCAACGCCGGCGACACTGGGCCGATCTGCCGCAGCGCCTCGACGCCGCTGGCCGCCAGCGCCACCGTGTAACCTTCAGCGGTCAGCACGAGCTCCAGCAGGTCGCGGATCGCTGGGTCGTCGTCGACGACCAGGAGCGCATCGGTCATTCCCACGAAGCGGCTCCTCACGTGAGGCGCGGGCAGAGCGCCACGTCGCAGGCCGGAGCTGGCCAGCCGATCCCGACCAGCATTATTGTCGCCAATAGCACAGATTCTCACTGTGACTTCCGTCACAGTCACCCCACAAGGCTGCCGGCTACAACTGGCAACGGGAGGCGTGCGATTCACCGTCGGGAGGGCGTCATGCTGGGGGTCAGCCGGTTGCTTGGAGCCGGGGCAACGGAGACCGATCATCTCCGCTATGGCCCACGCCGCGCGGGCGAGCGCCGGCGGCCGGTCATCGTCTGGACGACGACGCGGCGCTGCAATCTCCACTGCATGCACTGCTACGCCGACTCGTATGATCGCCCGTTTGCCGGCGAGCTGTCGACCGACGAGGCACGCGCTATGTTGCGCGACCTGGGCGACTACGGCGTGCCGGTCATCCTCTTCTCCGGCGGCGAACCACTGGTGCGGCCCGACCTGTTCGCGCTGGCCGCCTTCGCCCACGAGTGCGGCATCCGGACGACGCTCTCGACCAACGGCACGCTGATCACGCCGCTCGTCGCCGAGCGCATCCGAGCGACCGGTTTCGGCTATGTCGGCGTCAGCCTGGACGGCATCGGCCGCCAGCACGACAAGTTCCGCGGCCAGATCGGCGCATTCGACGCGGCGCTGAGCGGCATCCGTCACTGCCGCGCCGTCGGCCAGCGCGTCGGCCTGCGCCTGACGCTAACGCGCCGCACCGTTGCCGCGCTGCCGGCGATCCTGGAGCTGGTCGAGCGCGAGGGCATCAATCGCGTCTGCTTCTACCACCTGGTCGGCAGCGGCCGCGGCCGTCGCATCGCCGGTGACGCGCTGACGGCCAGCGAGAGCCGCCGGGCGGTCGACGCCATCGTCGATGCCGCCACTGACTGGCGGGAGCGCGGGCGGGACATCGAGGTGCTGACCGTCGACAACCACGCCGACGGGCCACATCTCTATCTGCGCATGCTGCGCGAGTGCGGCCCGGCCGCCGCGGCCGAGGTCTGGGCGCTGCTGCGCCACAATGGCGGCAACGGCTCTGGCGTCACCATCGGTCACATCGACAACACCGGCGATGTCCACATCGATCAGTTCTCCTGGGACTACCGGTGCGGCAACGTGCGCGAGCAGCCGTTCAGCGCCCTCTGGGAGGCAGCGGCCGACCCGCTGCTGGCCGGGCTGCGCGACCGGGCCGCTCACCTGCCGGCGCGCTGCCAGGGCTGCCGGTTCCTGCCGGTGTGCAACGGCAACCTGCGCGCCCGCGCCTTTGCCGCCACCGGCGATTGGTGGGCCGACGATCCGGGCTGCTACCTGAGCGACGAGGAGATTGCGCCGGTGGCCGAGTCGGTCGCCACGAGCGGAGACAGCCGATGACCACCACCGATGCTCGGCCCGATCGCGCGCCGCAAGCGGTCACGAGTGGCGCACCCGGCCGGCCGCTGTCGGCCGAGGCCGCGCGCTACGTCGCCGTCGATTTCGACCAGACGCCGTTCACCCTCGCCTGGGAGATGACGCGTGCCTGCGCGCTAGCCTGCATCCACTGCCGCGCCGAGGCCCAGCCGCGCCGCGACCCACGCGAATTGACGACCGAGGAAGGCCGACGCCTGATCGATCAAGTGGTCGCCATCGGCCGGCCTATCCTGGTGCTGACCGGTGGCGACCCGCTGATGCGGCCCGACATCTACGACCTGGCCGCGTACGCGGTGGCCCAGCGCCTGCGCGTCGCCCTCTCGCCCAGCGCCACGCGCCGGGTGACGCGGGCAGCACTGCGCCGCTTCAAGGATCTGGGTCTGTCGATGGTCCACATCAGCCTCGATGGCGCTGACGCGGCCGGCCACGACGCCTTCCGCGGCGTGGCTGGCTCGTTCGCGCGCACCGAAGCCGTGCTGCGCGATGTGGTCGATCTGGGGCTGCCGCTGCAGGTCGGCACGACCGTCACCCGCCACAACGCCGAGACACTGCCGGCCATCGCCGAGCGCGTGGCGGCAGCCGGCGCGACGATGTGGAGCGTCTTCTTCCTGGTGCCGACCGGTCGCGGCCAGGCGGCCGACATGATCTCGGCCGTCGAACACGAGCGGGTGCTGCAGTGGCTGCACGCCCACGGCCAGAGCGCGCCCTATCGCGTGCGCACGACGGCGGCGCCGCACTACCGCCGCGTCGTCATCCAGGCCATGCGCCGCGCTCACGGCCCCGGCCCGGCCGGCGAGACGCCGCGCTGGGAGGCGACCGGCGCCGGCTATGCTTTCCGGGAGGGTGCGGCGCCGGTCGAGCGCGGCGTCAATGACGGCGACGGCTTCTGCTTCGTGTCACACACCGGCGACGTCTGCCCGAGCGGCTTCCTGCAATTGGCGGCCGGTAATGTGCGCCAGCAGACGCTGACCGAGATCTACCGCGAGTCGGTGCTGTTCCGAGCGCTGCGCGACCGCACGCGCCTGACTGGCCGCTGTGGCCGCTGCTCGTTCCGCGGCGTCTGCGGCGGCAGCCGGGCGCGCGCCTACGCCCTGACCGGCGACTATCTGGCCGAGGATCCGGCCTGCGCCTACCAACCCCCACCCAGCACGCCGGTCCCGACCCTGGTACGATGACCGCCATGTCGCTGCTGCCTGCATCGCCCTCCGCTGCCGGCCACGGCCGGCGCTACCGGCCGAGCGGCCGTGGGCACGCTGTCGCGCCCTTCTTCATGGCGGCAACGCTCTACGTCCTGGTCGGTGGGGCACTGTCGCTGCTGCGGCTGGCACGGCTGCCGGGCGTCCCCGACCTGACCGGTTGGCACTGGCCGCTGCTGCACCTGCTGCTCGTCGGCGGCGCGACCCAGCTCATCCTCGGCGCCATGGCCTTCTTCGCCGTGACGCTGCTGCGCACCGACGCACCGCCGGCCTGGCTGACGCGCGCCCAATGGCTGCTGATCAATACCGGCGCGCTGGCGCTGGCTGGCGGTGTGCTGGTCGGCCAGCCGGGCGTCAGCACGGCCGGCGGCATCGCCGTCCTGGCCGCCCTGGTGCTGCTGCTGGCAACACTGGTCGTGCTGCGCCGGCGCTCCCTGGTCGCGCCCGACGTCACGCTGCTCTACTATCTGGCCGCCATTGCCTGCCTGCTGGTCGGCGTGACGCTCGGCATCCTCATGCTCGGCGGCTGGTTCGCGGCGCTCGGCCTGGTCTACGCGACGCTGCGCGTGGCACATCTGCACCTCAACCTCAATGGATGGGTGACACTGACGATCGTCGGCACGATGCGCTTCCTGTTCCCGACGACACTCGGCGTGCCGGCGCGGTATCTCAACCCGCTGTGGGCCGAGTTCTGGCCGCTGGCCGGCGGTGTGGCGCTGACAACGCTCGGCTGGCTAGTCAGTCTGCCGGTGCTGGTCGGCCTGGGGTTCACGCTCCAACTTGTCGGCACACTCGCCTATGCCGTCGCCGTCTGGCGGCAGTGGCGTGCCGCCGCCGGGCGGCCGGCGCTGGCGGCGGCGCACTTGCTGGCCGCGACCGGCTGGCTGGCGGCGGCGACGCTGGGCGGGGCCGTCGCGATCGGTGTGCAGCGCGTCGACCCGACCCTGGGCGCGGCCGCGCTCCGCGCCGTCGTCGACAGCGTCTTCGTCGGCTTCATCGGCCAGACGATCCTGGGCGCCTGGACGCACCTATTCTCGGTCGTGGCAGCGCTGCCGGCCGGGCCGCTGCCACCGCTCGACACGCCGCTGCGGCCGCGGCTGCGGGCGATCCTGCACGGTCAGGCACGCTGGCAGCTCGCGCTGGCCAACGGCGGCATGGCCACCATCGCCGCCGCCGCGCTGCTGGCGCCCTACGCGACCTTGCCGGCGGCCGGACTGAACGCAATCGGGCAGGCGGCGCTGGCCGGTGTGCTGGCCCTCGTCGCGGTCAAGGCCGGCCGGGTCGTCACACTGGTGATCCAGGTGCGCCGGACGGCGCATCGGGCGACCCCGGCGCCAGCCCCTCCGCTCGACCGGAGGACCAACGATGCCGGCTGACGCACCCGTGCCATCCACGTCCCCAACGGTCAGCAGCGGCGGCGCGCGGCCGGGCGCGCCCGCCGGCCCCACCGGCGACTTCCTGGCCCGCTGGCGTCCGCGCCTGGCGCCGCCGCTGCTGATCATGGCGGCGGTGTGCCTGCTGCTCGGCGTCCTGGGCGGCCTGCTGCGCCTGGGGTGGGCGCTGCCGGCAGCGCCGGCGGCGTCGGCCTGGCACGGCGCACTGGTCGTCGGCGGCTTTCTCGGCACGCTCATTAGCCTGGAGCGGGCGCTGGCGCTCGGGCGCTGGTGGCCGTTCGCCGCGCCGGTGACGGCGGGCCTTGGCGCGGTCGCGCTCCTGATCGGCTGGCCGCCAGCCATCGGCGCGCTGGCGATGGCGGTGGCCAGCGCCGTGCTGGTGGCAGCCAACGTGGTCATCATGCGCCGGCAACTGGCCGACTACACGGTGACGATGGCGCTGGGCGCGGCCGCCTGGCTGGTGGCCAATCTCCTCTGGCTGGCCGGCTGGCCGGCCTATCGCCTCGTGCCATGGTGGGCTGTCTTCCTGGTGCTGACCATCGTCGGCGAGCGGCTCGATCTGAGCCGGTTGCGCCGGCCGTCGCCGGCCGCGCGCTGGGCCTTCGCCGGCGGTGTGGCACTGCTGCTGGGCGGCGCAACGGTCGGGCTGGTCGAGCCGGATGGCGGCATCCGCCTGTTCGGCCTCGGGCTGGTGGCGCTGGCGGTGTGGCTGTTCCGCTACGATATCGCCGGCCGCACCGTGCGCCAGCGGGGACTGCCGCGCTACATCGCCATCTGCCTGCTGACCGGGTACGGCTGGCTGGCCACTGCCGGCCTGCTGGCGCTGGTCGTCGGCGCAACGCCGGCCGGCCCGGCCCACGACGCCCTGGTCCACAGTCTGTTCCTCGGCTACGTCATGGCGATGATCTTCGGCCACATGCCGATCATCGCGCCGCTGGTCCTGGGCCGGGGCATCGCCTACCGGGCGGTGCTGTATCTGCCGCTGGCGCTGCTGCACCTGTCACTGGCGCTGCGCATCGCCAGCGACCTGGCCGGCTGGCTGCCGGGTCGGCAGTGGGGCGGCCTGCTCAACGCCGCCGCGCTGGTCACGTTCGCCATCGCCGTGGCGGCAACAGTCGGCCGGGCCGGGCGGCGATCCGCGTGACCCAGCCGTACCGACCCGACTCGCGCCGGCCGGCGCTGGCGCGCAGTCTCGGCTGCTTGCTGGCGATGACGCTGGGACTGGTCGGCCTGTTTGGCCTGCTGGCGCTGCTGCTGGTCTTGCGCCTGATGCCGTTCGTCGGCCCGTAGGCCGGTGTGGCTGGCTCAGGCGGCGCCGTGCTCGACCTTGGCGATATGGAGTAGTTGCTGCTCCCGGCTGAGGGCGACGAAGTAGGCCGACCAGCCGCCCATGCGCACGCGCAGCCCGCGATAGGCCATTGGCTCGACCATCGCCCGGCGCAACTGCTCGACGTCGGTGACGGTGACGGTCAGCATATTGCCGCCGAGCGCGATGAACGCCTGGATGAACGCGCGCAGCCTCTCGGTGCCGGCCTCACCGCGCAGTCTGCTGCCAGCGAAGCGCAGATCGAGCGGCGCGCCGGCGGCCAGATCGGTCATCGCCATCTGGACGTAGGACTTGACCGCCGCCGTCGGCCCCATCAGGTCCATGCCGAAGGCCGGGCTGAAGTTCGGCGCGATCGGCTCACCGGCGAGGCGCCCGTCGGCCGAGGCGCCGACTTCGTGACCGATCGAGGCATACCAGGAGAAGGTGCCGACCGAGCAGGGGAAGAGGATCGCTGGATGCCGCCGGGCATGGTGCGCCGTGCGCTCCACGAACCAGTCCATCAGTTCCCGACCGATGGCGTCAGCCTCGGCACGGTCGTTGGCGAACTTCGGCGCGCGGCCAATCATCTGCTGGCGCAGCGTCTCGTGCCCCGCCCAGTTGCCCGCCAGCGCATCGAGCAGCGCCGCCATCGGCACGGCGCGCTGATCGTAGACGAGCGTCTTGATCGCCGCCAGCGCGTCGATGCAGTTGGCGACGGCCTCACCCATGACGTGCCAGATGACGTAGCGCGCCCCGCCGCGGATGGCGTCGGTCTCGCGGGCGATACAGTCGCGCGTCAGTGCCGACAGCAACGGATTGAACGAGTAGCGGCCATGACCGGAGTGGTAGAGGTCGCAAGTGAAGTAGCGCTCGCCGATGTAGTCGATGTTGCGGGACACCAGTTCATCCAACTGACGCTTCCAGGCGTCGAGTAGATCAGCGAAGGTGGCGAAAGTGCGCGGGTCGCCGGTGTCGACGCCCTCGCGCGCGCCACGGCAGCGGGTGACGCCGCGATTGAGCGACCACTCCAGCAGCAGCAGGAAGTTGATGCCCCGGATCAACTCCTGGTCGGACGCACCGGCGATCATCGTCTCCCAGCAATTGGAGTTCACGTAGTCGCGCGCATCCTCGACCGGCACGCCGAGCCGCTGGTAGGCCGGCACGAGCACGTCATCGTTGTCGATGTAGGGCATGCCGCCGCCGCGTTTGAGCACCTCGGCGCAGCGGCGCGCCAGCGCCGGCGGTGAGCCGCGATGGAGGCGCACGGTGACGACCGGGCTGGTGAATTCGAACCGCTCCAGGCAACTGAGGAACAGGTAGCTGGCGGCATTCGTGCCATCGCCGCCGTCAGGCCGCACGCCGCCGAGCAAGATGTTCTGCCCGAAGTGGTTGAGTGCGTCGGCCAGGTCGGTCGCCAGCATCGTCCGCTCGCGGCAACCAACCTGGTACTGGTGGGTGGTGACGCGAGCCAGGTGATCGTCGCGGCGCAAGCTGGCGCGATCGTTGAACTTGAGCCAGAGGCAGTCGGCCAGGTCACGCGCCGCGGCCTCGGTCAGCCGGCCAGCCGCCAGGTCGGCCTCCAGCAACGGGCCGGTGTATTGATCGAGCCGGCCGAGCGACAAGCCGGTCTGGGTGTTGAAGAAGGCCGAGTGGACGAACCAGACCGCCTGCAGCGCCTCCTGAAAGGTCCGAGCCGGGAAGGCCGGCACGCGCCGGCAGGCGGCGGCGATCTGGTGCAACTCGATCGCCCGCGCCGGCGCGGCCGTCGCCGCCTGCGTCTCGGCCAGCACGGCGTAGCGCTCGGCCAGCGTGATAACCGCCGCCAACTCGATCTGCATCGACTCCATGAAGTGGAGCTTCTCGGTGCGCTCGGGCGACTCCGGGCGGCTGGCAATCTCCACCACCTTGGTAGTGATGTCATCGAGGATGGCCACCAGCCCGCGCTCGACGACGACCGGGTAGTCGGGCGTCTTGTGCGCCAGCGAGCTAGTGATGCCGAAGCCTTCGGCCAGCGCGCGATCGTGCTCGGCAGCGGTGGCGAACGCCGGCAGGCTGGTGCGCGCGATGACACCGTCGATCGCCGTCGTGCCGACGATCAGCTCGCCGTCGGCGATCTCGATCGGCATCTCAACAAGCACGGCCGCGGCGGCGTGCGCCCGGCGCAGCACCAGCGGCAGTCCGGCCAGTGCCGGCCGCTCCAACACGCTCGCCGGCTGCCAGCGTGTCTGCGGCTGAACCATTCGCTCCAGCAACCGGGTGTGCAACTGAGCCACGCGTGGACTGAATCGCGCTGCCATGGCATCGACGGCGGAGCGCTCGGGTGTCATCGTCGCCATCCTGGCCTCCTGGCTCGAACAATATGACGGTGCTGCGCGTTTCGGCCTTAGCCGCCGATCTGGACGGTCAAGCCCTGGTCACGGCAGATGCGCGCCAGTTCCTCCATCCGTTCCGGACTCTGGGTAGCAAGGCCGTCCAGTGCGAACGGCTGGCCCAGCCAGCGGTACTTGGCGCCGGCCGCCGCGTTGTACGGCAGCAGGTGCAGCGTCGTCAGGCCAACCTCGCGCACGAAGGCGGCACAGGCGGCAATGTTGGCGTCGGTATCGGTCAGATCGGGGATGCAGGGCACCCGAATCGTCACCTGCGCGCCGCTGTCGACCAGCCGGCGCAGATTAGACTGCACCAGCCGGTTCGAAGCGCCGGTCAGCACCCGGTGGCGGGCATCGTCCATCTGCTTGAGGTCGTAGAGGAACAGGTCGGTCACCGCGGCCAGCGCCGCGAACACGCGCCAGGGACCGTAGCCAGTCGTCTCGACAGCGGTGTGAATGCCGCGCTCGCGGGCGGCGCGCAGCAGGTGCTCGACAAAGCGCGGTTGGTGGGCGATCTCGCCGCCCGTCAGGGTCACGCCACCGCCGGAGGCCTCGAAGAAGGCCCGATCCTTCTCGACCTCGGCGATCACCTGGCCGACCGTCAGCCACTCGCCAGCGATCTTCAGCGCGCCTGGGTAGCACACCGCGGCGCAAGCGCCGCAGCCGTCACAGCGCGTCCAGTCCAGCCGCGCGATCAGCGGCGCGGCGCCGGGCGTGTCGGCCGGCCGCGACACAAGCCGGAGCGCGCCCCTGGGGCAGTGGTCCGGACACAGCCCGCAGCCGTCGCACTTCCGCTCCAGGAAGAGCAGTTCCGGGCGCGGTGCGCGCGACTCAGGGCTGTGACACCACTGGCACTGCAGCGGGCAGCCCTTCAGGTAGACGGTCGTCCGAATGCCCGGACCATCATGGGTCGCGAACTTGTCCAGGTCGAGGACGAGGCCGCGCTCGCCCAGGTCAGCACCCGCCGCAGGCGCCATGACCGCCGCGCTACCCACGCTGCCACTCCTGCCCGGCCGCGATGCCGTCGGCCCAACGCGAGGCATCCTCCTGACCGGGGCTACCGCCGAGTATAGGCGGCCGAAGGTTGCAGCCAGGTCATAGATCGCGGCGCCGCCATATCAAATTCGTATCAGCCGCCGAGCGCCTACTCGGTCACCTGCTGCGCGACGCGGTGCCGCGCGATGAAGGCTTCGTCCAGCTCCAGGCCGAAGCCCGGTCCCTCCGGCAGGCGATAGAGGCCGTCGCGCAGAACCGGCCGATTGGCGAACAACCCCCAGAAGACGGGGTCGCGGTCCTCATCGAAGCACTCGACATACGTGCCGTGCGGCACACTCGCCAGCAGGTGGGCGCTAATCTGTGGCTCCTCGTGGTGACCCATCGCCACGCCGTAGGCCGCCGCCAGCCCGGCGACCTTGCGCCAGATCGTCGGTCCGCCCGACCAGGAGGCGTCAAAATTGCAGACGTCGACCGCACCCCCGGCGATCAGGTCGCGCACGCCCGGCAGCGTGTACTCGCTCTGGCCGGCGGTGACCGCCATGCCGGTCGTCAGCCGAACCTCGCGCAGCCAGCGGCGGTCGTTATGCCAGCGCACCGGCTCTTCGAACCAGCGCAGGTTGAGATCGACAGCCAGACGGGCGAACTCGATCGCCTGCTCACGCGTGTAGCCTTGATTGGCGTCAACCACCAGCACGAAGTCGTCGCCGGCAGCCGCCCGCGCCGCCTGCACCCGCGCCACATCCTCGCGCGGCGTTAACCCGCCGACCTTGAACTTGCAGCCGGCCATGCCGAGCGCCCGGTAGCGGCGCATCTCATCGGCCAGTTGGCCATGGTCGCGGCCGTAGTAGCCGCCGATGACAATCATCGGCAGCGCCTCCCGGCATGCGCCCCACAGCCGGAAGAGTGGCAGACCGAGCGCCTTGCCGAAAACATCCCAGATGGCGGCGTCGAGGCAGGCGATCGCCTGCAGCGCCAGCCCGCGATCGCGCAGGATGTCATAGGTGGCTGGCGTCATCGCCTGCCAGCAGCCCTCCGGGTCGGTCGCGCTGCGCCCCAGCAGCGCCGGCGCCAGCTCGTCGTGAATGATGCGCACGATGCGCGCCTGCTCCTCGTCGGTGTCGCCAGTGTAGACCTCGCTGACCACCCCGTCGTGCGTCCGCAGCCGAGTGACGATCGTGCAGCGGGTCGTCATGCTGTAGGCGCTGCCGGCGAAGCGGCGGGCGAGCGGCGCCCGCAGCGCCACCGTCTCGATGCGCTCGATGCGCAGGGCAGTGGCGTCGAAAGGCTGCGGACGCGGCGGATAGGCTTGGGTGTCGCTCATGTGCCGGCCGCCGATGGGATCGTGCCCAGGTAGCGGTGCGACTGGGGCGTCCAGCCGAGTAGGCGACGGGCCTTGGACAGGTTGTGTTCCTCCTCGGCCTCATCGCCAGCGATGAAGACGGCGTCGAATCGGCCGTGGCCAGTCTGGACGGCCGCCAGCGCCGCCAGATACGCGTTGGCCAGATCTTCCTCGTCGGTCACATAGAGGCGTGGATGGCCGTTGGCACGCAGCGGCCGGTTCGGTCGCTCGGCCAGGTACTGAGCACGCGTGCGCGGGCCGGTAATGCGCAACGCGATCAGGTTCATATCGAACCAGCGGGCGAAGTACTGGCAGATCAGCTCGCCGAAGCCCTTGGTCAGGCCATAGACGCTTGGCGTGTCCAGCGCCGTCGCCTCCTCCGACGGAAACCAATCACGCTCGCGATAATGGACGCTCATCGTGCTGGTATAAACCCCGCGCCGAATGCCCATCTCCTGCGCCGTCCACAGCAGCAGGTGCAGGCCGAGCGCGTTGACCTGGTAGTTCTCCTGAATCTGCTGCAAGGTCTGCTCGTTAGAGCTGCCGCCCTGGGGACTCCTCATCACCAGATTGATGAAGGTGTCGACACCGTCCAGCGCCCGCCGCACATCCTCCGGCTCGGTGATCGAGCCGGCGACATACTCAACGCCGTCGTGGCGGGGCGGGCTGAGATCGAGGATGCGCAGCGCATGCCGCTCCCGAAGATACGGCGTGATAAACGACCCGACATGACCGGAACCACCGACCAGCAGCACTTTCATTCGCTGAACCACCTCCGACATTGGGCGTGGGCCAGAAGGCCGAGAATGAGTAAGGCACGTGGGCTGGCGGACCAGGAGGCATGGGAGGAGAGACCCTCACCCCCTGACCCACGCGCCTACTGCCCTAAACCGAGTAGGCGACCGAGCCATCATCCCGGTAGGGCACTCGATTGGGGTTGAAGTCCGGGTAGGGCGGCAACGCCGCCGCCGCCGCCTCGTCGAGCCGCACACCCAGGCCCGGCGCCTCCGGCAGCGGCAGGTAGCCACCCTGGCGCTGGAGCGTGCCGGGGAAGGCTGCCGCCACCGTCTCATCGAGCTTCGAGTACTCCTGCACGACGAAGTTGGGCACGGACACGTCGAGATGGACCGCAGCCGCCGTCAGCACCGGCCCAAGGAAATTGTGGGTCACGATCGCGGCGTGGAACGACTCGGCGATGGCGGCGATCTTCTTGCAGTGCGTCAGTCCACCGGCAAGGCCGACGTCGGGCCGCACGAACTGGCTGCCGCCGTGGACGAGCAACTCGCGGAACTCCCAGATCGAGTGCAGCCGCTCGCCGTTGGCGAGCGCCACCGACAGCCGCCGCGCCAGCTCGGCCTGGCTGACGATGCTGTCGATCTGCACCGGATCCTCGATGAACAGCGGGTGCAGCGGCGCTAGGGCTTCCAGCAGCGGCAGCGCCTGCAGCGGTGTCAGCTTGCGGTGCAGCTCGACGATGATGTCGACGTCGCCCTTGACGACCTCGCGCGCCGCCGCGACGCGGTCGACGGCCGCGCCGATCAGTCCCTCCAGCGTCAGGTTCTGGAAGCCGGCCGGCAGTGGGTCGAACTTGATGGCGGTGAAGCCTTCCGTGGCCGCCTCGCGCGCCTTGGCGGCAACCTCATCCGGCGTGCCGCCGCCCATCAGCAGGTGCAGCCGGACCTTGTCGCGGCAGCGCCCGCCGAGCAGGTCCCAGATCGGCGCCTGATAGCGCTGCCCCTTGATGTCCCACAGCGCGATGTCGATCGCGCTGATGGCCCCGCTCAGGATCGAGCCGCGGAACGGCCCCATCCGGTAGAGGTGCTGCCAGTGGTGCTCAATGCGCAGCGGGTCCTGGCCAATCAGGTAGCGACGGCAACTGTGCACGACCTGCGCCGCCGCCTGCGGATAGGCCCACGCCGCTGACTGCCCGATGCCGACCAGGCCTGAGTCGGTCGTGATGCGCACGTACAGCCCACCGGCGACAGCAATCGGCTCGACCTCGGCAATCTGCATCGTCCCGCTCCTTCCTGCACAGCCCACCCTATCTCGCTGTCCCATTCCGTGCGCGCCCACTCTAGCACGACACCGACACGCCGGACGAGTCTGGTGGTGGCGCCATGACCAGCGACGCTTCAGAGCCAGTCCTGCAATTCCGAACCTCTGAGAGATCTGCCGATGGACACCACGCCCCCCACCACACTCCAGCCGCGCGTGCTGCTGGTCGCCAATCGCGACGTCCGCGAGCGCATGTTGCTGCCGGCCGACAGCGAGCGCTTGCAGCGCTTCGCCGACTTCGACTGGCTGGAGTGCGGCGTGTCTTTCGACCGCACGACCTGGACGACCGTGTCGGAGGACGCCGCGGCCAGCGTACTGGTCGCCGCCCGCGCCGGTGACTGCGATGGGCTGATCGTCTGCCACGGCAGCCCGCGCATCGACGGCCGCATCCTCGACGCCGCGCCCCGGCTGCGCCTGATCGGCGAGTTGGAGGGCGACCGCGTCGCGCACAGCCACGGGCGGCGATGCCGCCACTATGCACTCCAGTCCGCGCCATGCTAGGGTTGCGCCACGACGACGATGCGCGGCCGCCACTTCCAGAAGGAGACGACGATGACACCACCGGTGGATCCCAACGCCGTCCTGATGACCGGGGAGAACTCCTTTATCCGGCTGAGCCGGGACGGCGGCCGGTCGCTGTCCGACCGCCTGAGCCACTGGCGGGTGCTCTGGTGCCCGGCCGGCAGTGGCCACACGCTTTTCATTCAGAGTGAGTTGACCGACGGGCGCGTCGTCGTGTGCAGCGACAACGCCGCAGTGGCGCGCTGGCTCCAGACGACGATTGAGGCCCTGCTCTACCCTGCCTTCGCCGACCCGGCGCTGCCGATCGTGGCGGCCACCTTCACGCGCGAGGGCGACCCCAGCGCGACGGCGACCGAGCGCGTCGCGACGGCCGACGGCACGTGGCAGCTGACCTGGTCGGACTTCGTCGATCCGTTCGTCCTGACCATGCCGCCGGGCTACAACGACCGCCCCATTGGCGTCTTCAGCACCTTCTTCCCCGCGCGCGGCGCGCGAGTCGAGGTCGGTGGCCGGACGACCGCCGGGCAACCCTGGTCCGAATTGCGCGGCGACCGAACCAGTTCGAGCGCCTGCCTGGCTCTGTCGGAGACCTGGGTCACGCCGCGCGCGTGACCCGCCGAAGCCACACGCTGGTCCGAGGACGCTGATAGACGACGGGAGTTGGCTGATGTATCTTGGCGAGCAGATGCGCGACCTGTCGGACGAGAACCTGACCTGGGCGGCCCAGATGGGCGTCCGGCACATTGCCGTGGACACCACGCACGGCCCCGGCACCGAGGCCGTGGAGAACCCGGACGGCTCCTGGCGCGCCGACGAGCTTGTTCGGGTCCAGGAGCGGCTGGCGCGCTTTGGCCTGACCATGGCCGTGCTGGCGCTGGATTTGCCATCGACCTATGCGTCGCGCCAGCGCTTCCCGCGCATCATGCTCGGGCTACCGGGCCGCGACGACGACATCGCCATCATCCAGCAGAACGTGCGCGCCGCTGGTGAGGCGGGCGTGCCCTGCCTCAAGTACAACCTCAACCTGC
>JADLAZ010000033.1 GCA_020849725.1 Chloroflexota bacterium
TCCAGAACCTGCTGCAGCGCAAGCCGAAGCAGCTCTCCGGCGGCCAGCGCCAGCGCGTCGCTCTCGGCCGCGCCATCGTCCGCGAGCCGCAGGTGTTCCTCATGGACGAGCCGCTGTCCAACCTCGATGCCAAGCTACGCGTCCAGACGCGCACCGAGATCATCAAGCTGCACCAGCGCATCCGCACCACGACGATCTACGTCACCCACGACCAGGTCGAGGCCATGACGATGGGCGACCGCATCGCCGTGCTGCGCGATGGCGTGCTCCAGCAACTCGACTCGCCGCAGAACCTCTACGATCACCCGGCCAACACCTTCGTCGCCGGCTTCATCGGCAGCCCGGCCATGAACTTCTTCCCGGTCACCGTCGAGGCCGATGCTGGTGGCATGGTCGTCAGCAACAGCGCTTTCAAGTTGGCCGTGCCGGAGCAGTTCCAGAAGCGCCTGGAGCGCTTCCGCGACAAGAAGGTGCTCTTCGGTATCCGGCCGGAGGACATCGAAGACTCCGAGTACCAGTCGGCCACCCGCGATCACGGCCAGCAGGTCACGGTCAACGTCGACGTCACTGAGCCGCTGGGCGCCGAGGTCTTCCTCTACCTCAGCTCCCCCGACGGCGAGAACTTCGTCTCGCGCGTCGACCCACGCACCAAGGCCAAGCCCGGCGCGACGCACAACGTCATCTTCAATCTCGACAAGATGCACGCCTTCGACCCGGATACGGAAGAGGCCATCGTTTAGGCCACGGAGAGCCAGTAGGCGAATTACTACGAGGGCGTCGCCTGCTGGCTCTACTGGTCCAGATCGGCCGCTTCCAGCCGAGCGCGCACCGTGCGCCGGAAGCGGCCGACGGGCGCGCCGTCAAGCACGCGGTGATCGAACACGACCGCCAGCGGCATGATGGTGCGGACGGCGAGCGTGTCGTCGAGCGCGACCAGCCGGCGGGCCGGTGGGCCGGCAACCAGGCAGGCCGCCTGACCGGCCGGCAGCGTCGGCTGCGCCAGCCGGCCGGCGGCCGCGCCGGTGACGACGGTGAAGGTCGGCGTGACGGCCGGTGACGGCGCGGGGTCGGCCAGCGCCCGCGCCAGCCCCGGCAGCGACAGGTCGCCAGCGCGGGGAATGAGGCGTGGCGCCGTCTCCAGACCGATCACCGCCAGCGTGATCGACGGACGCAACTGGATGGCCGTGCCGGCCCAGACGGCATTG
The DNA here is from genome assembly GCA_020849725.1 of Chloroflexota bacterium. The sequence goes on from JADLAZ010000033.1 coordinate 1,206, forward strand.
AGCAGCGGCTGCTTGGCCAGCGCCATCGTCACCGCGCGCAGCACGGCGGCCAGCGGCGTCAGGTCCGCCCCCTCGCTGGCCCGGAACGCCGCCGCCTGCTGGGCGACGGCCCGCAGCAGCGGCGTCAGGTCGGCCTCCATCAGCAGCCAGGCGGTCGGTGCGTCGCCCGGCGCCAACCCACCGGCCACGCTCGCGGGGACAACGCCGGTCAGCGGCGCGCTCGCCGCCAGGGCCACGGCGGATGCCGGCGGTGGATCGTCGCCCAGCCGGCGCTGCACATCGTCACGGGTGATGCGTCCGCCCTGGCCGCTGCCGGAGACGCCGGCCAGATCGAGGCCATGGGCCTGCGCCAGCCGCCGTCCCAGCGGTGTGACCCGTGGCGTGGCGACTGGGTGGGTTCTGGCGAGACGCGGCGGCTCGACCATGTCCCCTCCATGCGGCGGCCGCGACCGGGGTGGGTTGGGCCGGCAGGCGTGCTGCGCCGGATTGTAGCATGGCTGGCCGGCCGGTCCTGGCGTGGTTTGGCGACGGCGCATGCATCCAACACATCGCCGCGTGCGCTACAATGGGAGACGCGCCGCGCTGCCGGCGCCCTCACGCTGGAGGCCGTATGTCGGGATCGTTGCCCGCGCTCGGTGGACCGGAACTGATCGTCATCCTGCTCGTCGTGCTGGTGCTCTTCGGTGGCGCGCGGCTGGCGAACATCGGCAAGTCCTTCGGCGCGGGGCTGCGCGAGTTCAAGAATGCCGTGACCAGCGAGCCGGAACCGAAGGTGGCGAAGACGACGGCCAAGACCCCGCCGGCGGCCAAGGCCGGGCGCCGCTAGGCCTGGCTCGGCCGGGTCTCCTGGTCGCCTGACGACGGTCATGGCATCGCGCCGGCCGGCGACCGGCCCAGGAGGCGAACGATGTGCGGCGATCCCCACCCAGCTCCGACCGGAGTCGACGAGTTCGTGGTCGACACACCGCGCCTGCGCGCTTTCATCGACCACGTCAACGCCGTGCGCCACAGCACGGATGACGTCGACACGATTCTGGCGCGCATCCGGCCTGCCTTCACTGACCTGCTGGCCCATGACGACTGGCTGCCGGCGCGCTATCAGGAATCCGCCATGACCAGCGGCATGGGCCAGGGCATCGGTATGTGGCTGCTCTACCGCGCTGGCGATGGGGGACTGGCCTTCTCGGCGCTGGTTGTGCCGCCGGGCGTGCAGACGCCTGTCCACGATCACCTGGCCTGGGGCCTGGTCGGCCTCTACCGCGGCGAGCAGGATGAGGATGTCTTCGCGCGCCATGACGAAGGCATCGCCTCCGATCGCGCCGACCTGACGCTCACCCTGAGCCAGCGCCTGCATCCCGGCGACTTTTACGAGTTGCGCCCGGAGAACGATATCCACCGCGTGCGCACCGTATCGGCCGCGACCTCTGTCTCGCTGCATTTGCTCGGCAACGACAACGGCTGCATCTGGCGCCACCGCTACTTCCCCGACGAGGGCCGCGTCGAGCCGTTCCGCTCCGGCTACGTCAACGTGGACTGTCAGGCGGGGTAGCAGGCCAGGAGGAGTGGGGACTTCGGCGGCGCTCAGCCCGTGTGGCAGGAGTTCGGGGAGTGGGGGCGTTGGCTGAGCGCCGCCGAGGCCAACAAGAAGGGACCCTCACCCTGCCCCTCCCGTACGCGGGCGAGGGTGGTGGTGAGGGCCGCTCCGGTTCCCAGCCTCCGGCGCCTAGCCGCCCGCCGTCGTCTTGAGCGCTGCAGCCACGACGCCGCGCCAGGCGTCCTTGTTCTCGTCGCGCAGCCGGCGGCGCACGCCCAGCATCTCGGCCTCGATCACGCGGGTGATCTCCTCCGGCCGCTCCTTCAGGTTGCCGATCTCCTCCAGGTTCTCGCTCATGAAGATAAAGGTCGGCACCGACCGGTAGATACCCTGATTCAGGTAGCGGTCCATGATGTCCAGGTTCTCGTCGCGCTGGATGACGCGCAGGTCGACATTCGGGCACTGCTGGGCGATCTTGGCCAGGATCGGAATGTTGTAGAGCGCGTCGCCACAGCTGTCGTAGGTCAGCGCCAGGACCTTGATCGGCCCGCGTCCGCGCCACCAGGCCAGGTCCGCGTCCGAGATCTGCACCTCATCGACGAACTGGCCCATGCGCTCCTTGTTGGCCTGCATGCGCTCGTGATACTGGGCAAAGGTCGTTGCCGCCTCGAAGCGGTCTTTGGACAGCACCGCGGCCATGAGCCTCCTCCTTCTGGACCGGCATTGCCGGCGGTCGGTCGCGACGCCGCTCGCGGCGCACGCTGCGTGGCGGTCGGGCGAGCGGTCGGCCCATGGTAGCAGGTTGGCCGGCCGTCGTCAGCGTTCTACCAGAGTTCGTGGCGCAGCCGCTCGGCTTCGGCGCGGGTCTGGCCCGCCTCAGTGGCGCGACCCTGGGCTTCGTAGAGGACTGCGCCGGCCTCCAGCGTCATCATCAAGTACGGGCGCATGCCCGTGCGCCGGTAGAAGGCCACCGAGTGGCCCAGGTGGCCTTCCGCCCGATCGTAGGCGCCCAGGCGCGTGTGCGCCTGAGCGAGCGCCAGGTTCAGGAACGCCGCGACGAACGCATCATCCGGTCCCTGAGCGGCCGCCAGGAGCTGCTCCATCTCCTGGATCGCCTCAGGCTGTTGGGTCGCGGCGAAGCGCGCGATGGCCAGGCCGGCTTCGGCGCCGGGCTTCAACATCGCCGCGGCCAGCTCGCTGGTGTGCTCTACGAGCCGCAGCGCCTCTTCCAGGGCTGCCTGGGCCTGGGGCAGGTCTGGCTGGCGGAGATACCCCAGGCCGGTGAAGATCTGGCCGGCACAGGCGCACTCCAGGCCGCCGACGCTGGCCGATACTTCCGCGCCGCGCCGGGTGAGCGCCAGCCCACGCTCGATCTCGCCCATGTCGATGTACGCCTGGCCGATGGAGACATTGACATCGGCCTGGTTCACGGTGGAGAGCGAGGCCGACACCCGATCTTCCGCGGCCACGATCGCGGCCCGCGCCGTCGCGAACTCGCCCAGGCGCGCATGGGCCAGCGCCTTCATCCCCTGGGCGTGGGCCTCGACCTCGGGGTTCGCGTAGGTCTGCGTGAGCGCGATCACCTGATCGAGACGCTCCACAGCGCCGCGCGGATCGGTGTCGACCATGCTGAACGTGGACAAGAACATCGGCACTATGCAGAGGCGGTCTTCGCCCAACTCCATCGCCAGGCGGTAGCCCTCGCTGAGGTAGGCGAAGGCGCGGCCGGGGAACCCGGACAAGAGATTGACATTGGCGGTCCAGATCAGCACCTGAGCCAGTGCCGACGTGTCACTCTGCGTCCGGGCCAGCGCCTCGGCCCGCGCCAGCCGGGCCAGCATCTCCGCGCGGTGCGTCTCATCGTCGTGGCGCCGCTGCTTGTACGCGACCCAGGTCCAGGCCAGGGTGGCGGCGACGATCTGGCTGGCCGGCGCCTCCGGCTGCCGCTCCAGCGCGGTGATGGCGCGCTCGTAGTGCTCGAACGCTTCCCGCAGCGCGTGCATCGTCACCGCCCGCCCGCCCGCGCGCAGCGCGTGCTCGGCAGCTCGGGGCCAGTCCTCGCCGAGCCAGAAGTGATGCGCCAGCATCGGCGCCAGCTCGCTGTGCCGCTCGGGGTAGAGGTAGGCCAGTGTCTCGCCGGCGCGGCGGTGCAGCTCTTTCCGCCGGCGCAGGAGCAGCAGGTCGTAGGCCGTCTGCTGGGTGAGCGCGTGCTTGAAGATGTACTCCAGCTCGGGGTCACGTGCCCGCTCGCGCAGCAACTCCTCACGCGTCAGGGTGTCCAGATGCGCCGCCACCGCCTCGATCCGCTCCGCGGGCGGCGCCGTTGCGCACATGGCCTTGAGCGTTCGGTAGCCGAAGATCCGGCCGAGGACGGCCGCCGCCTGCACCACGCGCTTCGGCTCATCCGGCAACCGGTCGATGCGCGCGCTCAGCACGCCGGACAGTGTGTCCGGCAGCGCCACCGTCGCGATCTCGCGCGTTGCGCGCCAGTGGCCATTCTCCCGCACGATGTGCCTGGAATCGATTAGCGATCGGATCAGCTCCTCCAGGTAGAAGGGGTTGCCCTCGGACGTGCTGAGGATCAGCGCGCGCACGCTCGCCGGCAGGTCTTCGATGTGCAGCAAGTGCGCCAGCAGGTCTTGTGCTTGCTCGGCGTCGAGCGGCTCGAGATCGATGTCGGTGTAGGCCGCGCCCAGCGTAGCGCGCAGCCGCGTCACGACCGGCCAGCTCGGCGCGTCGTGGTCGGCACGCGACAGACAGACGATGAGCAGCGGCCGGGACTCGACCAGGTCGACGACCCGCGACAGGAGGTCGAGCGAGGCCACGTCAGCCCAGTGCAGATCGTCAAAGACGATCACGGTCGGCCCGGTCCGGGCCAGCGCGCACAAGTAGCCGCGGACCGCA
>JADLAZ010000034.1 GCA_020849725.1 Chloroflexota bacterium
CGCGCACGCCGGACATGAACACGCTGATGACGATCGCCGTCATCGGCGCGGCGGCCATTGGCGAGTGGTCGGAGGCCGCCTGGATCGTCGTGCTGTTCGCGGTCGGCAACCAGTTGGAGAGCTTGACCGTCGAGCGCGCGCGCCGGTCGATCGGCCGCCTGCTGGACCTGGCGCCAGCGACGGCGACAGTCGTGCGCGAGGGCGTGCAGACCGTCGAGCCGGCGGCAGCGGTGGCCGTTGGCGCGACGGTGCTGGTGCGACCCGGCGAGCGCGTGCCCCTCGACGGCGTCGTGATTGAAGGCGCGTCGGCCGTCGACCAGGCGCCGATCACCGGCGAGTCGGTGCCGGCGGATAAGGCGCCGGGCGATACCGTCTACGCTGGCTCGGTCAACGGCGACCAGCCGCTGCTCATCCGAGTCGAGCTAGTGGCCCAGGAGAGTACCCTGGCGCGCATCGTGCGCCTGGTCGAGCGGGCACAGGCCGAGCGCGCACCGATGCAGCGCTTCGTCGATCGCTTCGCCCGCTGGTACACGCCGGCGGTCGTCGCCGGCGCGCTGGCGATCGCGGTCGTGCCACCGCTGTTCGGCGCGCCAGCCGCGGACTGGTTCTACCGTGGCCTGGTGCTGCTCGTGATCGCCTGCCCGTGCGCGCTCGTGATCTCGACGCCGGTCGCGATCGTCGCCGCACTGGGCAGCGCGGCCCGGCGCGGCATCTTGATCAAGAGCGGCGCAGCGCTGGAGCAGCTCGGTCGCCTCCGCTCGATCGCCTTCGACAAGACCGGCACGCTGACGCGCGGTCGGCCGGTGCTGATCGACGTCGCCCCAGTCGGCGGGCGTGATGCTGACACGGTCCTGGCGGTCGCGGCCGCGGTCGAAGCGCGCTCCGAGCATCCAGTCGCGGCGGCCATCGTGGCCGGTGCCCGCCGCCGCGGCCTGGCACTGCCTGATGCGTCCAACGCGACGACCACACCGGGGCACGGCGTCGCGGCGTCAGTCGATGGGCGGCGCTATCGAGTCGGCTCGCCCCGCTCGTTCGCCGGGCACCCAGGGCTGGGCGTCGATGTGGCAGCCGTGGTCGACGCGCTGCAGGCGCGCGGTCGCACTGCCGTCTTGCTAGGCGACGGCGCCGACATCCTGGCCGTGCTGACGGTGGCCGATGAGGTACGGCCTCGAGCGGCGGTGGCGCTGGCCGCGCTGCGCGATCTCGGTGTGCGGCGGCAGGTGATGCTCACCGGCGACGCACCGGCCGTCGCACGATCAGTCGCGGCCGAGGTTGGCGTGACCGAAGTCCGGGCCGGGCTGCTGCCGGACGAGAAGACGGCGGCCGTGGCGGCTCTGGAGGCCGAGGCTGGGCCGGTGGCGATGGTCGGCGACGGCATCAACGACGCGCCGGCACTGGCGCGGGCGGCCGTCGGCATCGCTATGGGCGCCGGCGGCACGGCGACGGCGCTGGAGACGGCCGACGTCGCGCTCATGGCTGACGACCTGACCAAGGTGCCGGCGGCGGTCAAGCTCGGGCGCGATACGCTGGCGATCGTCCGCCAGAACATCGCCGTCGCGCTGGTGATCAAGATCGTCTTCCTGGCGCTGGCCGTAGCCGGTGTGGCCGATCTGTGGCTGGCGGTGGTCGCCGACATGGGCGGCTCGCTGCTGGTTACGGCGAATGCGCTGCGGCTGGTGCGCGTGCGATCCGACCGTCGAATTGAGCCGGCCAATCACGCTCACCCGGCCCGGTCTACGAGCCAGTAATGGCTCACGGGCTGGATGGCGCGAGCAGCCGCTCGAGGACGGCCGGCTCGACGGCGAGCAAGCGTTGCACCTGCCGGCGGCGGCGCAGCATCGCCGGCAGGTCGGCCAGCGCCCGCAGTTGGCCGCGCAGCCGGGCGCGAGCGGCCGGCTCGCGCCCGTGGCGCAGCGCCTCTCCGGCCAGCCGCACCTGCGCTCGCGCGATGGCCGGCCCGGCGCGCCGCAGCGTGGCCGCCGGCAGATTGGTCAGCGCCACCCGGACGAAGTTGCGCCCGCACCAATAGCTGGCCAGGATGCCGCCGCCGGTGGCGCTCAGCCGGTGGTAGACGATCGCTGCCGGGGCGTAGACGCACGAGTACCCGGCTAATCGAAGTCGCCAGCCCAGATCGACGTCCTCGCAGTACATGAAGAGCGCCTCGTCGAACACCTGGCCATCGATCCGCACGGTCGCCAGGGCCGCGCGCCGGTAGAGCGCCGCGCCGGCACAGGCGGCCCACACCTCGCGCTCCACGTCGTAGACGGGTCCATCCGGCTGCCAGACGCCGACGTTGACCGGGATGCCGTCCCAGCTGTAGCCGTCACCGGCCGAGTGCAGGTGATCGGGGCGGTCGTGCAGGCGCAGCCGGCTGGCGACGGCCGCGGCGGCCGGGTAGCGATCGGCGGTCGCGACGAGCGCGGCCAGCCAGCCCGGCTGCGCCTCGGCATCGTTGTTGAGCAGCGCCACGAGCTCGCAGTCGGTTACGTCGATGGCGCGGTTGACGGCCGCCGCCAGGCCGATGTTGTGCGGCAGCGCCAGCACCGTGACCGCCGAGTAGCGATCGGCGAGCAGGCGCAGCGTGTCGTCGGTCGAGCCATCGTCAACGACGAGCGTCGTGAAATCCGCGTAGGCCTGCGCCGCCAGCGCATCGAGGCAGGCCGGCAAGAGGCCGGCGCCGTTGTAGGTCGGCACGATGACGGTGACGCGCGGCATGGCCGGCTACAATCCGGCCGCGGCGAAGTCCTCGAAGACCTGGTCCGGCAATGGTGTCGCCACGGCGGCGATATTGGCCCGCAACTCGTCGATGTTCTGTGAGCCGAGCGGGTTGCCGTGGATGCGCTCCTCCCGCAGGCAGAACTGGAGCGCCAGCGCGAGCAGGCTGACGCCACGCTCCCGGCACCAAGCCAGCATCGCCGTCGCGCGAGCCACATCCTCGTCGTTGCTCCAACGCCCGCGCGCCGCCGCCGCCGCCGGGTCAACGCCAGTGAGCAGGCCGCGGACGATGCTGAAGCCGTTGAGCACGCCGATGTCGCGGGCCGCTGCTGCGGCCAGCACGCCGTCGGCAGCCGTCTGGCGCAGCAAGTTGTAGTCGTTGAAGCACAGCAGCACATCCACGTCGCCGGTGGCGATCGCCTGGCGGTGAAAGTCGTGCGGTCGCATGCCGAATCCGATATGGCGCACCAGCCCCCGCTGCTTGAGCCGCAGCGCCCCGGCTAGCGCGCCGTCACGGCCGAGGCAGCGCTCCATGTCGGGCGGGTCATGGATGAGCAGCGCATCGAAGTAGCCTATGGCGAGCGCCGCCAGTTGCTCCTCGACGTCACGGATGATGGCGTCGGCGCTGGCGTCGGGCAGTTCCGCCGCCAGACGCAGCGGGCGGTCCGGGTGCAGCGCATCGCCGCGGTCCTGATGCAGGCAGACCCGACCACTGATGATGACGCTCGCGCGGGGCACGCCGCGCAGGCCGGCGGCGAGCTTGACCAGCGAGTCGCCGTAGCACCGTGCGCAGTCGAAGTGGTTGACGCCGAGATCGATGGCCTGCCGGATCAGCCGGCCTGCCTCCTCATTGGCGACCGGCCCGAACATGTTGCCGAACCCCTGTGTCCCAAACGGGATGACCGGAATGCTCAGCTCGGTGCGGCCCCAGCGCCGTCGCGGCACGGTCGGGATGGTCATGGGCGATCCTCCTGAGCGGTCACTGCGCATCATTCTTCCGGCGGTGCAGGCAATCGGCCAGCGCCTCCTGCCAGGGCCGCAGGGTGATGCCGATGGCCGCGCCGTTCCAGTTCGTCAGGGCGCCATACGCCGGCGGCCGGGCTGGGCGACGATAGGCGGCGGCCGGGATGGGGTGGACTGGTGTCTCGGCCCGGCCCGCCAGCCGGAGGGTCTCGACCGCCCAATCGTGCCAGGTGCAGACGCCCGCATTCGTCAGATGATAGACGCCGTAGGCGGGACGCTGGATCAGAGCCGCGATGGCGGCGGCGAGGTCGGCGGCGTAGGTCGGCTGGCCATACTGGTCGGCGACGACGCGCAGCTCCGACTGGGTGGCTGCCAGGCGCAACATCGTGTTGACGAAATTGCGGCCTGTCTCGTCGTAGACCCAGGCCGTGCGCACGATGTAGAAGCGCCCCCCGGTCAGCTCACGCGCGGCCGACTCGCCGGCCAGTTTCGATGCGCCATAGACGCTGACAGGGTTGGTCGGCGCCCACTCGTGATAGGACGCGGCGGCCTCGCCGTCGAAGACGTAGTTGGTGCTGACATAGACCAGGGCCGCGCCACAGCGCGCCGCACCGACGGCCAGATTGCGCGTGCCGAGGGCGTTGACCCGGTAGGCCGTCTCCGGCTCTGCCTCGCACTCATCAACGTTCGTGTGCGCGGCCGCGTGAATGACGACCTCGGGCTGAAAATCGGCGAGCACCGCCAGCGCCGCTTCTAGATCGGTGATGTCAAGATGCGCCCGCGTCAGGCCCAGCACCTCGTGGCCGACCGGCAGTCGCGCCATGAGGGCGCGCCCGAGTTGACCTGACGACCCGGTGATCGCAATGCGCATCCCGCCTCTCCTCGACGCGGCGGCTCTGCTCGCCCAGACTCAGAATACGCGGCGGCGGGAGACGGAGCAAGCGCGAATGAGGGCTGGGGAGGTGGTGAGTGGACGGAGTAGACCGGCAACGGCCTACCCAACACCCGACGCCAGGATGGTATGCTCGCGCGCCAGGTTCGTGGGTGCCGGATCGGGCATGGGGGGAGCATGGCGACGCCACTGCCGCGGGTTGTCATCGGCGACATCGAAATTGTGGCGCTCGTCGGTGGTCGGCTGCGCCTGGATGGCGGCGCGATGTTCGGCGTGGTGCCGCGGCCACTGTGGGAGCGCGTTGCGCCGCCGGACGACCGTCACCGCATCCAGATGGCTAGCACACCGCTGCTGGTGCGCGCCGGCGGCCGGCAGATCGTGGTCGATGTCGGCGTCGGCGACAAGTACGACGACCGCTGGCGAGACCGCTTCGCCATCGCATCGGCGCCGCTGCCCGACCTCCTGACGCTGGCCGGCAGCCATGCCGACGCAATCGATACCGTCGTCTGCACGCACCTGCACTGGGACCATGCTGGTGGCGCGACCTGGCGCGACGCAGCCGGCCGGCTGCGGCTGACCTTTCCCCACGCCGACCACCTGGTCCAGCGACGCGAGTGGCGTGACGCCCAGACGCCAACCGAGCGCAACCAGGCCAGCTACGTGGCCGATGATTTCCGGCCGCTGGCCGACGCCGGCCGGCTCGTCCTGGTCGAGGGTGAGATCGAGATCGCGCCCGGCATCCGCACCGTCCATCTCGGCGGCCATACCGCGGCCCTGCAGGGTGTGCTGATTCAGACGCCAGCAGGCGGGCTGCTGGCGGTGAACGATCTGGTGCCGACGATGGCGCACCTGCCCTACCCCTACGTGATGGGCTACGACCTGTATCCACTCGACACGCTGGCGCGCCGCAAGGCCCTGCTGCCACGGGCCGCGGCCGAGGGGTGGATCGTCGCCTTCGTCCACGACCCGGTCGTGACGTTCGCCCAGTTGCTGATGGACGAGCAGGGCCGCGTTCGAATGGCGTCGGTGCTGGGCTGATGACCGTCCGCGAGAGCGAGCGTGCGCCAGAGCGCCGGGGCGCGTCCGTGTTGCGTCGGGCGATCCGGTGGCGTAGACTAGCCCGTCACCAGGGCCGGGACACGGGCGCCCGGCCATCGTGCGTCCGGTCGCGCGGCGACGATGGAGGTCAGGCATGGTCACCGCGGGCGAAATGCGCAAAGGGTTGACCGTCAATCTCGATGGCGATCTGGTTCGCGTACTCGAATATCAGCACATTAAGCAAGGCCGCGGCAGCGCCTTCGTTCGCTTGCAAATGCGCAATCTTCGCACCGGGTCGATCACCGAGCGCACCTTCCAGGCGACGAGTCGCTTTCAACTCGCGCCACTGGAGCGGTCGACGATCCAGTACCAGTACAACGATGGGCCTGACTTCTACTTCATGAACACCGAAACATATGACCAACTGATGCTGAATAAAACGATGCTGGGCGATGCGGTCAAATACCTGCGCGAGAACGATACGATCGACCTGCTGAGCTATGGCGATGAGCCGCTCAGCGTCGAGTTGTCGACGACAGTGAGCTTGCGCGTGACCGATACGGAGCCAGGGGTGCGCGGTGATACGGCAACTGGGGCGACCAAGCCGGCGACCGTCGAAACCGGGCTGGTGGTGACGGTGCCGCTGTTCGTCAACGAGGGCGACACGATCAAGATCGACACGCGCACGGGCGAGTACCTGACCCGTGTCTAGCTCCGAAGACGAGTCGGCGGCAGGCGACCCGCTCGTCGCACGGGTGCGGGCATTGCTGGCGCTGGCCGATCGACACGCGGTGGCGGAGATGACGGTTGAGGCCGGCGACTTCCGTCTGCGCCTGCGCTCGGGTCGTACTCGGGAGGCCGCCAGTGGTGCGCCGGCCACCGTCGCACTGGCCAGCGATGCTGACCCGGCCACGCCGGCCGCGCCGACCGAACTGACGATCTACGCGCCGATGATTGGGACGTTCTTTGCCGGACCGTCGCCGACTGAGCCGCCGTTCGTAACCGAGGGCGACCATATCGAGCCGGGCCAGACCGTCGCCATCATCGAGGCGATGAAGATCATGAATGAGATCCAGAGCGACCAGGCCGGTGTGCTGGTCGAGGTGCTGGCGCGCAACGGGCAAGGTGTGGAATTCGGCCAGGCGCTCTTTCGTCTCCAGCCCCCGCCGTGACCAGCCAGGCGGTCCGCGCGCATCCACCGGCCGTGCCTGCCGCCAACGGGGGGCGCCTGCCAACCGCGGCCCGTTCCCTCCTGGGAAGTCCGCCGTGTACATCCTGAGCGTCGCGGAGTTGACCGAAGTCATCAGAGCCGTGCTCGATACCGAGCCGCTGCTCCACGATGTTTGGGTGCGCGGCGAGGTGTCGAACCTGTCGCGGTCGGCGTCCGGCCACATCTACTTCACGATCAAGGACGCCGCCAGCCAGCTCAAGTGCGTCCTGTTTCGCCAGCACCAGCGGTACCAGTCCTACCAACCGATCAATGGCGCGCTGGTCGTCGTTCACGGCCGCATCTCGATCTATGAGGCGGCCGGGTCGCTGCAGGTGTACGTCGATCTGGTGCAAGCCGACGGTATCGGCGCTGCATCGTTAGAACTGGAGCAACGGCGGCAGCGGCTGGCAGCCGAGGGGTTGTTCGAGCCGGGGCGCAAGCGCCGCCTGCCGGCCTATCCGGCCTGCATCGGCGTCGTCACATCCGCCCAGGGCGCGGTCTGGCACGACATCCAGCACGTTGTTGCGCGCCGCTTTCCGAGTGCGGTGCTGGTGCTGGCGGCAGCCAGGGTGCAAGGCGATGGCGCGCCGGCCAGCATTGTCGCCGCGCTGCGCCAGCTCTGGGAGTTGGACTGCTGCGACACGATCATTGTCGGCAGAGGCGGCGGCTCGGCCGAGGACCTGTCGGCGTTCAACGATGAGCGGGTCGTGCGCGCCATCTTCGCGTCGCCCGTGCCGGTCATCAGCGCTGTCGGTCACGAGGTCGATTACACGCTAGTCGATGAGGTGGCCGACGTGCGGGCGCCGACGCCGTCGGCCGCGGCCGAGCTGGCGGTGCCGGACCGCCTGCACCTGCTCACCGATGTCGCCAACCTGGCGACGCGCCTGCGGGCAGGGCTCGCGCAGCAGTTGGCGGACGCACGCGGCCAGACGGCCGACTACCGTCGGCGGGTCCAGTGGCATTCGCCACGGGACCGTGTGCGCGATGGGCGGCAGCGTGTGGACGATCTGAGCGCACTGCTGCACGAGCGGTTCAGCCAGCGCGTCGAGCGCCGGCGGGCCACGCTCGACGCGCTGGCAGGACGCCTGGCCGCGCTGGACCCCAGCGCCGTGCTGGCGCGCGGCTACGCGGTCGTCACGCGGGCAGAGACCGGCGCCGTCGTCGCCAGCCGGTCTGCGGTCGCACCGGGAGTGGTGCTCCGGGTGCAGGTGTCTGATGGCGAATTTTCGGCGACCGTCGCCAGAGCGGAGGAGCGTGGCCATGGTCACTGACGCGGCGCCGACCTTTGAGCAAGCGCTGCAGGAGTTGCAGGCGGCGGTCGAGGCGCTGGAGCAGGGCGGTTTGCCGCTGGATGAGGCCGTGGCCCTGTACGAGCGCGCCATGCGCCTCGTCGCCGTCTGCGGTCATCACCTCGATCAGATCGAGTTGCGCGTGGTTGAACTCGAGGCGGCGGTCCCGACCGTTGCCGGCGACGAGGCGTCGCCAGGCAACGGGTTCGAGTTCGACTAGGCTCGGCCGGGTGCTACGGCCGGTTGGCGCCGGCCTTGAGTTGCGGCAGCAGTTGCTTGGCGGTGTTGATCGGTACCGCGAAGCCGATGCCGCTGATGCCCATCGCGCCGAGCGTGTTGATGCCGATCACCTCGCCTTTCTCGTTGAGAAGCGGCCCGCCGGAGTTGCCCGGGTTGATCGCCGCATCGGTCTGGATCAACCCCTTGAGCGACACCTGCCACGTGGTCATGTCCCGGTTGACGGCGCTGACGATGCCGCTGGTGACCGTCTTGTCCAGTCCGAGCGGACTGCCGATGGCGATGGCAATGTCACCGGGCTGGATGGCAGCCGAGTCGCCCAGCGCAACGGTGGGCAGGCCGCCGCCACCGCCGTCGCCCGTGCCGCCGCCGGGAGCATCGATCTTGAGCAGAGCAATATCGTTCTCTGGCGACCGGCCCAGGACCTTGGCCGTGAACTTCCGCCCGTCGGGCAACGCCACTGACAGTGAGCGTGCGCCCTCGATGACATGGTTGTTGGTCAGGATCAGCCCGCTGGCGTCGATGACGAAACCGGAGCCGGTGCCGCCTCCGCCGAACATGCCGGCGCCCCGGTTGGTGATCTGGACCACCGCCGGGCTGACCATGCGATAGACATTGGCCGCGACCGAGCCAGAAGTCGGCTGCACCGCGCTGGCGCCAGTCACGGCTGGTGCTGCCACGGGGGTGGGCGGGGTGGCCGCCGGCCCGAGCCGGGTCAGTGTCGCGCCGACCGCGCCGCCACCGATGGCAGTGACGATCAGCGCGCCGGCCATGCCGACCATGGCCGCGCGTCGACCCATTGTCGTGCCGCTGGCGGCTGGTCTGGCCGCCGGCGTGGCGGTCGGTCGAGACGTGGGCGCCGGGCCGGCAGTCGCGCGCGGCGCGCTGGCCGGCGGCGTGTCCTGCACCAGGAAGCTGCGCGGCGAGAACGGTGATTCTGGGGTGGTGCTGGGGTCGTTCGGCAGGCTCATCTCACACCTCACGCTCGGTACGGGCAGTGGCACACGCGACACGCGCCGGTGGCCGCTGCCCACGCGGTACGATGGGGCACTACGGCAACTGCTGGAACCAGCGCAGGCCAAACAATCCACTGACGATCAGGAACAGCGCCGCGATAGCCGCCACAAGCGCGGTGATCTCGGTCGGCTCCTCGGCCACCGTCACCTGGGTGCTGAGGTCGGCGTAGACTTTGGCCAGATCGCTCGTCTCGGCGGCGTAGAAATAGTCGCCACCAGTCTGGGAAGCGATGGACTGAAGGGTCATCTCGTCGAGTACGGCCGGCACCCGGCCCCCCACCATGGGCGCTGCGCCACGCTGGCCAACGCCGACGGTGTGGACCTTGACGCCCTCTTCTTTGGCGCGGGCGGCGGCCCGCTCCGGCGGCATGCCGGCCGACGACGCGCCGTCGGACATGAGGATGACCGTGCCGGGCGCCTTCACGCCATTGAGGGATGGCGGCCGGCGAGCCAGGAGATCAAGCGCCGCGTTGAGACCCTCGCCGATAGCGGTGCCACCGTTGGCGACCAGGCTGTCGATCGCGCGACTCACCTGGCGGTGGTCCTTCGTCAGCGGCGAGGCGACGGTGGCTGAGTTGTTGAAGATGACCAGGCCGGCCTGCGCCTGCGGCGGCAGGTTCTGGACAAAGCCGCGCGCTGCCAGCTTGGTCGCATCCATGCGGTTTGGCTTGAGGTCGGTCGCCGCCATCGAGCCGGACACATCGATGACCAACACCACCGCCGACTGGTCTTGCGGCAGCGCCACGACGGCGTGCGGTCGTGCCAGGCTCACCAACAACGCCGCCAGGCCGAGCAGGTAGAGCGCCGGCGGCACATGCCGTCGCCAGCCCGGGCCGCGCCCGGCGACCTGCTGGAGCAGCGCCAGGTTGGTGAAGCGCATGACGTACTGGCGCCGGCGACGCTGCAAGAGGACATACACCAGCATCAGCAGCGGCACCAGCAGCAGCCCCCACAGCAGCAGCGGCCACTCGAATGTCACGGGTGGGGGGGCAATTATCGGCAGGTTCATTGAAGACCTCCGCTGTAGCTCGCGGGCAGCCCGTTCTGGGGGCCGCGCTGGCCGCGTCGGCGCTGGCGAGTGCTGAGGAACTGCACCAGCCGGGGCAAGAGTTCGGCTTCAGTGCCAAGGGTGAGCACGTCAACGCCGGCTGACGTGAGCGCAGCCCGCAACTGGGCTGCTTGGGCCACGGCCGCGGCGGCGAAACGCTCCCGCAGCCGGCGGTCGGCTGTGTTGACGACAAGCTGCTGGCCGGTCTCCGGGTCCTCCAGCGTCAGCAGGCCGACGTCCGGCAGCGCACCCTCACGCGGGTCCGACAGACGCACGGCGACGACCTCGTGGCGCACGGCCAGCCGCCGCAGTGCCGGCTGCCAGCCATCGGGCGCCAGGAAGTCCGACACAATCAGGACGACGGAGCGACGACGGATGAGCCGGTTGGCGTGATCGAGCACTGTCGCCAGATCAGTCGTGCCACGGGCCGGTGGGTCGACCTCGCGCAGGCGCTGCAGCAGCCGGACCTGATGGGCGCGACCGGCCGCCGGCGGGATCACTGCCAGCGGCTCGGTGTCGAACAGGAGCGCGCCGACGCGGTTGCCATGGCCGCCGAGCAGGCGGCCGGCGATGGCGGCGAACTCCGCGCCCCGATCGCGCTTCAGGCAGTCGGCCGTGCCCCACTGGATGGACGGGCTGACGTCGATGACGAGCCAGACATCGAGCGCGCGCTCGGCCTGCGTCTCGCGCACGTAGGTCGAGTCGCTGCGAGCGGTGACGTTCCAGTCGATGTGCCGGACATCGTCGCCGGGGTGGTAGTCGCGCACTTCGGCCAGCTCGATGCCCGGCCCGCGCAGCAGTGACCGCTCGTCGCCGCCAAAACGCGCCGCCAGTGGCCGCAGGATGGTCCACTTCAGACGGCGCACCAGCGCCTCGCCCGCCTCGGAGGCGGCGGCAGGGAGAGGCGGCGCCTCTGGCCCGGCGGCGGTGTGGGAGCGGTTCGATCGGGTGTCAGGCGACATGGCGGTCCGCCAGATCGATGCGCGGCGCCGGGTACTTCTTGAGCAGCAGGTCGATGATTGCCTCGGGCGTGACGCCAGCGGCGATGCCGTCGTAGGTCAGCACCAGCCGGTGCCGCAGGATGTCCGGCGCCAGCGCGGCGACGTCCTGCGGCAGCACGTAGGTGCGGCCACGCAAGAAGGCGTGCGCCCGGCCCGCTCGCACCAGGTTGATCGAGGCGCGCGGGCTAGCGCCGAAGGCCAGCGCCCCGGCGATCTCGGCCAGGCCGTTGTCGCGTGGCTGGCGCGTCGCGTGGACGAGCGCGGCCGCGTAGGCGATCACCTGCGGGTCGGCGTAGACTTCGTCGACGCTGGCCTGGAGGGCCGCCAGTTGCTCGGGCGTGATCAGCCGTCGCAGCTTGATGGCCGGGCCGATGATCCGCTGGACGACGACGATCTCGTCGGCATAGCTGGGGTACGACACCAGCACCTTGAACAGGAAGCGGTCGAGCTGCGCCTCGGGCAGAGGATAGGTGCCCTCCGACTCGATCGGATTCTGCGTCGCCAGCACCAGGAACGGTTCAGGAACGGCAAACGTCTGCTTGCCGATCGTCACCTGGCGCTCCTGCATGACCTCCAACAGCGCCGACTGGACTTTGGCCGGCGCTCGGTTGATCTCGTCGGCCAGCACCAGATTGGCGAAGACGGGCCCCAGTTCGGTGGTGAACTCGGCGGAGCGGGCGTTGAAGATGCGCGTGCCGATCAGGTCCGCCGGCACCAGGTCCGGCGTGAACTGGATGCGGCCGAACGAGCCGCCGACGACGTCGGCCAGCGCCTTGACGGTGGCCGTCTTGGCCAGGCCGGGCACACCCTCCAGCAACACGTGGCCGCGAGCCAGCAGCGCGACCAGCAGTCGCTCCAGCAGGTGGTCTTGGCCGACGATCAGCCGTTTCAACTCGAACAGCAGCGTCTCGACCGAGATCGGCGGCGTCGCTGTGGGCTGGGTCTGATCCGGTGCCGTGGTCGTCATGTGTCTCTCCTCGCGCTCATGGGCGCTGGTGGGCGGCGGTTCCGCCCACGGGCAGCCGATGCTTGAATGAAGCATGCCGCCAGGCCGTAAGGGCACGATGAGACGAAGCTGAGAGGCTGATAAGAGCGCGGGCACGGCGATGTTGCCCGCGCGTCAACCGCCGGTTCCCGGGCGCAGCGTGTCCGGCCGTGGCCGCTCAGACGAGCAATGCGGCGCGGCTACAGACGGGTATCAGCGCAGCGTCATCAGGCGCGCGGCGACGCGCTCGAGGTTCGCCACCGGCACCGGCGGTCGCCACATGCAGATGACCTCGCTGACGCCCAGGTCGCGGTACTGCTCCACCAGATCGGTGAACCGTTCCGGCGACTCGAGGGGATCGAAGCCGACGCGGTTGGGCCAGGCCGCTACCGACCAGCGCAGCGTCGCCGGATCTCGGCCGACCGCGTCGCAGGCGGCCAGCACCTCGGCGCTGGACGCGCGCACCTCATCGGGGCTACCGACCATATTCCAGGTGTCCGCCTCACGTGCGACGATGCGCAGCATGCGCGCGCCGCGCGTGCCGATGACGATGGGGATGCCGTCCGGGCGCACCGGGCGCGGCATGAACGGCGCATCCTGGAGGTGGTAGTAGCGGCCTTCGACCGTCGATCGCTCCTCGGTCAACAGCGCACGGATGACGCGGATCGCCTCGGCGAAGCGGTCGACGCGCTCGCCTGGCCCGGGGAAGTCGAAGCCGTAGGCGGCGTGTTCCCGCTCATGCCAGCCGGCGCCGAGGCCCAGCACCAGCCGGCCACCGGTGATGTGGTCGATGGTGACGGCCTGCTTGGCAAGCAACGCTGGCTGCCGGTAGGTGTTGCCGGAGACGAGCACGCCGACGGCGACGCGCGGCGTGAGCGCGGCCAGCCCGGCCAGCGCCGTCCAGGCCTCCAGGTAAGTGTCGTCGACGCTGCCACCACCGGCGGCCATGAAATGATCGAACACCCAGGCGCTGTCGAACCCGAGTGCCTCGATCCGCCGCCAGCGGTCCGTTAGGAGGCTCCAGGCCTCGGTCTGGCCCGTCGCGATGCCTACCTGGAACGGAAAGCGACTGCTGTCGACGAGGCTCCCCATCACCACCCCCGTGTGAACCGATCACGCCTGGCCCGCCCCATGATGCACGATCGGACACCGATTTCGCCACTGTCACGCTCGCCGCTCGAAGAGCAGCATCACGGCTGGAGGTGGCCGTGGCGGCGCATGGCATCGACGAGCAGGTCCAGCGGTAGCGCGTGCGACACGACGCCGTTGATGCCGGTCATCGTCGTCGCCATGCACAAGGCATTGACGATCGCCTCCTCCGTCGCCTCGGCAGCCGCCTCGAACAGTGGGGTCATCGCGGGCTGCGGCAGCATGCGCACCGGCAGCGTGCCATCGACATCCGGCGTATCCAGACCACGATTGCCGGTGCTGAAGGCGAGAAAGAGATCGCCGCTGCTGTCGGCGCCGATGCCGCCGACCCGGGCAAGGCCGACCGTGGCCCGCTGCGCCAGGCGGCGACACTGCGTCGGCAGCAGCGGTGCGTCGGTCGCCAGCACGACGATGATCGAACCGCTACCCGCCGGCAGGTCGGCCGGCCGGCCCGGCGCTGGCACCCGGTCGAGGCCGATCTCCCGGCCGACGGGTACGCCATCCACGCGCAGCAGATCGCGCCGACCGTAGTTGGCCTGAACGAGCGCACCGACGGTCCAGACGCCGCGCGCGGCCGGCGTCTGACGGGAGGCGGTGCCAATGCCACCCTTGAACTGGTGGCAGGTCATGCCGGTGCCGCCGCCGATGCAGCCCTCGGTGACTGGCCCACCGTCTGCCGCGTCCAGCGCGGCGTAGACGTGCTCGGCGGTGATGTGCATGCCGTTGATGTCGTTCAGCCCGCCGTCGTAGGTTTCGGCGACCACCGGTAGGCTCCAGGCATAGGCGCCCATGCGGCCGCGCTCGACGCTGAAGCGGATGATGGCGTCGCGGACGACGCCGACACTGTGCGTGTTGGTGATCGCGATCGGCGACGTCAGCAGGCCGCTCTCCTCTACCCAGGCCAGCCCGGTCATTTCTCCGTTTCCGTTGAACACATGCGCGCCGGCGAAGACCGGATCGGCGCGCACCGCGCCGCCATGGGGCAACACGACCGTGACGCCCGTGCGCACCGGACCGGCGCCCACGCGCAGCGCGCCGTCGCCGCGAATGAGGGTCGTGTGACCGACGCGGACACCGGCCACATCGGTCAGCGCGTTCAGTGGCCCGGTCGGCAGGTGACCGATGCGGATGCCCAGGTCGCGCGCCCGTTGTCGTGCCGGCAGTTGCTCACTGGCGGACATGGCCCTCCCCCTCCGTCCGATGGATGCGAGCCGATGCTGCGGGTCAGGCCGACGCGACCGGGACTACCCGGCCAGTGACCGGCGTCGGTTGCAGCAGCGCCTGGAACACCGGGCAGAAACGCTCGACCTCGCGGCGCACCGCCTCAAGCTGCTCGACACTGGCGCTACTGGCGATGCGCGCCTCGTACGCGATCCCGGTCGGCGGCACGGCCGCAGCTGGGTCGACCCGCAGCGTGCCCCGGTAATCGATCTGACCGCGCACCTCAAGCTCGATGCTGTCGTAGCGCAGCCCCAGGTCGGTGGCAACGACGACGTAGCTGTGGATGAGGCAACTGGCCAGGGCACTGAGGAGGATCTCGGGAGCGGTGGGACCGAGATTGTTGCCGGCCAGCGCCGGCAGGGCATCGGTGACGATCGTGAACTCGCGCACTTTGACCGGACGCGCGCCTGAGCCGCCCGCGACGCGCACGACCACGCTCAGCGGCGTCGGCGCCGCGTCGGGGGCCTGAAGGCGCTCTCGCAGCGATGCTAGCGCGTCCGCTTTGGCATCCATGTAGCCAGCAAGGTTCCAGGCCGCCATGGCTCCCTCCCCGTGGTTGCGTCCTCGCTACAACTCGTCGGGCCGCGCCAGACCGCGCAGGCCATTGGTCACGATCGCCACGCCGGCGAAGATCAGGGCAAACGGCCACAGCATGCCGATCGCCCACCAGGCCAGCATCCAGGCGACGCCGATCAGGAAGAAACCGCCGATCACGGTCAGCACCAGCCCGGCGACGAGCATGTTGCGGCCACCATAGCCGATGAGCAAGACCCCGGCCGCGATCAGGCCGAGTGGCCAGAACGAACGCCACAGCGTCCACGGCACGAAGCGCGTCGTCTGGGTGAGCGCGATCAGGCCGACAACGACCAGGCCGCCACCGATCAAGAGGCGTGACGTCACCGGGGCCGCCGCCGCTGGCCGAAGACGATCGAGCGATCGACCGGACATGCCGTTCCCCTTTCGTACCGATCCGCGCTGCCACCGCGCCGCCGGCCGGATCTACGGCGCGCCGGCCGACAGCGGTTCATGGCGATCGCGCCAGCAGCGCACGACCCCATCGCGACTCTGTCGGCCGGGGCAGCGATGCGGAACAGTCACGCTGGCGACCAGGTGCGGGATGGCATCGTGGCTGATGGTTGACCGACAGCCCCTATACCGAAGCGCGCATGGGAATAGCATACTTCGCATTGCGTAGCGTAGGGGTGGTTCGCGAACTGCCCCTACGGTGGCCTGGGCATCCCGTCTGGGCTTCGGCTTAGTTCGTGAGGCGGCGGGCGCTGTAGTAGCGTGATCCCCAGTAGGTTGAATTGAGGGGGGCACGCGAGACGCCGACCCGCTCATTGTTGGCGCCGACGAACTGCCCGTCACCGAGATAGAAGCCGACGTGCGACAGACCGGCCTTGTAGGTGTTCTTGAAGAACACCAGATCGCCGATCTCCAATTCGTCGCGCTCGATCGGGCTGCCGACCTGGGCTTGATAGGCGAGCACATGAGTCACGTCAATGCCGGTGACCTGCTTCACGACGTAGCGCACCAGGCCGGAGCAATCGAAGCCAGACGCGGGCGTCTCACCGCCCCAGACGTAGGGGCGGCCAGTCTGTGCCAGCGCCTCGCCGACCAGGCGGCGGGCTGCTGGTGACTCCGGCACCGGCCCCAGCGTCGTTGCGACCATCCAACCCTCACGGCCAAACACGCGCACACCCGCCCACCGGTAGCCATCCACCGTCATCTCGCGGCCGGTGCGCTCGACCAGCGCTCCAGCCTGCAGCATCATGATGATGTCCCCGGCTAGACCGGGCTGGTCTCGCAAGCGGGTCGCGTCGCGCACCATGGCACTGCCGGCGGCAGCTGCCGGAGTCGATCGCGCCGGCTGAGTCGGCGCGGGTGGGGGAGGCGGCGCCTCTCCGCCGCCAGCGGCCGTGCCAGCCACGTAGGCGGCGGCCGCCCACCCCGTCGTACCGCCGTGTTCAATGCGCACCCACGCGCCGCCGTCGGCGGCGGTGACAGGGCCGTCGAGAATGCTGACCCGCCAGCCTTCGGCCAGGCGCTTGATGATCTCGCCGCCAGCGTGGGGCGCGCTGCGCACGCGCAAGGCCGCGCCCTCGGTGTTGGCCACCCAACCGGCGCGCGCGCGGCTCGCCGGCGCGGCCGGCTCACTCACCGCCGGCGTGGTCGATGCGCTGCCCAGCCCATCTAGCTCGATGAAGGCCGCCGACACGTAGCCGGTCTGGTCGCCGTGCGTCACGCGCAGCCACTGACCACCATTGACTGGGCTGCCGATCACACTGACACGAGCGCCTGACTCCAGCCGTCGCATGATCGGCGCGTCCACCGCCGGGCTTGATCGCAGCCGCAGCGCGCCCCCCTCCGTGTTCGCAACGTAGCCGGCGCGCACGGTGTCGCCACCGGTCGCTGGGGAGGCGGACGCAATGGCATCCGGCTCCTCAAAGGCGATGTAACCGACCGCGACAAACCCGGTCGTCCCGCCGTGCTCGACGCGCAGCCAGTGCCCATCATCACTGGCGCCGCCGATGACGGTCAGTCGCCAACCCGGTCCCAGCCGCTTGACGATCGGGGCGTCGGCGCTCGGCGCTGCTCGCAGGCGCAGCGCCGCTCCGTCGGTGTTGGCCACGCGGGCCGGCCGAGCCGGCTCGGCCGCGTGACCGGTGCTGACGTAGGCCAGACTGGCCGCGATAGCCAGTCCAGCCACCCAGGTGCGTCGCCGGGTCACAAGCTCTCCTCTCGCGGGGACCGCACGCCACGGCGCATGACGCCATTGATAATGCACTGAAGCTCCAATTGTCAATACGTGTCACATAGTCACAGCCACGTGCGGCTCTGATCCTGCTACACTGACCGTGTTGTGACGTTGGGAACGACGGAGGTCGTCGCCATGGCTGTGGCTGAACCCGTGCGATGGGGCGTACTCGGGCTGGCCAACATCACCCGTCGGTTTCTGCCTGCCCTGCGGGCGGCGACCAATGCTGAACTGGTGGCGGTGGCCACGACGCGCGCCACCGCGGCGGAGCCGCTGCGGGCCGACCAACCCGGCCTGCGGGTGCATGGCGACTACGCGGCCCTGCTGGCCGACCCAGCCGTCGAGGCTATCTACATCCCCCTGCCGAACACGCTGCACGCGCCATGGGCGGTCCGAGCCCTGGAGGCTGGCAAGCATGTGCTGTGCGAGAAGCCGCTGGCCACGACGCTGGCCGAGGTTGAGGCCGTCACGGCTGCTGCCGAGCGTGCCGGCCGGCTGGTGATGGAAGGCTTCATGTGGCGGTTTCATCCGCAGCACGCGCGCGTCCTTGAGATGGTGGCCGGTGGCGTCATTGGCGAGCCGTCGCTCGTGCGAGCCAGCCTCTCCTTCACTATCGACCGGAACCGCCAGAACATTCGCCTCGACCCGGCATTGGGCGGCGGCGTGATCTGGGATGTCGGGTGCTACGCGGTCAGCGTACCGCGTTTCCTGTTCGGCGCCGAGCCGGTCGCCATCAGCGCGACGGCACGCGTCGACCCGGGGCTGGGCGTCGATCTCAGCCTGGCCGCGCTGGCGACGTTTCCCGGCAACCGTATGGCGCTGCTGGACGCCAGTATGGAGCGGGCGCGACGCACGCAGTATGAGATCATTGGACCGCTCGGCAGCATCGCCGTCGACTCGTTTTGGGCCGAGCCGGACGCGCCAGCGCGCCTGGTCCATACCGACGCCAGCGGCGTGCAGACGGCAGAGATGGTCGCGCCGTACAACCACTTCGTCGGCGAGATCGAGCACGTCTCAGCAGCGGTGCGCGGGCTGGCCGCGCTGCGGTACGGCTCGGCCGACGCCCTGGCGCAGATGCGGGCACTGGCGGCAATGCAGCGGTCGTTCACCTCTGGACGCGCCGAATCGGTCTGAGCCGCGCGACCGGTTCAGTCGGCCAGGTGGTAGGGCACCGAGGTGACGACCGTCCTGCGCCGGAAGAAGAGGGCTGCTTTGAGGCGCAGCGCGCTCTGGTTGTGGAGGATGTGCTCCCACCAGTGCGCCGGTACGAACTCGGGCAGCAGCACCGTCAGCATCACGTCGGGGCGCTGGCGGTGATAGGAGTCGATGTAGGCCAGGAGCGGTCCGACCGTGGCGCGGTAGGGGCTTTCCAGGATGATGAGGGGCACATCCAACCCCCACTTCTCCCAGCGCTTGCGGAGACGCTCGGCCTCCTCCGGTCCCTCGGTCACGACGTGAACGGCGCGCACGTTCTCGGTCAGGCTGCGCGCGTACGTCAACGCGGCCAGGCTGGCGCGATTGAGGTCGCCGATGGGCACGATGATCCGATGCTCGACGGCGCGCAGGCGTGGAGTGTCGACGCCGGCCAGAGAGAGCTGGCTGGCCACACGTTGGTAGTGCTGCTTGATGCCCCGGAAGCCGAGAACCAGCATGGGGATGAGGACCATGACCATCCACGCGCCACCATGGATCTCGAGGCCGCTGAGACTCACCAGAGGGTCGCCGGCAGCAAACTTCGTGACGGCGACGACGATCAGCACGGCCAGCGTCGCGACCGCGCCGATAGTGTTGAAAGCCAGTCCGATCTGCCAGCGCGGCTCACGACGCCGCCACCACCGAACCATCATGCCAGCCTGCGACAGTGTGAACGACGTGAAGACGCCGACCGCGTAGAGCGGGATCAGCGCGTGCGTCTCGCCGCCAAAGATAATGAGCAGCACGCCCGATAACACACCGAGGGAAACGATGCCGTAGGAGTAGGCAAGCCGATCGCCCCGGTAGGAGAACTGGTGCGGGAGGAAGCCGTCGCGGGCCAGGAAGTAGCTGAGCCGTGGGAAGTCAGCGAAGGCCGTGTTGGCCGCCAGCAGCAGGATCAGTGCCGTCGCCGCCTGCACGATGTAGTACGGTGGACCGCCATCAAAGACGAGCCGCGCCAGTTGCGAGATGACTGTCTCGGCGCCGTGCTCGTGGGGAGAGATGTTCAGCGTATTCGCGAGAAGCGACAAGCCGCCGAACATGATGCTCAGAATGACGATCATCCAGGTCAGCGTGGCTCGCGCGTTCTTCCACTCCGGCGCCTTGAAGGCCGGCACGCCGTCGGAGATGGCCTCGATGCCGGTGAGGGCGGTGCAACCGGAGGCGAAGGCGCGCAGCAGCAAGAACAGTGTCAGGTCCTGGGTGGCGGCGATTGCCGGCTCCGGCAGCGGCGCCATGCTGCCGGTCGCCAGGCGAAACACGCCGACTGCCAGCATGACGGCGATGCTGACGATGAAAGCATAGGTCGGCACAGCAAAGATGTTGCCTGACTCGCGCACCCCGCGCAGGTTGGCTACCGTCACCAGCGCCACGAACGACACGCCCAGCACGACCCGCCAATCGGCCAGCTCTGGGATGGCTGACGTGATGGCCGCTACCCCGGCGGCCACGCTGACGGCGACCGTCAGGACGTAGTCGATCAGGAGGGCTGAGCCGGCGACCAGGCCCGGCAGCGTGCCGAGGTTGTCGGAGGCGACGATGTAGGAACCGCCGCCGTTCGGATAGGCTTTGATCGTCTGCCGGTACGAATTGCCGACCAGGATGATCAGCACGATGATCGCGACCGCGATCGGCAGCGAGAAGGTCAGCGCCGCCGCGCCGGCCAGCACCAGGATCAGCAGCACTTCTTCGGTTGCGTAGGCTACCGACGACAGTGCATCCGATGACAGCACCGCCAGCGCCTTCGTCTTCGACAGGCGCTCGTGCGCCGCTTCGGAACTGGCAAGCGACCGGCCGATCAGCAGCCGCCGCACCGCCTGCCAGGAGCGACCAACACCGCCGCGCGGCGCGCCGGTCGTCTCCTTCGCCACCAGGTGGTCTGGTCGCACCTGCTGGAAATCGCGCTGCACCGGTCGCACGATGCGCACGTAGGTATCGCCGGGCCGACGGCCACGCTGCACCTCGCGCCACTCAAGGTCGGCATAAGGCGCACGTTGCCGCTCATAGGGCGCCGGCTGGGGCGGTTCGGGGGGCGGGGCAGCGGCCGCCGGCCGGCTGCGCTCGCGACGCAGCACCGAGCGACTACCACGCTCGGCCGCGTCTGGCCGGGCGGCTGGACCGGCGCCGTTGTCGACCGGTGGGTCCGCATTGGGCGTCCCGCCGTCACCCTGCTCGTCCATGACTACGAACTCCATGTCCCGCCGGGCGGCGATCAGGTCCGCATCGACCGGCGGCGGCGGGTCACGTTCCGTTGCCTTCTCACGCTATCGCCTAGAACGCTGGAGATCGCGGCAACGCACCCGGGCCGCGGCGCGATCACACCAGCACGTCGTCCTGAGCATCGACAGGCTGACCGGTGTCCACCGGTCGCAGCGCCGTTGGGTCCTTCATGCGGTCGGTGAACAGGATGCCGTCCAGGTGATCAATCTCATGCTGAAGCACTCGGGCGAGGTAGGCCCGGGCCTTGATCCGGACCTCCTTGCCGTCTGGATCGAGCGCCCGCACCGTCACGCGGTCGTAGCGAGTCACCTCGCCGGCCCAGCCGGGAATGCTCAGGCAGCCCTCGTCGCCGGTCTGCTCACCGCCAAAGCGGACCAGCTCGGGATTGATCAGGGTCAGTTGGAGGCCCGCTGGGTGATCATCATCGTGCTCGGGAGGGATGCCAACGACGATGAGGCGGCGCGCGACGCCGACCTGGGGCGCGGCCAGGCCGACGCCATGCGCCGCCACCATCGTCTCCCGCATGCTTGCGATCAACTGGCGTACCTGCGCGTCAACGCGCCCGATCTTGGTCGTGGGGCGGCGCAAGCGCTCGTCAGGGACGGTAACGATCTGCAGAATCGCCATGGCCTCTTGTGTCCACCGTCTCGGTCGGCCCGGTGTCAGTGCCCGCGGGCCATGCATGCGGCGAGCCGTGACGCCGGCCGCAGTATCCGGGCAGCACACCGTTACAGCAAGCTGGCCGGGTCGACGTCCACGGTCCATCCCGGCGGTATGAGTATATCGTCGAGCATGGCGGTGAGCGAGTGGGCACGGATGAGCACCTGCCAGCGGTAGCTGCCCCGCACCCGTCGGGCAAAGCTCGGGGCTGGCCCAAGCACATCGAGATCGGCGATGCCACGACGGGCGCCGGCCTCAGTCAACTGCTCTGCCAGTGCGGTCGCCTCGCGCTGACAGGTCTGCTCGTTGTGATGGCTGAACACGAACAGGGCCAGCCGCGAGAAGGGCGGATACCGGTGCGCCTCTCGAAACGCGATTTCCTCCCGGTAGAAGCTCGCGTAGTCATGGGCCGCAGCCGCCTGCAGGCAGTAGTGGCCCGGCGTGTACGACTGCATGACGACCACCGCGCCTGGCGAGCGCCGGCCGGCGCGCCCGGCCACCTGCGCCAGCAGCTGGTACGTGCGCTCGCTGGCCCGGAAATCCGGCAGGTGGAGCAACGTGTCCGCCGTGACGACGCCGACGGCCATGATGCGCGGCAGGTCCAGGCCCTTGGCGATCATCTGCGTGCCGATGATGATGTCTACCTCGTGTCGGCGCACCTTCGCCAGCAGGTCAGCATGGGTTCGCTGATGCGAGATGACATCCTGGTCC
>JADLAZ010000035.1 GCA_020849725.1 Chloroflexota bacterium
CGAACTGGCGCCGGGCGCCGGTCGGGCACGACCCTGGATCGAGGTCGACGGCCTGATCGCCGCTACCGGCAGCGCCCCGACGTTGGAGGCGGCCGTCAGCCTGGCCGTCGATGGCCTGGTCGGGTTGTTGATCGAGCGGCTCGGCGTCACCCGCACCGAGGCATTCCTGCTGACGACGACCCTTGGCGACGTGCGCATCGGCCAGGCGTGCGCGCCCGGCGGCCTGGACGCCACCATCTACGCCTGCTTCCCCCTCGACCGGTAGCCGGCAGAGGCTGGGGGCTGTCCATTCCGTGTACCTCGTCCACTGCGGTGATCGCTGAGATGACGCCTGGATAGGCTGGATGGAGTGGGCAGCTCCCAGCCCCCCATGTCGGGCTAGCATGGCGCGCGGAGGAGCGCATGACGGCGCCACGGGTCGCGATCGTTGGCTGTGGGCGAATTGCCCGCGAAGGGCACGTGCCGGCCTATGCCGCAGCGGCGGCGGCCGGTCGCTGCCGGCTCGTCGGCGTATGCGATGTCGATGCTGGCCGGGCACGGGATCTGGGTGCTGCGGCCGGCGTGCCCGCCTTCACCAGCGTCGATGAGCTGCTGGCGACGGCGCGGCCGGAGGTCGTCAGCATTACCACCATGCCCGACAGCCACCGCGACCTGACGGAGCGAGCGCTGGCCGCCGGTTGCCACGTGCTGTGCGAGAAGCCGATCGCGCTGACGGTGGCTGAGGCCGAGGCTATGGTGGCCGCCGCCGACCGCGCCGGTCGGCTGCTGTCGATCTGCTTCGAGTATCGCACCTGGGACGAAGCGCGCTACCTGCGCGAGCGCATCGCCGCCGGCGACCTGGGTGACGTTCTGACGGTGCGCACCTGGGGCGGCGGCGTCCATGGCTTCCCGCGTGGCCGTGGGTTCCACGATCGGGCCGTCGCTGGCGGTGGTGTCCTGACGCACTGGACGATCCACAACCTGGACCTGGCGCTGTGGCTGCTCGGCCACCCGGAGCCGCTCACGGCCAGCGCCGTCTGCCGACAGCGGCTAGCGCATGTGCCGCCGGTCGCGTTCGTGGGCGCGCTGGCCGGCATCGACGCGGCGGCCGTTGATCCCGACATCGAAGATCTGGCCGTCGGACTAGTCCGACTGGCCGGCGGCGCAGCGCTAACGGTTGAGGCCAACTGGCTGCAGCCGCCATCGACCCGGCCCGAAGGTTGGGAGATCCTCGGCACGCGCGGCGCGGCCGCGATCGCGCCGCTGCGCATCTGGCACGATCGGGGCGATGCCTGGGTCGACGCCACGCCGTCGCGCGAGATGCTCGCGCCCTGCGACTACCGGATGGACCGCCTCATCGACGATTTCCTCGCCGCCGCGCACCAGGGCGGGCCGGCGCCGGTCGCTGGCGCGGAGATCGTCCGCATCCAGCGCCTGATGAACGCGCTGTACGCTTCGGCCACCGTCGGCCACGAGGTCGCCATCACCGTGCCGGCCTGACCGCCGTTGGCACAGCCCTGGGAGGAGGCGCTCGTGGCGCTCGTGTACATCGAGTATATCAGCCGGCGACCGGAGATCGATATCGCCGAGTTCCATCGCGTTGCCACCACCAGCCAGGAGGGTTGGGGTGACGCTCACGCCGCCGACCGGCTGCTGCTGAACCTGGGCCGCACCTGGCGTCTCGGACCGGAGCCGGAGTATCTCGGCGTCTGGTACACACCGACGGCCGACCTGGAGCGACTCGACGCCTGGGATCACCTGTTTCGGAGCGGCACAGTCAACCACCTCGAGCGCCCGTTCCACGGTGTCGCCCGCATCGACGCAGCCGGCTGCTACCTCCCGCTGCGCGAGCCGATCGCGGCGCGACACGGAGTCTACTACGCTGAGTTCTTCCGACCCACTGCCGGCGTCCCGATTATCGCCGGCTGGTACGGTGAGCGCGCCGACCGGCGGCCTGACCAGCCACTGCTGCTGCTGGCGACCCGCATCGGTCGGCTGGCGCCCGAGCCGGGCGGCATCGCCATCTGGCGATTGCCGAACCTGGCGGCGCTGACCGGCATTGCCACAGATCTGGATGGCCTGACACAGCCGCTGGAGCTGGTGGCTGCCGGCGTCTACCACGACCTCGGCCAGGAGATCCTCTGACGATCGGCGCCGGCCGCGACCGGGCACGGCTCGCGCCGCGCACGACCGCGACTATTCGCGTCCATTCGCGGTTACAGTTCCTGTGCTGGTGGGGAGCGCGAGGAGGCAGGATGGCGAGCGAGTCGGACCGGGCCGGCCTGGTGGCCGTCAACCACACCGGTTTCACGGTGGCCGATATCGAGCGGTCGATCGTGTTCTACCGCGATGTGCTGGGGCTGACGCTGCTCGGCCGGCAGGAGGGGCAGCGGCCGTACCTGGCGACGATCACGGGGTTTGCCGATGTCTACCTGAAGACGGCCTGGCTGGCGGTTGCGCTCGGTGCGGGGCATGTGCTGGAGTTGCTGGAGTACACCTCGCACCCGGCGCCGGCGACGCCGCGCGAGACGAACCGGCCCGGCAACGGGCATCTGTGCTTCCAGGTTACCGATATCCAGGCCGTCTATGAGCGGCTGGCGGCCCACGGCGTGGGCTTCATCTCGCCGCCGGCGCCGGTGACGAGCGGCGCCAATGCTGGCGCGATCGGCTGCTATCTGCGCGATCCGGACGGCTTCACGCTGGAGTTGTTCCAGTCGCCGGGCATCGGCGCGCGTCGGTGACGCCGGCCCAGACGTCCCTGGTGGTACTGACGGGCGGTGGCAACAGGCGCTAGCCGAGTACCGGGGCTGGGGGAGCCTCCATTTCGGATCTCCCGACCCCGTGTGCTCCTCGTTCTCCTTGGCCTCGGCCACCCACTCAGGCTGCTCCGCCGCCTTGACCCACGCGCTATGCCGCGGGTTCAGCGGCGCGGGCGTGCAGGGCTAGCCCCAGCTCCGGTCCCTGCCACTCCAGTTGCGCGCCCAACCGGCGCAGGCCGAGGCGGATTCGCGATTTGACGGTGCCGAATGGCAACCCTTGCCGCTCCGCGATCTGGGCGTGGCTCAGGCCACCGTAGAAGGCGGCCACGATCACCTCGCGCTGAGGCAGCGGCAGCGTGCCCAGCGCTGTCACGAGCAGCCGCTGCTCCTCGGCATGCCAGGCTTCGCGCTCGGTGTCGGCCGCTGGGTCGGCCAGCTCCAGCAGGGTCGTCGCGCCGTCGCCGTCGGTCGGTAGGCGCTGCTGGCAGTGGGGGTGGCGCAGGTGATTCAGCGCCTGGTTGTGGGTGACGGTCATAAGCCAGGCGATCGCCCGGCCGCGCGCCGGGTCATACGTCTCCGCCCTGCGCCAAACGCGCAGGAAGACCTCCTGGGTCACATCTTCTGCCAGGTCCCGGTCGCCGGTGATGCGCAGCGCCTGGGCAAACACGGTCCGGTAGTGCCGGTCGTAGAGACGGGTCAGCGCCTCCCGATCGCCGCGGCCAACGTCGGTCAGCAGCGCCTCATCAGACAGAGCCTCGGGCGAGCGGCGCTGAGGGATAGTCGTGGGCACGAGTGGGGCCTCCCATGCACGAGTGCGCCGCGCCGGGCGGCGATTTCGATCAGGTCGTGATGCACCGGGTCGCGAGTTCGCCAGCGGACCCGGGCGGCGCGGGGAGCGACTGCACCGCCAGCAGGCCCAGGTTCAGGTTGAAGATCGTCGAGAGCAAGCCCCGCAGTGCGGTCTGGTCAATCGGCGGCGTGCGCAGGCAGGTTGTCGCGTCTGGACCAGGGTGCAGCGTGACGTCGCCCAGCCAGTCGCGCAGGCGCGGGTCGGGACCGATTGCCACCACGATGTCGTAGGCGAGGTCCGTGGCCATCGCGCTCCCGATCTGGACCATGAGGATGCCGGCTCGGCCGCTGCCAGCCTACCGCCAATCTACTCACACTTCTCCAGAAACGCACCTGTCGAAAGTGAGGAGCGGTGTTGCCGCGCCGACCCTGTCTTGCGGCCGCCGCTGGTTCAGTCCAGCAGACCGAGCTGCCGGGCGCGCGCCACGGCTTCCGTCCGCCGCCGCACCGCCAGCTTGTCGAAGATGACGCGCAGGTACCATTTCACCGTGCCGACAGTGAGGCCCAGCTCGCGCCCGATAGCCTCGTTCGATTGCCCGGCGGCCGTGTGGCGCAGTACCGTCAGCTCGCGGGCGGTGAGCGCCTCGACCGCCGGCGTGCCCGCGAGCGGATTGGCCACCGGGGCGCTGGCGCGGCTGCCCGGCTGGAGCGATATCGACGGCAAGGCGCGGACCGTGCTGCCAGGCGACTGCCGCGCCAGCAGCCGGCGCGCGTAGCCGGCGGCCGGGCCGGGTTGGGCGGCGCAGCGGCGCAGCTCCTCGATCAGCCGGCTGCCCTCGTCCAGGAAGGGGCGGACGTAACCCTCCGGCTCGGCCAGGGCCAGCATGCGCGCCAGCACGCGCTGGGCATCATCGCTGCGCCCGAGCTGCGCCAGCGCCAGCACCTGGAGCGCCAGCAACTCGAGCAGCACATCGCCAGCGTCTACCGCCGCTGCTCGCGTCGTCAACACATCCAGCATGCTCAGCGCACCGGCCGCGTCGCCCACCAGCAGACGTGCGCGCGCCAGCATCGGTGGGATCGAGCGATAGGTCCACCAGGCTAGCGGGGCATCGGCCAGGGCGGCGCGCGGCGCCGTCTCGGACAGCCAGTGGCGCACAGCGGCGATATCGCCGCGGGCGGCCGCGGCCCGCGCGCGCCAGGCGGGGATGTTGGCTTCCCACCAGGGGGGGAGGGTCGGATAGTAGTGAACCGACTGCAGCACGGCCTCGCCGTCATCGATGGCCGTCGCCAGCGCAGCCGCGTCGTGGTGCGTCAGCGCCAGCCGTGCCGCCAGGACGGTCTCCCAATAGTCCAGGATCGGCATCCGCTGCCGGCAGCCGCGCTCCAGACTGGTCCGCAGGGCAGCCGCGGCGCCGGCCAGGTCATCACGGTCGTGGCAGATGATTCCGGCGACGAGGTCCAGATAGCGCATTGCCGGCAGCGTCTCGGCGTTCAGGTGGGCCGCTAGGCGGCGGGCCTCTCCCAGCAGCGTCGTCGCCGTCGTCAGCCGGCCGCGGTCGTGCAGCACCAGCGCTCGCAAGCCGAGCGCGCGCAGCAACACCGGCCGGTTGTCGGCGGTGCGCGCCAGACCGGCGCCCTGGCCGAAGGCCGCTTCCGCACCGGCGAGATCGTCGGCGGCGTAGGCGATTGGCCCCAACTCGTGCACCAACAGCGTCGCTCGCCAGTCGCGATCATCGGGGGGCAGGGCGGCCAGCGCTTGCTGGGCCAGCGCCCGCGCCCCGCTCACGTCGCCGCGGGCGCGGGTCACCGTGCTGCGCAGCACCATCACCCGCGCCCGCAGCACCGCTGTCGGCGGTGTCAGTGTCGTGTCCGGCTGGGCCTCCTCCGCTATCAGGCCCGCCTCAACGGCCGCCAGCCAGGGCGCCAGTGTCTCGAAGTCGGCCGCCGCGTGGGCCATGGCCGCGCGCACGAACGCTAGCCGCGGGCGGGCGCGCACCACGTCCAGCGGCAGCGCCGCCAGCCAGCCATCCAGTGTTGCCGCGTCGCCGTGTCGCCAGCGGTCGTCGGCCAGGCGCTCGATCAGCGCCGCCGCCATCGCCCAATCCGCGCCCGCCAGCACCTGGGCGATGGCATCGGCCGGGAAGCCGGCCCGCTCGAACCAGGCGGCCGCGCGCCGGCGCAGCAGCGGCTCCAACTCGGGCGTCAGCGTGCGCAGGCGTCGCAGCAACACATCGCTGAACAACCGATGGTAGCGGAACCAGACACAGTCGTTGTCCAGCGGCACCAGGAACAGGCTCGCTGCCTCCAGATGCGCCAGCTGCGCCGCCGCGCGTGCGCCCGGCCCGGCCGGCTCGTCCACCACCGCCTCGCACAACGACGCACACAACCGGTCGAGCACGGCCGTCTGCACCAGAAAGCGCTGTACCGCCGGCGGCTCGCGGTCGAGCACCTCATCGGCCAGGTAGGTTGCCACGTGGCGATGGCTGCCGCGAAAGCCGTCGAGAAAAGCCGCTGGGTCGGTCTGACCGCGCAGCGACAGCGCCGCGATCTGGAGCGCCGCCACCCAGCCCTCGGTGCGATCGGTCAGCATCGCCACGGCCGGCGCGGGTAGGTCCAGCCCCATCGTGCCGTGCAGGAAGGCGGTCGTCTCTGGTTCGGTGAAGGCGAGGTCGGCGGTGCGCACTTCGGCCAGTTGATGGCGCACGCGCCAGCGCGCCAGCGGCAGCGGCGGGTCCTCGCGACTGGCGATGACGAGGCGGAGGCTCGGCGGCAGGCGGTCGATCAGCCGCGCTAGCTCGGCGTGGATGGCACGGTCCTGGATCATCTGGTAGTCATCCAGTACCAGCAGCGCCGGGCGGCCCTGGGCGTCGGCCGTCAACTGCTCAGCCACGTCCGGCAGCAGCACCGCCAGCACCGCCGCCCCGATCGGCGGCGCCAGCGCCGGCAGCAGCTCCAATGTGCGCCGCATGATGCCCGGCTGGAGTACGTCGAGGGCCGCGGCCACGGCCGTCCAGAAGCATCGCGAGTCGTCGTCGCCGGTCTCCAGCGGCAGCCAGGCCGCCCGCCGCCCGTCGCGGGCGAGCCAGTCGGTCAGCAGCGTCGTCTTGCCGTAGCCGGCCGGCGCCACCACCATCGCCAGCGGCTGGTTGTCGTCGCGCAGGCGATCGAACAAGCGCTGGCGGTGGATGCCACGCGGTCGGGGTGGGGGGGCTGCCAGCCGGCGCGCGCGCAGCGCGTCGAGCGTGTCCGGCAGCGCCTCGCGGCCCTGGCGAGGCGACGGGTACCCGGTGTCGCTTGTCGGTAGCCGCAGCATCGCCGCCACCTTTCGAGGCCCGGGAGGCCAGGATCGCCAGGAGAAACGTGAAAGACCTGAGCCGGCCGCCTGCGACTCCTGCACCAGTATACGCTCAAGGTGCAGCGCTCAAGCGCCGCAGAGCGGCGATCGCCTCCGCTGCCGTTGCCACCGGCACGACCGTCATCGTGCGCGCCACGCGCCGTGCCTCATCGGCGTTGCCACGCGGCGCCAGGAAGTAGCGGGCGCCGGCTTGCTCGGCCGCGGCCACCTTCTGGCTGACGCCGCCGATCGGGCCGACCGTGCCGTTCATGTCGATCGTGCCGGTGCCGGCGATGGACTGGCCGCCGGTGATGTCCTCCGGTGACAGCAGGTTGTAGAGTGTCAGCGTGAACATCAGCCCAGCTGACGGTCCGCCGACGATGCGCTGCGGCGTGATCTGCACGGGGAACGGCAGATCGGCCCGGCCGTTGGTGGTCTCGATGCTGACGCCAAGGCGAGGCGGGTCGCCGGCGCGGGCGGGTGGCAGCAGCGGCAGCACCAGTGTCAGACTCTGGCCGTCGCGCTCCACCAGCGCGTCGACGCTGGTTTGGCCGCTCTGCTGGCGCACGGCGGCGACCAGGTCGGCGGCGGTCGCCACCGGCATCGCATCCAGGCCGACGACGCGGTCGCCGGGTTGCAGCAGGCCAGTGCTCGGGCTGTCCGGCGCGATACTGACAATCGTCGCGCCATCACCCGTCAGGCGTGGTGTGTAACCGGCCAGGCGCAGCGCCACGACACTGGCGGTGATGGTGCTGTCTTCCAACTGGCTGGCGCTGCGCGCGATCGCCTGGCGCGGCGAGGTATCCGGCGGCACGATCCGCTCCGGCGGCACGAGTGTCACGGTGGGATCGACCTGTCCCTGCAGCCACTGGCCGGCGACGATCGGCGTCTGCGTGATGACCGACGTCAGCAGGAAGCGGCCGGCATGCTGCTGCCGGACTGGCCCCTCAAAGGCGATCATCGGCTCGACAGCGATGGCCCGGCCCGGCGCGAGCAGGCCATCGAGCGTCGGCAGCAGGCTGGCCGGCGGCGCCAGCAATCCGAGGCCGAGGAGGCCGGCGATGGCGACACGGCCGAGCCGCTGGGCCGGCGACCAGCGCCGGCGCGGCGGCGGCGTCTGCCAACGCCAGGTGGGCGCCAGGCGCAGCAGCGCCAGCAGGCCGGCGACGGCAAGCGTGGCCAGGCCGACCTCGAGGTGGAACCGCGCCGATTGCAGCGTCAGCGCTCCGCCCCACGCGGCCAGGCCCGTCACGATCAGCCAGCCCATCACCGTCGCCACGCGAGTCGCCTGATCGGGACGACCCAGCAGCCCCCAGGTGATCGCCCGCGCCAGCCGGCCGCCGTCGAGCGGGAAGCCCGGCGCCAGGTTGAGCGCGGCAATGACGAGGTTGACGACGATGACAAGCGGCAGACCGATGTTCAGCCACGGGTGCCACTGCTGATCCCACACCAGATAGGCCGCCCCGGCCAGCAGCACGCTGGCCAGCGGCCCGGCTAGCGCCCCAGTTGCCTCAGCCCACGGCGACGGCGCCACCGGCCACGCTTGCGCGGCGTCGCCTAGTGGGCCGAGCCACAGCCGCGCCGGCCGGGCCGCGCCCAGCAACCGGGCGGCGCCGGCGTGGGCCAGCGTGTGCGCCACGACCGACGCGAGCAGCAGCAGCGCCGCGCTGACGCCCACGGCCCACGATGTGAATTCGCCCAGCCCCGGCGCGAACAGCGGCATGTACTGACTCGCCACCGCCCAGGCGACCGCTGGCAGCAGCACCAGCCAGCCCAGCCCACTCCCCAGCGACAGGCGCCCCAGACGCAGATTTGGCCAGGTTCGCCTCACCACGGCGACCCCTCTCCCAATCGACACCCATGCACCCCTGGCTGTGGACCAGTGGCGTGCGTGCTCGTGTTGCTGAGCATTGTACGCCAGTAGTCGGGGGTGCGGTTTGGGGTTGGCGTCGGGGCAGGAACACGGTGCGTGATCCCCCGGCGGTAGTGGCTGCCCACACGCGCTGGCTGGCCAGCACCGCGACCGCCCGCGCCCGTGCTGACCGCTGTCGCCCTGGCGCGGGCGGCACGGACCTCAATCCCGGCCCCGCATCGAGATCGACGCGGGCCAGGGGGCGAGTGGGCAGGATGGAGGGGGTGGATGGGTGCGCCACAGACCCACTGGCTCACTCGGTCTGCTGCGCCCACGTCGCCTGCTCGGCCCGTTCGGGCGCGGAGGCGCGGTCGTCGCGGAAGACCAGCAGGCGCAGGCTGTTGAGGATCACCAGCACGGTGCTGCCCTCGTGGCCCAAGACACCGAGCGGCAGGGTCATCGCGTTCATCAGGGTCGCCACGACCAGGACCAGGATGACGCCGAGCGCGAAGGCGAGATTCTGATAGACCGTGCGTCGCGTGCGCCGGCTCAGGTCGATCACGTACGGCAGGCGGGTCAGGTCGTCGGCCATCAGCACAATATCGGCCGTCTCCAGCGCCACATCGGTGCCGGCCGCACCCATGGCTACACCGACCGTCGCCGTCGCCAGCGCCGGCGCGTCGTTGACGCCGTCGCCGACCATCGCCACGTGGCCGGTCTCCCGCATCAGCGCGGCAATCACCTGCTGCTTCTCCTCCGGCAGCAGATCGGCCCGTACCTCGTCGACGCCCAGGCCGCGCCCCAGCGCCGCCGCCACGACGGAATGATCGCCGGTGAGCATGATGATGCGCTCGATGCCGAGTCGGCGCAGCCGGGCGATGACCGCCGGCGCCGTCGCGCGTGGTGTATCGGCTACGGCGACCGCGCCAAGTGGCTGCTCGGCCGCGACGACCATCACCGTCTTGCCCTCGGCCTGCAGGCGGGTGATGCTGGTCTGGAGCGCTGGCGGCAGCGCCAGACCGGCTTCGGTTATGAACGCCGGGTTGCCGACCAGCAGGCGCCGGCCGTCAACCAACCCCTGCAGGCCGCGACCCGGCACCGCCTGCGCGTCCACCGGCTCGGTCAGGTCCAGGTTCTGCTGGCGCGCGGCCGTCAGCAGCGCGGTGGCGATCGGATGCTCCGAGTGGCGCTCCAGCGAGGCCGCCAGTCGCAGCACGTCGGCCGGGTCGCCGCCATCGTGACCGACGACATCGGTCAGGCGCAGGCGGCCGGTCGTGAGCGTTCCGGTCTTGTCCAGCGCCACGATCTTCAGCGTCGCCATCGCCTCCAGGTGTGTGCCGCCCTTGAATAGAATGCCCTGGCGGGCGGCGTTGGCGATGGCCGACAGCATCGCCGATGGCGCCGCCATCGCGATCGCGCACGGCGAGGCGACGACCATCAGCGTCATTGCTCGGTAGAAGCTGCTGTCCCACGGTTGGCCCAGCAGCGCCGGCACGGTGATGGCCGCCAGCGTCAGCAGGATGACGGCGGCAGCGTAGCGCTGCTCGACACGCTCGACGGTACGCTCGGTGGGCGCTTTGTTCTCCTGGGCCTCAACCACCAGCCCGATGATGCGCGCCAGTGTCGACTCGCCGGCCAACTTGGCGACGCGCATCGTGATGGCGCCCTCCTGGTTGATCGTACCGGCGAACACCTGATCGCCGGCCACCTTCGTTACCGGCACCGACTCGCCGGTGATGGGCGCCTGATCGACGCTGGTGACGCCGCTGACGATGACCCCGTCCAGCGGCAGCCGGTCGCCCGGCCGCACCAGCAGGAGTTGCCCGATGGCCACCTCCTCCACCGGCAGTCGCCGCTCGCGGTCGCCATCGACGACGACGGCCGTGTCCGGGCGCAGGTCCATCAGCGCAGTGATGGCGCGGCGGGTGCGATCGAGGGCGTAGGCCTGCAGCGCGTTCGACAGCGAAAACAAGAACAGCAGGATGCCGCCCTCCTGCCAGTAGCCGATGCTAGCCGCACCCAGCGCCGCCAGCACCATCAGCAGGTCGACGTTGATCGTGCGTCGCAGCAGTTCCCGCACCGCCGTGCGCGTCGCCAGCAGCCCACCGGCGACATAGGCCCCAATGTACAGCGCCAGCACCGCCGGCTCCGGCCAGCCGAGCGACTGCACAGCGCCCGCCAGCACCAGCCCTAGCAGGCACAGCGCCGGCGAAAGGCCAATGCCGAAGCGCTCCCACAGCGCGGCCAGCGACCAGGCGCGGCCGGCTGGCGGCGGCTGGTGGCGCGTTGCCGCGGCGGTGACGGGCGGGCTGGCAGTCGTCATGAGTGGCTCCTCTTGGGCGCGCGCGTTTCTTCGAAATCATTGTTATATGAGGCGACTCACGTCAGGTGTTAGTCAACGCGAACGCCGGCCGTTGTCCCGGCCTGACAGCGCGGACAGACGCCAACGAACACCACGGCGTGATGCGTGATCTGGTAGCCACGGCTGGCGACGGCCGGCAGGCCGGCGTAGTACTCCTCGGCCAGCAGGTCCTCGGTCGCGCCGCAACCCTGGCAGACCAGATGCGCGTGCGGCGCGACATTCGGGTCGAAGCGGAGGACGCCGTCGCCCAGCGCCACGCGCTGCGCCCGGCCCAGCTCGACGAGCTCGTTGAGGATCTTGTAGACCGTCGTCAGCGAGATCGCCGGCAGATCGCGGCGAACGCGCGCGTAGACTTCGTCAGCGGTCTGGTGGCGACCGTGCTCGGCCACGGCCGCGGCCACCGCCAGGCGCTGCGCGGTGACGCGCAGGCCGTGCGCTCGAAACGTCTGCGCGATGGTAGAAGTGACGGTCATCGCCCCATCCTAGATAGGAATCAATCCAATCTAGGACCAGTATACACCCAGTCGGATCGGCCAGCAACGCCATGGCGCTGGGTAGCCAGGGGTGGCCAACGACGATGCCGCCCACTCGTGCTGGCGAGTGGGCGGCATCGAGGGCAGTGGCGTGGAACCGAGCGCCGGTAGCGATGGGCCTACGGCGCGTAGCCCATGACCGTGTGCGCGTCGGTGACGGTGCCCATGCTGCCGGTGAAGGTGAAGTACATCGGCCGCTCGACGACGATGCCGCCGCTGTGGGTCGTCTCGACCTTGGCCGAGACTGCCTTGCCCCGGCCAACGCCGTCTGCCATCTCGTGGACCAGGACGATGCGCCGTTCGCGGTCCGGCACGGTCAGTTGCTTGATGACCGGCGTGCCGCTGTCGAGGAAGTACGTGATCGTCACCGCCGCGTCGGACGTGTGCGGGTTGAGAATGATGAGCGACTGATCGAATCCGTCACCGGTGTAGCCCTCGGCGAAGAACCAGGCCTTCTTCGGCTGCGGCGCGCCCATGACGTTGAAGCCGCCGTCGCGGAGCGGGGCGCTGACGGTGCGGAAGTATGTCGGCCGCTCGACGACGATGCCATTGGGGTTGCTGGTCATGACATGGGTGGCAACGCCCCTGTCACGGCCGACGCCCTCGGCGGCGTCGTGGACATTGACCGTGTAGCGGCTGTTGGCCGGCACGGTGACATTCTTGACCGTCGGTGCGGCGTTGGGGGCGATGAAGTAGGTTAGCGTCACCGGCGCCGGGTTCGCATCCATGTTCATGATCGTGAGGTAGGTGTCGAACAGCACCGTGGCGTTGCCGGTGAAGCCCTCTGGGAAGTACCAGTTGGTTCGTGGCTGTGGGGCGCCCATGACGTTGTGGCCGCCGTCGACACCCGACATCGTCGCGCCGCTGTAGCGGAAGTACATCGGACGCTCGACGACGATGCCGCCGTTGTCGCTGGTCGTGACCCGCGCCGACACCGCCTTGTCGCGGCCGACGCCTTCGCTGTCGCTGTGCACGCTGACGGTGTAGCGCGAGCTGGCCAGCACGGGGATGTTCTTCGTGATGACCTGCCCGGACGACAGGTAATAGGTGATCGTAATGGTAATGGCGTTCGGATTGGGGTTCATGATCGTCAGGTATTCGTCGAAGCCGGCGCCGGTCCAGCCCTCGGCGAAGAGCCACGTCTTCTGCGTCGCCGTGACGCCCATGACATTGTGGGCGCCATCGACGTTCGCGACCCCCGCGCCGGTGTAGTTGAAGTACATCGGCCGCTCGACGATGATGCCGACGCCGTTGGTGCTCTCGACTTTGGCGCTGACCGCCTGGTTGCGGCCGACGCCCCGGGCTGCCTCATGCACGACGACGGTGTCGCGCCGGTTGGCCGGCACGCTGAAGGTCCTTACCTCTGGGCCGCCCTGACCCAGGTAGTAGGTGATCTTGACGTCGGCGGCGCTCGCGTTGGGGTTCTGAATGGTCAGGTACTCGTCGAAGCCGGCGCCGGTGTAGCCCTCGGCGAAGTACCACGTCGTCGCGCCAGCTAGTGGGCTGAGAATCTCGAAGGCAAATGACTTGCTGGGGATGCCGTTGACGATGATCGTAGCGAACGCCCAGCCCGGTGTGAACGCCTCGATCGCCGCCGAGGTGAAGCTGGTGGCCGACCAACCGACGGTCTGGTCGAGCGGTATCAGCCGCTGCTCCTCGTTGGCCAGGCTCTGCAACTGCAGGACGGGGTAGTTCGTCGCGCTGTTGGCGGCGCCGCTGCCACCGCTCCCCTCGGGCTTGCCGGCATTGCTGCCGGGTGGCAGACCATAGCTAGCAAAGCCGGTGCCGTTGGCGACGATGCTGCTGCCGATACGCAACTGATTGGTGAAGGTGCCCGACGTCAGGCTCGTCACGTTCGGCCGCCACGCCGGGTCCTGGAAGCCGAGGCCGCGGTCGTAGAGTTCGGCGCTTTCCGTCGGCCCGCCGCGCAGCGGCGCGGTGAAGCCGCCAGTGAGCAGCACCTTCTGGTTGGGCAGCAGCGATGCGGTGTGCGCGTAGCGGCCGGTGCCCATGAGGGAGCCGACGTAGACGTAGTCATCAGCCTCGGTGATGTACAGATAGGCGTCGTTCGACGCCGTGCTCTTGGCGAAACCGCCGGCCAGCAGCACCCAGCCGGAACCGAGCATGGTGGCGGTGTGGCCATACTTTCGGAAGTCCGCCGGGAAGTCGGACAAGTCCCATTTTGTGTTCTTCCAGGTATTCGTGCTGGGGTTGTAGGTCTGGCCGACGGGACTCTTGCCGGTGCCGTTATCGCCGCCGAAGATGAACACCAGACCGTTGGGCAGCAGCGTCGCAGTATGCCAGTAGCGGGCGAGCGAGCTATTGGCTGCTGCCCAAGTGCGTGTTACCGGGTTAAAGCGATGGGCCGTAGCGATGCCGCCCACGGGGCCATTGTAGCCGCCGGCCACGAGTACCGTCCCATCGGGAAGCAGGGTCGCAGTGTGGCGTGCCCGCCCGTCAAGAGGGCCGGGGGGCTTGGGAACTGAGTTGGTAGTGACCCAGGCCTCTGTTGCCGGGTCAAACAACTCAGCCGTGTCGGTGTAGCCAATCGCGCTGATATTGCCTCCGACAACTAGCACCTGGCCATTAGCCAGCAGCGTCGCGGTATGGCTGTAGCGCTGGGTATTCAGACTGCCGACTGGGCGCCATTGGAGCGTCGTCGGCTCGAAGATCTCCGTGCTGGTCGTGGTAGCGGCGTCGCCAAGGCCGCCGGCGACCAGCACCTGGCCTGTAAACAGCAGTGTGGCGGTATGGCCGGAGCGGGCGGTGCTCATGTCGCCAACGGGCGTCCAGGCGCCAGTTTCACTGTCGTACAGCGCTGCCGATCGCAGCGGCGGGCCGCTGGCGCCAGTGCCACCGGTGACAAGCACCTTCTTGATCGTCGGCAGGTAGGTTGCGGTGTGATCGGCCCGTGCGACGGTGCTGGCGATCGGCGTGACGGGGCTAAATGCGCCCTCGGACGGGTTGTACCAGAGCGTCTGCGTGGACATGCCACTGAGGGCGCCTTCCCAGGGATCGAACGGGTTCGGCGTTGGCAAGGTAAGGACGCCCTGGTTGTAGCCGCTGGTGATAAAGATTATACCGTTGGGCAGCAGCGTGGCCGTATGGCCGTAGCGCGCGTGCGCGGTGACCGGCACGCCTTGCGCCACCGGCATCCCAGACTGCACCCAGCGTGACAGGCTGGGCGCGGTCGAGTTGTAGATCGCATAGCTATCGATCGACCGCCACTTGACGGTCGCGGCCGAGCCGCAATCGTGCGTCGTGCGGCCGCCAACGATCATCACTCGACCGTCTGGGAGGAGGGTGGCGGTGTGGTCGAACCCGCCCGGACACGGGTCGCTGTCCCAGAAGCGCCGCAGTTGGTCCGACGTAGTCCAGTTCCCAGTCGCCGGGTCGTACACCTCGGTCACGGCCACTGGCGTCAGACAGGGTGGCTCAGTGGCGTTGAAGCCCCAGCAGCCGCCGACGACCAGCACCTTGCCGTCGCGCAGCAGTGTCGCCGTGTGGCGCTGGCGCTTCTGGCTGAGCGTCCCGGCCGGTGACCAACTGCCGGTCGCAGGATTGTAGATCTCCGCAGTAGTCAGTTCATCACTAAGCGCCGACGTACCCTTCAGGCCGCCGATGACTAGCACCCGGCCATCTGGCAGGAGCGTGGTGGTGTGCTTCTCGCGCGCATCGGTCATGCTGCCGGTCATCGTCCAGGTCATGCTTGGCGACGGGCACGCCGCAGCCGGGTCATAGAGTTCGGCCGACGCCACCGACGCACCCGTATTCGTCTGGCCGCCGGTCACCAGCACCTTGCCACTGTGAAGCAGCGTCGCGGTGTGGCGCTCGCGCCGCACGTTCAGGGAGCAGGTCTGCGTCCACGTCTTCGTCTCCGGGTCATAGATCTCGGCGCCGGCAAGCTGGCTCTCGCGCCCGTTGAAGCCGCCGGCGACGAGCACCTTGCCGTTCGGCAGCAGGGTGGCGGTGTGGTTCTTACGGGCTACAGCCAGGCTGCCGGTATAGGACCAGATGTTGGTGATCGCGTTGAACAATTCTGCAGAGACGGTGGCGTTCCCCAGCGCGTCCAGGCCGCCCGCGACAAGGATGTGGCCGTTCAGTGGCGACGTGCCGTTGTTCAACAGCGTCGTTGTGTGCTCCAGGCGAGCGATGCCGATGTTGCCCGGATGGGCCAGGCCGACGCCGATCAGCCACGTCGGGTCGATGACGAGCGGGTAGGTCAGGCCGGCCGGTTCCAGCACCAGCGTCAGACGGTGGGCGCCATCGCTGAACGTGTCCAGCTCCCAATGCACCGGCTTGTCATGGCGCTGGCCGGCGGCGTCGACCAACCAGGGCGCCTCGATCTGCAGGCCGCCACCGGGGCCGGTGAAGTGCACGCCGCGCTCGCGCAGGGTCACATCGGTGACGCCATCGATGCTGAGGATGTCGTAACTAAAGCGCGCCGGCGCGGCGGCCGAGCGCAGCAGCAGGAACTCCTCGCTGCGGTCCTTGCCGACGGCGTGGATGCTGTCTGTATCGCGGTAGGCATCCTGGTAGACGACCTTGCCCTCGTCCAAGGCCACGGCAGCGACGTTCGCCCCGCGCGCCTGGAAGACGACCGTCGCGCCACCACCGCTGACCGCGAACGGCTCCCCGAAGCGATTCGGAAAGAACGGCGCCAGCTGCGCCGGCCCACTCGCGCCGTCGCGCGTCAGGGCCGCCCGCCAGGCCTGCTGCTCCTCCGGCTTGAGTCCAGCCGGCGGGATCGGATCACCGCCGGTGACCGCCAGGCCGGCGACGTCGCGCCCGGCAAGCTGACGCGTCACCGCCGACGTGTCGGCCTGCGCGCGCAGGCTGGCCTCCAGACTGGCGAATTGGCCGCGCAGCAGCGCCAGGGGTGATGGCGGTGCGGCGGCCTGCGCCGGTGGCGCCGGGGGCAGCCCAGCCAGCGCCGTCGCGCTTAGCAGCACAGCCAGCAGCAGATAGAGCGGAGCGCGGCGCGGCATGGGGTCTCCTTGTGACGACGGTGAGGCCATGGCGGCACGGCGGGTCGCCGGTGCGCGCTGGCGGCGTGTCGCCACGCCGCCTCCGCTCTGGACGGGCTGGGCACCCCGTTCGCGCGACCGGCCCATGGCGCCGCGGTTCACTACTGGCGCGGCTGGCCAGGTGTGACGTGGCGATCCGTTGCCAGCGGACATAGCCTGCCCCTGGTGGCAGACGATCGGTCACGCTGGCACGCCTACTGTACGCAACGACCGTTGCAGGCGTCCATAGCCAAATGGTCAGTAGCGCCAGGAGGCCGGGTCGGCGGAGAACTCGGGGTCCTGACCCTACTCGTTCTCCTGCTCCTACTGGCGCTACTGCCGAGCGGCGTAGGCATCGTCGAGCAACTCGACGATGTGGCGTACGCGCACCGGCGAGCCGACCTTCTTCAGGTTGGCCTGCACCTGAATCATGCAGCCGGGATTGGCCGACACGACCACCTCCGCGCCGGTGGCCAGCGCATGGCGAACCTTGCGTTCCCCGAGCGCGTCGGACATCGCTGGCTGCACGACGTTGTAGATGCCGGCGCTACCACAGCACAGGGCCGACTCCTGCATCTCCACGAGCGTCAGGCCGGGGATCTGACGCAGCAGCGCC
The DNA here is from genome assembly GCA_020849725.1 of Chloroflexota bacterium. The sequence continues at coordinate 17,231 of JADLAZ010000035.1, forward strand.
CGCGGCTGCTGGCTGATGCGCTGGGCGTGCGCCAGGTGGCACGGTTCCTGGTAGGTGACGCGCAGCGGTAGCGAACCCATGGCCGGGTTCAACTCGATGCTGGCCAGGTACTCGGTGATGTCCCGCACCCGCGCCGAGAAGGCGGCGGCGCGTTGGGCGTAGACGGGGTCGTTGTGGAGCAGGTGGCCGTACTCCTTGAGCTGCGCGCCGCAGCCGGCGGCGTTGATGATGATGGCGTCGACGTCGAGCCGCTCGAAGGCATCGATGTTCGCCCGCGCCAGCGCCCGGCCGCCGTTCAGGTTGCCGGCATGCACGTGCAGCGCGCCGCAGCAGCCCTGGCCTTCCGGAACGATCACCTCGCAGCCGTTGGCGGCCAGCACGCGCGCCGTGGCGCGATCGATGTTGGCGTAGGCGGTGCTCATGATGCAGCCGGCGAGCAGCGCCACCCGCGCCCGCGGCGCACCGCGCGGCGCCCACTGCTCCGTCCCCGGCGTCAGGAAGCGACGCGCTACCGGCGGCAGGAACGAGTCGAGCCGCTGCATGCCAATCAGGCTCAGCACACCACTGGCGCGCGCCAGGTGACGCAGGCCCGAGCGCTGATAGGCCTGGATCAGGCGCGAGAACAGCCGGAAGCGGCCCAGGTCGGTGAACAGCACCTGGAAAGTCAGCAGCCGGGCCAGTCCCTCCAGGGGTGGTGGCTCGGGCCGGGTCTGCTCGACCTGCGCCCGCGCCGCCTCAACGAGTTGACCGTACTCCACACCCGATGGGCAGGCTGGCTCGCACGCCCGGCAGACGAGACACTCGTGCATCTGATGCACGAACACCGGGTCGTCGATACCCAGCCGTCCGGTATGCACCGCTCGGATCAGGTGAATGCGGCCGCGCGGCGACGAGCTTTCCAGCCCTGTCTCCCGGAAGGTCGGGCAGGCCGGCAGGCACAGCCCGCAGTGGACACACTTGTTGAGGATGTCCGGGCTGGGCGCATCCAGCGCGGTGAAGCCGCGCACGTCACTGGCGGGCGTCTCAAGCTCATGGTCGGCCGCGATGGCCATGCATATCTCCTTTGGGTGCTGGATATCTGGGGCAGGGAACGGAGAACCCTCACCCTCGCCCGCTCCCACCGCGGTGGGAGTGGGGACGGACCGCGGTCGGCCGGGATCGGCTCCCGTGCCCACCGCGGTGGGAGCGGGCGGGGGATGACGGCCTCGAGCCGTTCCGCCCGCGTCTCGTAACCTCCTGGTCCTCCTGGTCTTCGCGTGCCTCCTGCCCTATACCGAAGCGCGCATGGGAATAGCATACTTCGTATTGCGTAGCGTAGGGGTGGTTCGCGAACCGCCCCTACGGGGGCCTGGGCATCCCGTCTGGGCTTCTGTTTAGATGCCGCCGACATAGCGGCCGGGGTTGAGGGTGCGGTTGGGGTCGTACTCCTGCTTGATGGCCTTCATCACAGCCAGACCGGATGGCTCGGCGCCCCAGATGGCAAGCCCCGGCTTGAGGTGCGGCGCGCAGCCGAGGACGGTCGCGTGCCGCCAGCGGACGACGAGCGCGGCCTGAACCCGCGCCAGCGCCGGGCCGGCGTCGACGCCGGCGGCCGGGCGCACGCGGGCTAGCACGACACCGACGCCGGCCTGAGCGGTGCGCAGGGCCGTCAGGCCGGCGTCGGTGCAGGCGGTCGCGATGGATTCGAGCGCGGCCGGCACATCGGTCGGCACGACGGCGAGCTTCAGCACCGCCTCATCCGACGCCAGGTCAGCGACCTGGGCCAGGTTGGCGGCAGTAGCCCACAGGTCGTCGCTGGCCGGCTGATCGAGTGTGCGCCCGTCGCGGCCGCCGCGCTCGCCGGCCAGCGCCAGCACGTCGCGCGTGGTGCGCGCCACCGCCGCGGCTGGCCCCTCGCAGCGCACGGCCAGCGCCGCGCCTGCTCCGCCCAGGCCGATGGCGGCCGCGGCCGGCGCGTCGAAGACGTCGATCGCCGTCGGGATCAACTGCGAAGCCAGCAGCGCGTCGACCGTTGCCAGCGCCGGCGCCAGGTCATCGAAGCGCGCCACCGCCGTCGCCTGCGACGCCGGCCGCGGCAGCAGCTTGAAGTTGGCGCTGACGATGACCGCCACCGTGCCGAGCGCGCCGAGATGCAGTTTCATCATGTCGTAGCCGGAGACATTCTTGACGACCATGCCACCGGCCTTGGCGATCATGCCGTCGGCGTAGACGACGCGGATGCCGATCAACTGGTCGCGCAGCGTGCCATAGGCGTGACGGCGCGGGCCGCTGGCGTTGGTGGCGATGAGGCCGCCGATGGTGGCACGCTCCGGCAGCGGTGCGTCGAGCGGCAGCATCTGGTTGTGCTCGGCCAGCAGTCCACGCAAGGCGCCGAGCGTCACGCCAGCCTCGACCGAGCAGGTCAGGTCGTCCGGCTCGTAGATGAGGACGCGATTGAGGCGCTCCAGGCTCAGCACGATCTCCAGCCGGTCGGGCGGCCGACCGATCGCCTGCTGCGTGCCGCCGCCCCAGGGCGTCACCGCCGCCCCAGCGCGGTTGGCGGTCGCCAGCACGTGTGCCACCGCCTCGACCGTCGCCGGCCGCGCCACCAGCGGCGGCGTCTGACCGGCGATGGCGTAGGCCCGGCAGGCATCACCGCGCAGCAACGCCTCGTCGTCCAGGTCGCTCGCCAGACTGGAGGCGAGTGAGCTCACGTCGGTCGCCATCCATCCTCCACCACGGTCGCGCCCGCGCCGGCGACCGTCTCTTCGGCGTGGTCCAACCGCTAGGGGATCGGCACGCCACCGATCGCATCAATGCCGGCCTCAGCGATCGCCTCCGGGCCGCCGATGGCGGTGCGGGCGGCCTCGCCGGCCAGGCCGCCACGCAGCTGCTGGACTTCCAGGCAACTGCGTGAGGTCGGGAAGATCTTGTCCGGATTGAACAGGTCGTAGGGATTGAACGACTTCTTCAGCTTCGCCATCACGCACAGGTCGTCGGTCGAGAAGACCAGTGGTAGTTGCTTCTTCTTCTCCAGGCCGATGCCGTGCTCGCCGGAGATCGCGCCGCCGGCGTCGATGCAGGCGCGCAGCGTCTCGGTCGCCGCCTCCAGCGCGCGCTCGATCTCGCCCGGCTTGCGCCGGTCGAACAGGATGATCGGATGGAGGTTGCCGTCGCCGGCGTGGAATACGTTGGCGA
>JADLAZ010000036.1 GCA_020849725.1 Chloroflexota bacterium
CGACGCAGGGGGCGGCGAAGACGGCCGCCCGCCGGATGAGGTCGACAATCTCACGCTGCGGCCGCAGACCGGTAAACTCGATGACCGCTGCCAGACCGAGGCGCTCGACCTGAGCGCGCAATGCGCCCTCCAGTTCGCCAGCACCGATGATCTGGCAGGTGAACGACCGGCCCCGCTCGGCCAGGAGCGCACTGGCATCGATCAGGTCGGCGAAGCCCTTCTTCTCCACGAGTCGGCCGACCGCCACGAGGTGCGGTGGCCGGTCAATCGGCGCGGTGTACGGGAATCGGTCCAACTCCAGCCCGTTATAGATGCGCTCGACGTGGGCGGCGAGCGTGCCGTGAGCCGCCCGCAGGTAGTCGCGATTGTAGTCACTGACGGTCACGACAGCGGCCGCTTCGCCCAGCTTGCGGCGCAGATCCTGCGGCTGGACGTCCAGGTGGAAGATGTCTTTGGCATGGGCCGTGAAGGAGTACGGCAGGCCGGCGAAGCGCGCCGCCAGCCGCGTCACCGTCGTGGCGGTGCTGGCGAAGTGGGCGTGCAGATGGGTCAGGCCGCGCTCCCGTGCCGCCCGCGCCAGCCACAGCGCCTGGTAGACGTCGCGGGCATCCTCCGCGCGCGCCGCCACTAGCTCTGGCCAGAGATCGGGCCGGGCGGCGCCGATCGCGCCCAGCGCAGCCCAGAAATCGCCGGCGTCCAAGCTGGAGTGGGGCACGTAGTGGACGGGTGCCCGCACGCGCGCCAGCAGATCCTGGAAGTGGGAATCGGTCGGCGGGCGCAGCGCGAAAAGCTCGATGGCTAGCCCGGCCGTCTCGTGGGCCAGCACCTCGGTGACGATGAAGGTCTCAGAGTAGCGCGGATAGACCTTGACGACGTAGCCGACGCGCGCCGCGTCAGGTGGCAGCATGGTGGACTCCTTCCAAAGGAAGCGGTGTGGGCGGCGCGGCGGAGCGTGCCGCGCCGTCGAGCAGGTCGGCCAGCAGCCGTGGCAGGCGCGTCAGGCCGTGCAGATCGATGCGCTCGCGCACGCGCGGCGGCGCTCCCGGGTCGCGCGCCAACCACGCTGTCAGGGCTGCCGGCGTGGCTGCCTCCGGCCGCAGCATGTCGACCAGGCCGAGGTCGCGCAGGCGTTCGGCGCGCACCAACTGCTCGCGCCGCGGGGTCATGCGGGGGACGATCAGGGCGTGCCTTTCGAAGGCCAACACCTCCCCGACCGTGTTGTAGCCGCCCATGGCGATGACGCGGTCGGCGCGACGAACGAGGCCGGTCAGTCCTGGCACGAAGTCGAGCATGCGCAGCCGTGGCTGCCCGGCCACCCGCGCGCGGACCCGCTCGCGCACGGGCGATGGCAAGTGGGGGCCGGCCACCAGCAGGCCGTTGGTCTCTGGCGGCAGCTCGGTCGCGGCGAAAGCCTCGGCCAGCAGCGCACCATCCTGACCGCCGCCGAGCAGGCAGAGTGCCAGGCGGCCGGGCGGTAGGCCGAGGTCGGCCAGCGGGTCGGCAGTGTCGTCGGCTGACCGGCGCCGGCTCTGGTCGAGGTAGCCGGTGTAGCGCAGCTTGGCCGCGATCGCCGGCCCGAAGCCGTATTCGCATACCGGGTCGTAGACGGTCGGGTCGCCATAGACCCAGATGGTGTCGTAGTAGCGGTGGATGGCATCCTCGTTGGCAATTCGACTCCACTCGCGCCGCACGGCGTGAGGCTCATCGAGGATGTCGCGCAGCCCGAGCACGCAGCGCGTTCGCCCGCCGCGCCGCAGCGTCGCCAGCGCCGACTCCAGCTCGCCGGCTGCGCCGCGCGGCACGTTGTCGACGATGAGCACATCCGGGTCGAACGCCGTCAGCGCGGCCGCGAGCGTCGCGGCGCGCAGGCCGATCACCTGCGCCAGCGACAGCGCGAGACGGCGCGCGTGATAGCTGCCATCGATGGACTTGCCCAGGGCTGGCAGAGTCAGGCAGTCGACACCGGAGGGTAGATCGAAGGCGGTTAGCTCGGGCGCACCGGCCAGCAGGAGGATGCTGGGTTGGATGGGGCAGTCAGCCAGCGCCTCGGCCACCAGCAGGTTCCGGCGCATGTGGCCGAGGCCCATCGTGTCGTGTGAGTAGAGCACGATGCGCGGTCGATCCCGTCCCGCCCATCCGCGACTACGGTCACCACCGTCAATCCGCGACAGCATGGGCCGCATCGTCCCTCCTCTGCTCCCGCGGGATGACGGGAACCACACACCGTGATCGCCGGTCAGGCGGCATGATCGCCCGTCCACCGAGCCAACCACGCCGGGTCCGCGGACGCTACGGTCAGTCTAGGCACGGCCCACTGCCCGCGGTACCGGCGAAGGTCGTGATCGCTCGCCCGACTTAGGTCAGGGACGGGCGCGGCTCAACCGCAGGAGCAATGTGCCCGCGCCAACGGCGGCACGCGGCCCAGCGCCACGACTCAGGCGGATGAGCGCCCCCGACCGTGGGGCGGCCACACGGGCTGGCAGCACGATCGCGGGCGGCAGATGCGCCGGTCGTCGGCGCCTGCCTCAGTCGTCCGTGTCACTCTCACCGTCGTCACCATCGCGGTCACGGTCGTGGTCGTTGCTGCCTCGCTTGTCGTCGTCGTCAGGCTGCTGCTGACGGTCATCGTCGCCCGTGCCGCTCCCGCTGTTGTCACCAGATCGTGCTGATGGTGCGGGGCCGGTCGTGCCACGCTGCTCGCTGTCGTCGTCGCTGGCCTCATCCTCATCGTCGCCGGCTGCGTCGCCGTCCATGTCGCTGGCTCCGGCCGGAGGATCCACTTCGCCCTCAGCGTCATCAGCCGTGCCGGCAGGGCCATCGCTGGTATCGGTCGCGCTGGCGTCGTCGTCCGGCCCGGAGCCGCCGCCGTGCTCGTCCGCGTCGGCATCGCCCGCCTCGCGTGCGCCATCGGAGGCGGGGCTGCGCTCTGGCTCATCCAGCTCGGAGATGCCGCCTGTGTCATCCTGATCGTCTTGGACCTCGTCGCCGACACGCTCGTCGCTTTGCTCGTCCTCTCCCGTGCCGCCGGGGCCACGGTCCTGATCATGCTCGCCGACCCTGTCGTCGCCGTCGTCGCGGGCCTCGTCGCTGTCGCCGGTATCGTCGTCCTGGGGGGTGGCGTCGCCGTCCGGGTCGGAGCCGCTGCTGCTGGAGTCGCGCCCAGAGCTGCCCGGCCCGCTGGTGCTGGAATCGGCTGCCGCGCCGCTGGCATGTCCATGACTGGCGCTGCCTGGCCCGCGATCGTCCGCATCATCCGCCGCGCGGGGCGCGGGCAGGGGGAGCAGCGTGGCTGGTGCGGGCGTGATGGGCACGGTCGGCATCATCGTCGGGATCGGCACGACCGCCGCCGCCACTGGCTCCAGTTGCAGCGGCAGCCCGGCGACCGGGCGCGCCACCGCACGAATGGCCGCCCGGATCGGGGACAGCGCCACCGGCTCGGCCAGGTCGCTCGTGAGCAACAGGCTACCCAGCAGGGCGGTCAGCACGAGGACCACCGGCCCGCCGACCAGCAGGACGCGCTCGCCGGCGAGCCGATGAGCCGTGGTCCTGGTCAGCATGCTCACCAGCAGGCGCAGTCGAGTCCACCAGCAGTGCGCCATGGCTCTCGCCCGCCTCATGGCCTGGTCATCTCCATCGCCCACCTTCCTCACCAGGGCCGTTGCCTGCGTGTGCCTGGTCGACGAGAGGCGGACCGCCCGGGTCGCGGCCGGGAGACCACCGGCCGTCCGGCGCCGCCATCGCACTGGGCCGCCGGACCGGCTGCCCCGAGATAGACCATACCACCTGATAGTCTTGGGCGGGCGCGCCGCCGGGATCACCGGCAGAGGTCGGGCGTATCGGCCCGACGAAAGTCAGGGGTCACGGTCAGTCGGTCTCGGACCTTGTGCAGATGTGGGGTGACAGGCGAGATGGTAGAGTTGATCTCAGATGCCGGTCGAGCGTGCCCTGCCTCAACCCGCCCGGTCACGGCATCCCGAGCGTGGCGGCCGGCCGTGCTTGGTCGGACGGTACCCGTGCGGACGCGATGGTTCGCCCAGAGGTAGGTGCGGTCATGGCATCAGCGGCCACCGCCCGCAGCGCCGACGAGCACGTGGGACGCCACACCACCGAGATGGTGGCCGCCCCCGAGCGTGCCCGCGCCTGGGAGGGCCTGACCCTCGCCCAGCACTACATGCTGGCGAGCCTGCTCGTCCTGGTGGTCAGCATGGCCGGCCTGGGCTGGTGGCTCGGACGCGAGATCGAGATGGGCGTCATCCAGCGCACGGCGGCGACGACCGCTGTCTATCTGGAGAGCTTCGTCGCGCCGCACCTGCAGACGCTCGACCAGTCGCCCACATTGACGCCCGAGCAGGTGGAGACACTCGACCGGCTGCTCTCCGAAACGCAGCTGGGGCGCCAGGTGATCTCCTTCAAGGTGTGGGGACCGGACGGTCGCATCATCTTCAGCCCCCTGCCAAGTGTGATGGGGCGCTCCTATCCCGTGACCGACGAGTTGGCACGTGCCTGGCGGGGAGAGTGGTCATCCGAGATTAGCAACCTGGAGGGCGAGGCGAACGCCGTCGAGCGCCAGCACGCGCCCCGCTTGCTGGTGACATACAGCCCCATCTACGCCGCCGGCAGCGAACGGGTCATCGCGGTGGCCGAGTTCTTCCAGCAAGTCGACGAGCTCCAGCGCGAGGTCGTCGATGCCCAGCGGCGGAGCTGGCTGATCGTCGGCCTGGCCGCAGTGGTCATGTATCTGCTCCTGGCCGGCATCGTCAAGCGCGGCAGCGACACGATCGGTCGCCAGCGCCGCGAACTCGAGGACAAGGTGAGGCTGCTGACCCACCTGCTGGCCAGCAATGAGGCGCTGAGCGAGAGAGTGCGGCTGGCCGCCAGCCGGACGGCCGCCCTCAACGAACGCTTCCTGCGCCGCATTAGCGCCGAGCTGCACGATGGGCCGGCCCAGGACCTCTCGTATGCTCTGCTGCGGCTGGACAGCGTCGGCGCCGGCTGTGCTGCCGGTCATGAGGATTTGGCCAAGATCCAGATGTCGCTCGACCGCGCCATCCACCAGGTGCGCGCCATCTCGGCCGGGCTGCGCCTGCCCGAACTGGACCGGTTGACGCTGGCTGAGACGATCGAGCGGGTGGTCAAGCTGCACGAGCGACGCACCGAGACGCGCGTCGAGCTCCGGTGCGGCGAGCTGCCGGCCCAGGTGTCGCTGCCGCTCAAGATCACCACCTATCGTGTCATCGAGGAAGCACTCAACAACGCCTACCGGCATGGCGGCGGCCTCGGTCAGCGCGTCAGCATGCACGCGACGGCCGACCATCTCCACCTGCAACTGGCCGACCGGGGGCCGGGCTTCGGTGGTCCGTCGCCGGTCACCGGCGAGCAGCACCTCGGGCTGGTGGGCATGCGCGAGCGCGTCGAGAGCCTCGGTGGTCTCTTCCGCATCGACAGCTCACCCGGCCGCGGGACGACCATCAGTGCCCGGCTGCCATGCCATGTCGCTGCCGCGCCAGAGCGGTCGGAGTGGCCGTGGGAGCAGGAGGGAGTGGCCAGCGATGACGGCCGCTGATCCGGCGCGCGAACCGATCCGCGTGGTCATCGTCGACGACCACGAGTTGCTGCGCGAGGGGGTCGCGCACACGCTGCAGGCCGCGCTCGACTTCGACGTGATCGGCCAGGGCGCCACGGCGGCGGAGGCCATCCGCCTGTGCTGCGACCTGCTGCCCGATGTGCTCCTGCTGGATATCACTATCCCCGGCGGCGGCTTGCCGGCGGCTCAGGCTATCGGCGATCTGTGTCCCGTGACGAAGATCGTCATGCTGACCGTCTCGGAGCAGGAGGACGATGTTCTGACGGCGCTGAAGGCTGGCGCGCGCGCCTACGTGCTGAAGGGTGTGCCGGCGCACCAGTTGATCAGCATCCTGCGCGATGTGGCGGCCGGTGAGGTGTGGGTGACGCCCAGCCTGGCGGCCAGCCTGCTTCAGGAGTTGAGCCGCCTGCCCGCGGTTCGCTCCGGCCAATCGCCGGCACCATCGCTGGCCGAGTTGACCGAGCGCGAGCGAGAGGTGCTTCAGCTAGTCGCCGCCGGCCACAGCAACAAAGAGATCGGCCAGCAGCTGTCGCTGACCGAGAAGACGGTCAAGTACTACATGACCAACATCCTCCAGAAGCTCCAGGTGCGCAACCGCGTCGAGGCCGCGTTGCTCCTGCATCAGGCGGGCCTTGCCTGAGCGTCTGGAGCAGGCAGATGGGCGCCGCGCAGCATCGATGATTCCTCGCGTGGCTGTGCGACGGGCACTCAGGCCGATGCATCTGCACCGCCCGAGTGAGCGAGGCGTTCCTGAACCAGCCGCAAGAGTACCGCGGCATTGCTGATCTCGCCCGCGTGCGATGCATAGACGAGCGTGACGGGAGTATGCCGCGCCCGCTCCGTCAAGCGGTCCAGGAGCGCTTGCGCTGCCGGATTTGCCAGTTCGCGCTCGTAGCGGGACTGGAACTCAGCCCACTTTGCCGGGTCGTGACCGTACCAGCGTCGCAGGGTGGAGGAGGGTGCGATCTCTTTCTCCCAGGCGTCGAGCTTGGCCTTGACCTTGCTCTCGCCACGCGGCCAGAGCCGCTCGACGAGCACGCGATACCCGTCGGTCTCCGCGGCGGGATCATAGATGCGTTTCATTGCGATCATTGGGCCTCCTGTGATCGTCGGCGCCGGCGCTCGTCGTGGCCGGAGGTCTGGGTGGTGACGCGGTGAGTGTCGGCCGCCGACGTAGGTGGCCTGGCAGCATCCCCTCCCCCATGGCAATCAATCTGCCGCGCCGACCTGTGCATCCGGCCAGGCGATCGTCAGCAGGAACGCGCTGTCCTCGATCGCCTCGACCTCGTGGGGGACATCGCGCTCCAGACTCACCAGCCGCCCTGCCGGCAGATCCATGACGTTCCCGGGGAGGCGCAGGCGCAACTGCCCCGTGAGCGTCTGGATGCTGATCGGCCCGGCCGCTCGATGGTCGGCTATCCGGCCACTGGCGCGCAGGGCGATGAGCACGATGCGAAGATCCAGCTCTTTGACCAACGTCTTGGCGATGCGGTCGTCGCCTCGCTGCCACGCTCGCTCTTCGTGCAATTGCGCCAGCTCACGGGAGAGATCGAAGGCTAGCGCCGTACCAGCCATCCGTTGGGGTGGGCGCTCGTCGGTTCCGGTCGTCTCACCGGCCTGATGCGGCTTGGGCAGATAGTCAGCATTCATGGTTCCCTCCTCCTTACGGATCGGCGCTGGCAAGTGAGCCGTTGCTCTCGCTCTGCCTGGGGCTGGATAGCCGTCAGATCTCCGCCCCGCGGCCGTAGAACATCGTATCCTCGCGCGAGCCGCCCTGCCCGTCGCCGGAGGTGCGGTACTCGGCAATCAGCTCGATGGAGCGCAGGTGCTTCACCATCTTGTAGCCGAGCTGCGTCTCCACGCGCAGGCGCAGGGGCGCCCCGTGCGGCAGCGGCAGCGGCTCGTCGTTGAGTTCGTAGGCGAGGATCGTCTGCGGGTGCGTCGCCAGGAGCATGTCGATCACCTCATAGAAGGGCCGGCGCGGCTTGCCGCCATAGGTGAACTGATCCAGGCCGTACGAGGTGAACTTGACATATCGAGCCTCGGGCAGCGGCTGGCAGCGATCGAGGATCTCGGCTAGGGCGACCCCCGTCCATTTGCCGACACCCGACCAGCCCTGCACGCAATTGTGCTTGGTGGTCTGCGTCTGGCTTGGCAGCGAGCGCACGTCGGCCATCGAGAGGGTGAGTGGCCGCTGCACCAGCCCACCCACCTCCACGTGCCAGTCCCGGTAGTTGTCCTTCGCCAGGGCGGTGAACTCCGGATTCTCGTCTCCTGTCGGCGGCGCGCCGTTGACCCAGAGGTAGGGAGAGATGCTGGAATCATCATAGTGTTGTGCTGAGGTCATATTATGCAGTGCGATTATCCTGATTGGCGTCTCGATCTTGTCGAGGGCGACCTGGACGCGCCGTGGGTGGCGCGGCGAGTACCACGCGGTCCAGATGTAGAGGCCCAAGACCAGCAGCAGGGCGACGCTCCCGATGGCGACGGCGAGGCCGAAATCCGCGTCCGGCCTGCCGAGTACGATGTTGCTGATGTTCTCACGAGGATGGACAAGCAACACGAGCGTGACGTGCAGCACCGTGAACATGGCGAACGACAGCATGCCCAGGAAGTGGAGGCTGCGCGCCGCCTGACGCCCACCGAACAGCCGGATATACCATGGGGCGCTCGCGGCGACCGCGGGCGACATCGCCGCGCCCGTCAGCAGCAAGAGGGGCGCCAGCACGAAGACGACGAACGCATACGTCAATTGCTGAAGCGGGTCGTAGGGGCGGAATTCGCTCAGCGGCGGAATCTGGAGGCTGAGGTAGTTCAGGAACGACTGCCAGGCCCGTGGGAAGATGTCCCACGATGTGGGAATGAGGCGCGCCCACTCGCCGGTGGTGAACAGGAGTACAACATAGATGAGTCCGTTGAGCAGCCAGAAGGTGCCGGCAAAGCCATGCCAGTGACGACCGAGCCCCAGGTTCTTCCCACCGGGGAGCGCGAGGAGCGGGGAGATCGCGATCTCGTCGTCATGCCCGGTATAGATCACCTCGCGATCGGTCGGCGCCGTCCTCTTTGTGAACTTCAGCCAGTCCGTCCCAGGCGCGCAGCCATCATTCCAGTACAGCCGCGGGTGCGCCCCCAGAATCGCGATACCGCTGCGGATCAATAGACCGAGGAACAGGAGGTTGACGTAGTGCGTGAGACGCAACCAGAGTGGAAATTCGATGCTGGCCAGGGTGATGTCCATCCGTTGTCCACCTCCTCCCACACGGCGAACGCCGTCCCGAATTGGCGCGCTAGGCGTGCTATGGCCCGGTGCAAGGTGATGCTCTTGGTCGCTCCGATCGTCCGCCGTCGGCCGGTTCCTGGCGATCGCTGGTGGTCATTGTCATCGCCTCCGGTACACGGACCGGGCGTGATGCCGCCCGCCTGACCCGGTTCTCCTCGCGGTCATCACCCGCGTGGCTCAGCAAATCGCGTGCCGCCGTGAGAGCCGCGGCCACCCGGTGCGCACTGGCTGGACCGTGAATCATCAGCGTCGGCTGGCTGCTCAGCGCGCTCCGCGGGTTGATGCCTGGTGATCGCCCGAGTGTCGGCGGCTACACGGGTGGAGCCGCCGATGGATGCCGCGTCAGCGAGATCGGCGAGCCAGTAGGCGCCTCTCATGCCCGGCCAGCCAGGCGGACACACTCATAGTGCCGCGCAGACGGACCACTCACGGCGGCATCGCCAGCGCCGTGTGCTAGCCCCGCTGGTGGTCGCCCGGTAGGGAACGCGCGTGCGCCGGGTGCTATCTCAAACGGAGCCGACCGGTGGCACGGTTGTTGCAGCAATCGCGATGACGGTGTGGGACCCACCCGCGCCTGTCGCCGGATGAGAGCGCGGGTGGATCACTGACCACGCCGCGAGGCGGGCGATCCGGCGCTCAACCGGAGCGTGATCGCCCGTCACGCAGAGGCCGCAGCCATGCCGTCGGACGCATCGCACCAGTAGGGTTCATCGAGGAGGTTTCGTGCGATGGACAGCGCGATGACCAATCGCCTGCGCCAGCTCGAGGCGCGCGGCCAGAGTGTCTGGCAAGACAACCTCACGCGGGACCAGCTCGCGTCGGGCCAGTTGCGGCGCCTCATCGACGAGGATGGCATCAGTGGCGTCACGTCCAACCCATCCATCTTCGAGAAGGCTATCGGCGGCTCCGACGACTATGACGATGCCATCAGGCGCCTGGCGAGGGGTGGCAAGGACGCACCCGCCATCCTGGATGCCCTTATCATCCGCGATATCCAGGATGCCGCCGACGTGCTGCGCCCCACCTGGGAGCGCACCGACGGCGCCGACGGCTTCGTCAGCATCGAGGTGGCAGCCGGCCTGGCGCGCGACACCGAGGGCAGTATCACCGAGGCGCGCCGCCTCTGGACCCTGGTCAACCGGCCCAACATCTTCGTCAAGATCCCGGGCGCCACGGAAGGCTGGCCGGCCATCATGCGCTGCCTGGCCGAAGGCATGAATATCAATATCACGCTGCTCTTCTCACTCGACCACTACGAGGCGGTCGCTCAGGCCTATCTGGAAGCGCTGGAGAAGCGAGTCGAGGTCGGACTCCCGGTCGATCGCCTCGCCTCGGTGGCGAGCTTCTTCGTCAGTCGGGTCGACACCATTGTCGACAAGGCCATCGACGACAGGCTGGAAGCCATCGCCGACCCGGCCGCCGAAGCGACGCTGAAGCATCTCCGCGGCCAGGTAGCCATCGCCAACGCCAAGCTTGCCTACGCCCGCTTTCGGGAGATCTTCGCGCCCGACAACGCCCGCTGGCAGAGACTCGCTGCGCGGGGTGCTCGGGTGCAGCGGCCCCTCTGGGCCAGCACCAGCACCAAGGACCCCGCCTACCGCGATGTGCGCTACGTGGAAGAGCTGATCGCGCCCCAGACCGTCAACACGCTCCCGAACGCGACCATCGACGCCTTCCGCGACCATGGTGAGGTGCGCGGCGACACCGCCATGGAAGACACCGAGGCCGCCCGCGCGACCATCCGGACCCTCCGCAACGTCGGCATCGACCTGGACGAACTGACCACCCGGCTCGAAGCGGATGGCATCGCACAGTTCATGGCCGCCTGGGACACCTTGACCAGAGGGACCGCCACCAAAGTCGCGGCCCTGCGCGCGACCGCCACGGCGTCGGTGCGCTGATCCCACGCCGCGCATCGCGCGCCAAGGGACCAGGAGGCAGGGGCGGGATGCCGGCTCCCGCCGATTTTGAAAGGACCACTTCGATGGAACGACAACGACGACCAGGCGAGCGCATCGTCAGTGAGATCAGAACCGCCTCCGCCCATGGGTCGCACTCGGACCCTCCAGCCCGCGTAGCCGAGCCGGACGGTCGCCAAGCGGGGCAGCCCGATCGGTGGCGAGAGCTGGCCCAGCAGCTCCGCGTGGACAGCATCCGCTCGAGTGGCGCGGCTGGCTCGGGGCATCCAACCTCGTCACTCTCGGCGGCCGATCTGATGGCGGTGCTGATGAGCGCCCACCTGCGCTACGACTTCGACAACCCGGATACTCCCCAGAATGACCATCTGATCTTCTCAAAGGGCCATGCCTCGCCGCTGCTGTACGCCATGTTCAAGGCGGCCGGGGCGATCGCCGACGAGGAGATGATGACCTTCCGCAAACTCGGCAGCCGCCTCCAGGGGCACCCCACGCCGGTCCTCCCCTGGGTCGACGTCGCGACCGGCTCGCTCGGCCAAGGACTGCCGATCGGCGTGGGCGTGGCGCTGGCCGGCAAGTTCCTGGACAAGCTGCCCTACCACGTCTGGGTACTCTGTGGAGACAGCGAGATGGCCGAAGGTTCCATGTGGGAGGCCTTCGAGTTGGGCGGCCACTACGCCCTGAACAACCTGGTCGCGATCATCGACATGAACCGCCTCGGCCAGCGCGGCGAGACGATGCTCGGCTGGAATGGGGATGCCTACGCCGCCCGCATCGACGCCTTCGGTTGGCACACCATCCAGCTCGACGGCCACGACGTCGAGGCGATCGATCGTGCCTACGCCGAGGCGACTCAGCCGCGCGACCGGCCGACGGCGATCATCGCCCGGACGATGAAGGGCAAGGGTGTCGCCGAGATCGAGAACAAGAACGGCTGGCATGGCAAGGTGCTCGACGCGGCGATGATCCCGCACGCCATCGACGAGTTGGGCGGCGAGCGGAACATCACCGTCCAGGTTCGGAAGCCGGATGCCGGCCCCACACCCGCCTACTCGCCGAGCCGGCGAGTTGAGCTGCCCCGCTACGCGGTCGGGACCGAGGTCGCCACGCGGACGGCCTACGGGGATGCGCTCGAGGCGCTCGGCGCTGCTCGGCCGGACGTGGTCGGCCTCGATGGCGAGGTGAGCAACTCAACCTACGCCGACAGATTCGCTCGGGCCTACCCGGAGCGGTACTTCGAGATGTACATCGCCGAGCAGCAACTGGTCGCCGCTGCCGTCGGACTGAGCGTGCGTGGCTACGTGGCCTTCGCTTCCACGTTCGCGGCCTTCCTCACTCGCGCCCACGACTTCGTGCGCATGGCGGCCATCTCGCGCGCGGACATCCGCCTGTGCGGCTCACACGCGGGAGTGTCGATCGGCGAGGATGGGCCATCGCAGATGGGGCTGGAAGATCTGGCCATGGTGCGGGCTGTGCCGGGGAGTACGGTCCTCTACCCGAGCGACCCGAACCAGGCGGCCCAGCTCGTGGCGGCCATGGCCGACCGCCCGGGCATCGTCTACCTGCGCACAACTCGCGAGAAAACGCCGGTCCTCTACCCGCCCGATGAGCGCTTCACCATTGGTAGGAGCAGGATCGTGCGCGGTTCCGACGCCGACCGCGTCGCGATCGTCGCCGCCGGCATCACGGTCCACGAGGGGCTGAAGGCGTGGGATGAATTGCAGCGCGAGGGCATCGCCGTCCGCCTGATCGATGCCTATTCGGTGAAGCCGATCGACGCGCCGACCCTGCGGGAGGCGGCCCGCGCGACCGGCGGCCGCATCGTGGTGGTGGAGGACCACCATGCCGAGGGCGGCCTGGGCGAGGCGGTACTGGCCGCCCTCATGGACGGCGAGCGCCGGGGCAACCTGACGGTGCGCCACCTGGCTGTGCATGGCGTGCCGGGCTCGGGCACACCGGAGGAGTTGCTGGACGTGGCCGGCATCACTGCGCGGCACATCGCACAGGCGGTGCGCGAGGTGCTCGCCTCAGCGGGCGAGCGCGAGAGGGAGGCCTGACATGCTCGGCTACGAAGGCCGGCTCTTCCTGCTGGCGTTCGACCACCGCACGTCGTTCACGCGCGACTTGTTCGGCCTTCCGGGCGCTCCGACGCCCGCCGAGATGACGCGCGTGTCGGACGCAAAGGCGATCATCTACGACGGGTTCCTGCAGGCGCTGGAGCGGGGTGTCCCGCGCGACGCGGCGGGGATCCTGGTGGACGAAGCCTTCGGGAGCGAGGTCGCGCGGCGGGCGAGCGCCGCCGGCGTGCCGCTGGCGATGCCCGTAGAGGCGAGCGGGCAGCGGATGTTCGACTTTGCCTACGGAGACGCCTTCGGCGAGCACATCGAGCGCTTCGACCCTACCTTTGTCAAGGTGCTGGTCCGCTACAACCCCGATGACCCGGACGGCAACACCACGCAGACCGAGCGGCTGAAGCGCCTGTCAGACTGGCTTCACGCCCGCGGCCGCTGTTTCTTGTTCGAGCTGCTCGTGCCCGCTACAGCCGCGCAACTGGCGTCGGTGGGTGGGGCGGCGGACCGCTACGACTGCGAGCTGCGACCCGCGTTGATGGTGCGCACCATGGCGGCGCTGCAGGCGGCCGGCGTGGAGCCGGACATCTGGAAGGTCGAGGGCCTGGACGCCCGCACGGACTGTGCGCGCGTGGTCGAGCAGGCGCGCGCCGGCGGCCGGAGCCGGGTCGCCTGCATCGTGCTGGGCCGGGGGGCGCGCGAGGCACGGGTGCTGCAGTGGTTGGGCACGGCCGCCACAGAGCCTGGCTTCCACGGCTTTGCGGTGGGTCGGACGATCTGGCTCGAGGCGCTGACGGCGCACCGTGATGGCGCGCTCAGCCGGGCGGCGGCGGCCGAGCGGATCGCTGGCCGTTACCTGAGAATGGTCGACGCCTACACCACCGCCGCGGCCGGCGCGGGCGGAACGCCGGGCCGCGAGGTGGGCGAGGAAGGAGTGACGCGCGATGGCTGATTCACATGACGTCCAGCAGCCGTCCACGGTCCTGTTCGATGTGGACGGCTGCCTGATCTCGACTGGTGGGGCTGGCGCGCGGGCCTGGCGGCACGCCTTCGACCGACTCTACGGCATCCCCGCCGACATCTGGCAGTTCTCCGAGGCCGGCATGACCGACCCGGACGTGGGGCGCCTCACGTTCGCCCGCGTGATCGGCCGAGAACCGACCAACCGCGAGCTGGCGCGAGTGCTGGGCGCCTATCTCGATCGCCTGACGGTGGAGGTCGAGCAGTCACCAGGCTATCGGGTGATGCCGGGCGTTCAGGCGCTCCTGCCACGGTTGGTCGACGCCGGCGCCCTGCTCGGTCTCGTCAGCGGGGCACTGGAGGCGGGAGCGCACATCAAGCTCGCGCGTGGGGGCTTGAACCGGTTCTTCTCGTTCGGTGGCTATGGCTCGGACTCGCGGGACCGCGGCGAGCTGACGCGGGTGGCGATCGCGCGGGCCGGGCGGGTCTGCGGCCACGCCCTGGACCCTGCGGAGGTGTTGGTCGTTGGCGACACGCCGCGTGACGTAGAGGCGGCGCACGCGGCCGGCGCGGTGGCAGTCGGTGTGGCGACTGGCAAGTACACGGTCGACGAGCTGCGGGCGTCCGGCGCCGACTACGTACTCCCGAACCTCGAGAGTCCGCTGCCCGTCCCAGGCGTGTCGCACCCGGGACCGTCCGCCTCGGCTGCCGCGCCCGTCGGAAAGGCCGGCGCGCGGTGACCGTATCGCTTCCCGCCAGTTTGAGCTAGCGGCGCCGTCGCGCACCACGTGACCCACCACTGCCAATCAGCCAATCAATCGGCGATCGTGGTCACGCCCTCAGCCGCCAGGCGCGTGAGGGCAGCGTCGACTGTCGCTGGCGTCCGCCTGATGGTCGGTCTGTTGCTCGCAACCCGGGGCAGAGGCTCGTCCCCTATTGCCGTCATCGCTCCGCCTGCCACCGGTTCCCAGAATGGAGCAGGACTGGGCCGCCCCGGTCCTGCCTCGGCTGGGACTTCCGGGCGATGGTTGCCGGGCCGTCCAGGCCGCATAGTGGAGGACGAACGGCGGCGGTCGGTGTGGACGCGAAGGGCAGGCGGGATGCGGCGATGGGACGACACGGCGTGGCGCGTGCTGCGCGACCTGGTTGCCCGCTGGCCGGCGCGGCGTGGCGTCGTGGCGGCGGGTCGCCCGTCGGCAGAGACACTCTGGGCCGGCATGCCCTACGCCGTACGTCCGCTGCCGATGCCGGCGCGCCGCCGACTGGCCGTCACCTGGCGACCGCTGGCCGCGCCGGCCGCGCCGGCACTGCTGATCGCGCTGACGACGCTAGTGACGCTGCTGACCGTCGAAGTGCGCGCTGGGCGTGACGCGCAGGCGGCGCTGCGGGACGATCTGGCGGCGACGGTGGCGCGCGGAGTGGCCGGTGAGGCGGCGTTGCGCGCCCAACTGAGCGTCATGAGCCAGCTCAGCCAACAGCAGCACACGGACCTGACGACGCTGTCGGCAGCGCACGCCGCGCGCCTGCGCCAGGTCGAGGCGTTGCGCTGGATGCTGGCGCGCGAGCGCGAGGCCGCCGCCGAGGCGCTGGCCACGACCCAGGCCCGGGTCACCCTGGCGCGGGCTGACGGCGACGCCTGGCGGCAGCGCGCCGGCGAGCAGCAGGCCGAGCGCGAGGCGCTGGCAGCGCAGGTGCAGCAGCGCGAGGCGGAGCTGGCCGCACTGACCGAAACCATGGCGGCGCTGGAGCGGCAAGCAGCCGAGACCGAGGCGCTGGCGGCCCGCGTGCGTCAGACGCTCGGCCTGCCGAAGCCGACCGGGCCGTCCGGCGGCGACGCGCCGCTGCTGGCAGCGGCTGGGGCGACTGCGCTGCCCGAGCAGATGGCCGCGCTGGTGGAGCGCTGGACGGCGGCCCGCCAGGAGCTGGTCGCCACCGATCGCGCTCTGCAGGCCCGGCTGGCGGCGCTGCGCTCGCTGGCGACGGCCGGGCAGCCGGCCCGGCTCCCTGCGGCGACCATCGCCATGGCGCCGACCGGCTGGCCGGTCGCTGGCCCGCTCTCCTCCGCGTTCGGCCCGCGCCTCAGCCCGATTGACGAGCAGGTACGCTTTCATCCCGGTGTCGACATCGTCGTCAATGCCGGCACGCCGGTCACGGCGACCCGAGCCGGTGAGGTGACGCTGGCCGGCCGGCACGAGGAGTACGGCCTGGTCGTCATCATCAAGCATACCGGTGGCTTTGAGACGCTCTATGGCCACAACAGCCAGCTGCTGGCGCGCGCCGGCCAGACGGTCGAGCGCGGCCAGGTCATCGCGCGCTCTGGCAACACCGGCGTCTCGACCGGGCCGCATCTACACTACGAGGTACGCTATCAGGGCCGGGCGCTTGACCCGGCGCCGCTGCTGAAGGCCGGCGGCCCCTGACCGTCGCGCGCAGTAGCGCGTGACTGCGACAGCGTGAGGACGGGCAGCCTGTGCCGCGCGCCATGGCGGCCGTCACTGTCGACCGCCGCAATGCGCAGCCGCTCCATGACCGCGAAAGGCGGCGGTGGAGTACGGTGCAGCAGGAGCCTGGACGGCGGCGGCGTCAGGATATCGAAGCCACGTTGCATCGGATGCCGCCGTGCTACGATCGCCCGCGTCGGTCACGTGACCGTCCGGTCGGATGGCGGCATGGGAGGTGGCGATGGTGGCGAGCATCACGGTCAATGGGCGCGCCTACGCGTGGCCGCGCCGCCCGACGGTCGTCGTGATGATCGACGGCTGCGACCCGGCCTACCTCGACGACGCCCTCGACCGCCGCTGGATGCCCCGCCTGGCCGAGTTGTTGAGCGACGGCTGGCGCCAGCTCGGGCTGGCACACATGCCCACCTTCACCAACCCGAACAACCTCTCGATCGTCACCGGCGCCCCGCCGGCAGTTCACGGCATCGCCGGCAACCACTACCTGGCGCCCGATGGCCAGGAGGTCCAACTGGTTGAGCCGGAGCAGTTGCGCGCGCCGACTATCCACGCCGCCTTCCACCAGGCCGGCGCCCGCGTCCTGGCGGTGACGACCAAAGACAAGCTGCGCCGCCTGCTGGCCGCCGGCGGCACGCCGGCCGTCAGCGCCGAGCGGCCGAGTGGCGTGCCGGCCCACGGCATCGCCGACGTGACGGCGCTGGTCGGCCGCCCCGCGCCTGGCATCTACAACTGGGAGATCAGCGCCTACGCCCTGGAGATCGGCCTGGCCGCGCACCGCCAGGCCGGCGGTCTCGACCTGCTCTACGTCTCGCTCACCGACTATGTCCAGCACAAGGAGACGCCGGGCGGGCCGCTGGTCGAGCGGCTCTATCGACGCATCGACGCGCTGGTGGGTGACTACCTCGATGCCGGCTTCGTCGTCGGCATCACCGCCGACCACGGCATGAACGCCAAGCAGGAGGACGATGGGTCGCCGCGCGTGCACTACCTGGCGGAGGTGCTGGCGGCGGCCGGCGTGTCGGGGGCGCGAGTGGTGCTGCCGATCACCGACCCGCACGTGGTGCATCACGGGGCGCTGGGCTCGTTCGCCTGGGTGCATGTGGCGCCAGAGCAGCGCGAGCGGGCGCGGCGGGCGCTGGCGCGGCTGGACGGGGTGGAGGAGGTGCTGACGCGGGCGGAGGCAGCAGTGATCTACCAGCACCCGCCGGACCGGATCGGCGACCTGTCGGTGGCGTCCGATGCGCGGACGGCGTTGGGCAAGGCGCGCGGCGACCACGATCTGACGGCGGTGGCGAGCGGGCTGCGCTCGCACGGGGGGCGCCACGAGCAGATCGTACCCCTGATCGCCAGCCGGCCACTCAGCGCGACCTGGGCGGCCCGGGCGACGCGCGGCGTGCGCAACAGCGACCTGCACGACGTGCTGCTCAACGGCCTCGGCTGAGGTGACGCCGGCGGCGTGGCGACTAGGAGGGCGCCCCTGCTCAGGCATCGGCCGTGAGCAACCGGCGTGATCGAGGAGGCTGGCGTCGTCATCGACCATAGTCAGCAACTGGAACGAATGTCTTCTCGGCCACGTCGCGGCCGCGGCTGCCTCGTCTGGTTGGGTGGGATAGTGGCGGTCCTCCTGGGATTGCTGCTGCTGGGGGCGTTGTACGAGGCAGGCGCAGAAGCGGCCGCTGTGCGCGCGCATCCCCCGCCGGGTCAACTGGTTGACGTGGGTGGCCATCGTCTCCACATCTACTGTGTGGGCACGGGCAGTCCCACCGTGGTGATCGATGCCGGGTTGGGCGACTGGTCCGCGACCTGGAGCAGTTGGGTCCAGCCGGAGGTGGCCAGGACCACGCGCGTCTGCACCTACGATCGCGCGGGCATGGGTTGGAGCGAGGCCGGTCCGCGGCCGCGCACGGCCGCGACCTTCGCCCGCGAACTGCACACGTTGCTCCACCAGGGCGGCGTTCCAGGTCCGTACGTGCTGGTCGGGCACTCTCTGGGCGGCTTGCCGGTCCGGGTGTTCGCGCACGCGTACGCGGCGGAGGTCGCCGGGGTGGTGCTGATCGAATCGATGCACCCGCGCCAAGCGAAGCCACCGCCCGTGGCCCGACCGCCGCTGCCGGCCGCGCCCGCCAGCGAGTTGTCAATCGCCACGCTCCCGGCACGGCTCGGCCTGCTGCGGCTGTCCGCCGGGCCGCTCAGCCTCAGTGCGGGGCTGTCGCCGGCGGTCGCGGACGCCTACGCCGCATTCTCGGTGACGCCGCGCTACGTCCAGACGACACTGGACGAAAGCGAGGGGATGCTGGAAAGCCTTGCGCAAGCGGGCACCGTCGACAGCTTCGGCGCGGTACCCCTGATCGTCCTGTCGCGCGGAGTACCGGAAGGTCAGGAGCAGGAGTGGCAGCGCTTGCAGACGGACCTCCTCCACTTGTCATCGAACAGCCAGCAGCAGGTCGCCGAGAAGAGTGGACACAACGTCCAGCTCGAGCAGCCGGAGGCCGCGACCGGGGCCATTGTGCAGATGGTCGACCAACTTCGTCGGTAAGAGGCGCGCTGCCAGTGGCATGCCCAGCACCCTCGCGGAGGCGCTGGGAAAATGGGTAGCGGCCACACCGTCAGATCGCTCACGCTGTTCCCATGCGTGCGCCCGGGCCTGCGTCCGCTCTCCTCGATGTGATAGCAGCATGCGACGAGCAGAAGCTAGCGCCACGTATCGCCGGCCTGCTGCATAAGGCGGTGGTACACCGCGGTCATCTCCTCGCGCTGAGCGGGGCTGCGCAGGGAATCGGCTAGCTCACGCTCGAGATTCGGCAGCCCCCGTGCCTCCCCCAGCGCGCGATTGTGTCGCGGTCGCCGCCCAGGTCGTGCGCCACCTCGCGCGGGGTGAGCCCGCTGGTGCGGGCCAACTCAACGGCGCGCGCCCCGAACTCGGACGGATGCGGGGTGCGTCGTGGCCTGTCCTTGTCTCATGCACTCCTTCCTGAAGACCTCAGGTTCCGGTGTCCACGAGCCTGCTACACCCCCAGTCGATCTAGCACGGCCCATCAGAACCGGCGGGAGTCCATCTGGGCGGTCGCGCCCGGACCGGTCGGCCGGCGCCGCGCGGGCCGTCTGGCCGTTACGGCGCGCGTGCCAGTCGTCTACGGTAAGACCGGACCTCACGCGATCACCTGTCGGACCTACCGGCGCCCGGCATGCGAACCGCCGCCGGGTCATGCAGTGCCAGCCGCCGCTGCTACGGGCACAGCGCCGACGACCTCCCGGCCATCGCCGCTGGCGTCGCGAACGTTTGTAAGAGACCAGCACGAAGGTGGCAATCAGCAGGATTTCCAGGAGTGATCGCCGCAACGACGGAGAGAGGCATGGTCAACCAACAACAGGACGACACATTCGCCGCAGAACTGCGCAATGCGTCCAAGCACTTCGGCTCCGTCCGGGCGCTCGATGGCGTCAGCTTCGCCGTGACACAGGGGGAGAGGCTCGCCTTGCTCGGCCCGAACGGCGCGGGCAAGACGACCGCCATCTCGCTGATGCTCGGGCTGCGCCGCCCAACCGCCGGGAGCGCCGCGCTCTTCGGGCGCGACCCGCGCGACGCCGCCAGCCGCCGACGCGTCGGCGTGATGCTCCAGGAATCGGGCGTGCCCGAGACGCTGAAGGTCGGTGAGGCGGTCGAACTCTTCCGCCGCCTCTATCCGCGCCCGCTGACGGTCGAAGAGGCCCTCGACGCCGCCGGGCTGGAGCGCAAGGCGACCACCCTGGTCAGCAATCTCTCGGGCGGGCAGAAGCAGCGGCTCTACTTCGCTCTGGCGATCGTCGGCGATCCCGATCTGCTCTTTCTCGACGAGCCGACCGTCGGCCTCGACGTCGGGGCGCGGCAGGTCTTCTGGTCCTACATCGACGGGCTGGTCGGGCGCGGCAAGACGATCGTGCTGACGGCCCACTACCTGGAGGAGGCCGACGCTCTCGCCGACCGGATCGTCGTGATCGACGAGGGGCGGATCATCGCCGAAGGCTCGCCGAGCGCGATCAAGGCGCGCGTCGGCGGCAAGACGGTCCGCTTCCGCGCGCCCGGCCTCGACGAGGCGCGGCTGGTGGCCCTGACGAACCTGGAGAGCGCGCGCCGCACCGGCGACCGCTTTGAAGTCTACACCCTGCGGCCGGAGGAGATCCTGGCCCGCCTCTTCGCCGCCGGGGTCGAACTAGACGAGTTGGAGGTTGTCGGCGCGGGCCTGGAAGAGGCCTTCCTGGCGCTTACCAAGGAGCGGGAAGGAGTGGCGACGTGAGTACCCTGCTGACCAACGATTCATCCCGGGCGACACCCACCGATGCGGCGCGCAGTCGGCCAGGTTCGGTCCTGCTCTACCTGATTCGCTGCGAGGTCCTCAAGTTGCTGCGCGTGCCGATGTTCGCTGTGCCGACTTTCGTTTTTCCGATCATGTTCTTCGCGATGTTCGGATTGCCCAACCTCGACAACACCCTCGACGGCATCAGCGCCGGGGCCTACATGATGGCCTCCTACGGGGCGTATTCGGTGATGTCGGTGGCGCTCTTCTCCTTCGGCGTCGCCATCGCCGCCGAGCGCGGCCTCGGCTGGAACAAGCTGCTGCGCGCTACGCCGCTGCGGCCGCTGACGGCCTTCATCTCGAAGGTGGCGATGGCGCTGCTCTTCGGCGCGGCCTCGCTCACGGCGCTCTTCGTCTTCGGGGCCGTCGTTGGCCGCGTGCGGATGCCGCTGCTGACCTGGCTAGAACTCGGCAGCCTGCTGGTGCTGGGGATGATCCCGTTCGTCGCGCTCGGCCTCTTCATCGGCTATCTGGCGGGGCCGAACTCGGCGGCGGCGGTGGCGAACCTGATCTTCCTGCCGCTCGCCTTCGCCTCCGGCCTCTTCCTGCCGCTCAAGTTCCTGCCCGACCTCATCCAGACGATCGCCCCCTACCTCCCGGCCTACCACACCGGCGAACTCGGCTGGGGCGCGCTCGGAGCGGGCGACGGCAAGGGCGTCGGCTACCACCTCCTCTGGCTGGCGGGCTACACCGTCGTCTTCCTGGCGCTGGCGCTGGTAGCCTACTGGCGAGATGAGGGGAAGAAGTACGGATAAGGGTAGTGCCGGGCTGGCAGCCCGTCCTACCAGCATCAATCGAGACGGCGCGCCAGCCGCTCCGCGCGTCAGATCATCAGCGATGCCCGCGACGTTGACCGCCTGTCAGGCGTCAGCCGGCACGGTCCATGAGCGATGCCGGCTCACGGCACGGTCATGACCATCAGGCGGGCCAGGGTATCTCACGGCTCCTGTAGCCACCACCCTTGGGCAAGCGGTCCTCGTAGTCGCAGGCCGCGACGGCCGGCCACCCCTTCCCCCAGCAGTAGTGCAGGATGCGAGCGACCAGCCTGACCTGATCGTCCAGGCTCGGTGCGCCGACCGGGTCGACTTCGAGGTAGGTGCGGAAATGGAGGTATCCGTCAGGGAAGGTGCGCCGGTCGATGGGGTGGAAGTCCTCGTTCTCGCGCAGCTCCAGCTCGTTCTCCGGCAGGGTGATGACTGCGCCCTGCAACGTCCCGCCCAGGTGGGTCGCAAGGTCGGACAGGTGCGTCCTGGTCGCCAGATCACCATCGACGAAGAGCTTGCAGGCAAGGTCAATCGTCTCGGTCATGCCCCTGTCACTTACTCATCCGGATCGCGGTGCCCGAGCCGAACTTGCCGCCGGGGTAACGCGCGATCGAGAGATCAGCTTTATCGAGGCCGAGCTCCCGCGCAATCATGTTGCGAACCTCGCGCAGGTTCGGTCGTGCGTCACCGGCGCTAATCACACCATGGTTGATGGCGTGCAGCATCGTGTCTGTTTTGCCCGAGGGGTACTCCGGCGCCCCAAAGCTCCTGGTGACAATTCGATCGAACTCTTCAGCCGAAACCCGCACCGCGACGTCAAGGTCCCGTCCTGGCCCGATGTCCTTGAGCAGTGGTTCGAGCTTGCCGGTAGTCAGGTTCTTGTCCAGGCTGAAGCCGCGCGTGCGGCTCCCCTCGGCGACGATGTCAATGAAGTTGTACCCTTGCGCCCTGGTCATTGCCGCGGCTTGCCGCGACACCTCGGCGTGCTTCTTGGCGTCCAGGCCCAGTGGGACGCCGGCCTTGCGCGCTGCCTTCGCCGCCTCCAGCCGCGCCAGCACTTTGTCGACATCCTTCTCCTTGTCGAGCAACTCCAGGAGCCAGCGGCGATCCGCCGCCTCCATGCTATCGAGCAGGCGCGCGAGCTTCTTGTCATCGTTGACCTTGTACATCAGGGCCAGGGCGGTCGTGTCGTCGATGGTCCCACCTGATTGTCGGACCAGGGATTTTGCCTTCTGCTTGGTTGGGAAGTTCGACATGCGTATGCGAAGCCGGAGCTCGTTCGCGGTCTTGGCCTTCTCCAGGTGGTCGAGCGCCTTGCCAAGCGAGCCGGCGTCTGGCTGATCATGCAGGAACGCCCTCAGCCAAGGATCGTCGTCCGGCAGGCCGTGTCGTTGGATCAGCTTGCCAATGCGTTCCGCCTGGTCGGTGCCAACGGCATACCGTGGCACGCACACGCTGTGGCACAGGGTCAGCACCTTGCGGACGCGCGGGTCCATGCTGGCGTAGGTGCGCCACATGTGCGGGTTGGCGTCGAACACAGCGTGCGTTTCGGCGCTGAGGCGCTTCTTCCAGGTTAGAAACTCGTCCAGGCGCTCCTTCGACAGCGTGCCGGCGGCTTCTGGATAGTGTTTCAAGAGCTTGGCGGCCTCGTCGCCGTGCTTCTTGAAGAGCGCATCCCTGACCTCACGCCGGACCGCAGCCACGTCACCCAGGATCTCCCGGCGCGCCCGGTCGCCCAGGTCGCTGACCGGCTTCTTGAGGTTCCGGCCATAGAGATTGAGGTCGTCAACGGCGGCCTTGAGCGCCTTGGCATCCCCGCCGGCGTTGGCCAGATTCTTGATCGCCCGGGCTTTCTTGAAGACCGTCACCAGCGGCAGCGCTTCGAGACCCAGGCCCACCAGGCTCAAGGCGAACCCCGTCAGCGAGGGCTCCTCGGTGGACAGGGAGCGCGCGAGATCGAGATTGGTATTGGTGAGGGTCTTGCCAGTGGTGTACTTCTCCCACTCCTGCTGAGCGGAATAGAGCGCCAGCCCGACCGACGCCGCGGCCGCGGGAATGGCGAGCGACGCCCCGCCCGACGGAATCAGCGTGATGAGCGCGAGCGCCAGCGCCAGCGTCTGGACGAGGCCGCTGTCATCTTTGGCCCCGGCGACCAGATCATTGACGATGCCGTCCCGGAGCGAGCCCTTGGGAATGAACATGTTGGTGCGGGTAAGCGCAACGACAGACGGCAATGTAAGTGAGAACGCATCCTTCTTGTCCTTCAGCAGCCCCTTCGCCTTGCCGATGTCGACCATCTTCGGCAACAACTGAGCGACGACCGCCTGCATCTGGTGCTCGACGGGGTCCGTGTCGAGGTTGCCAAGATCAACCTCAGCCAAGGGATCGACCGTCGCTTCTCGGATCTTGGGGTCGACTGCCCCCACATCTTTGCCGTGGCGGTACGCCGCGAGGACCGGATGTCGGCGCTCGGCCTCGATCCAGGCGACGCGCAGCGCCGTCCGCGTCGCATCCATCTCGGAACTATTCTGGCGCAGAAGCTTGCGATCGGGATCGAACGTCTTGGGCGCATTCCGATAGTTCGCGATCAGGTCTTCATACGCCTGCCAGTTCGCCTTCACGGTCTGTTGACGCTTCTTCAGCACCTCGGCCTCGTCCGCGAGGTCCCGCCGGTGCCTGACCTGCTTCTGTTCGTCCACGCCAGCCGACTTGGCCGCCATGCTGATCACGTCCTGGGCGGCCGCCTCCGCCGTAGAGGAGCCCTTGGCGACCCGCTGCGCGGCGAAGCTAGCGGCGTCGACGGGCAGTCCATACGATTTCAGGACCTCATTGATCGCCTGGCGGCTCTCGGTCAGCATCCGCTCGGTGGTCAGGTAGGCCTGGCCCTTGAAGTCGTTGGCGAAGTTCTTTCGTTCAGCCCGGAAGAATTCGAGGTGCGGCTCCATCTGCTTGCCGAGGCCCGGGGCCGTCACCTGAACCTGGGCAAATTCGGCCATCGCTGTGTCGAACGAGCCGGTGCGCCGCACGCGCTCCTGGAGTGACAGGTGCATGCCGCGGCGTGTCACACGGGACTCGTCTCCCTTCTGATACTGCAGGTCAGGCAGGTCGCGCTGGCTCGCCAGGTACTCGATCGCGTGCAGCGTGTCGAGGTGCCGGCGCTGCTCGTCGCCGGTCGTGCCGATCGCACCGATGAGCGCCTCCTCATGCCGCTTCATCAACTCGGGGACTTTGAGCGTCGCCAGGGCGTCGATGACCTTGGCTAGTTGGACGTTCTCGGGCGTTGCCCGCGCCCCGGCATTGACCGGTGGCGGCGCGGCATCGGGCTGCGCGGGCGCCGGCGCCGGCTTGACGCTTTGTGGTGGCGTCGTGCCCTTGGATTGTTCCCATGGATGGCGGCGCCGCGCTTCCCGGGCGATTGTCTGCCGCTGCAGCGGCATGAACGGCTGACCGCAGGCGCACGTGCCCGCCCCGCGCCGGCCGCACACCGGGCAGATACCCACCGCCGTCGCCGGCGCTGCTTCGTGCTCGCCGCCGGCTGCATCTTCGTGTCGGTCACTCACGGCCTCAGTCGCTGGGGCCGGCGCGCGCCGCAGCGGCGCACTGGCCATCCGCCGCACCGCACCCACGTCCAGGACCGGCGCTGGCTCCTCCTCACACGTCAGGCACTGCCGCTGAATGCGCCGGCGCCGCACCGGCCGGCTGCCGGCGTCGGCCACGACGGCGACCGGGTCAGCGGCCAGGACCCGCTGGATGGCTGCGTTGCCGACCTGGCGGCTGAGCTGGGCGATGAACTGCTGCCGCAGGGCCGTCGCCGGCAGTCGCTGGACGGTGAGCCGGAGGCGCTGGAGGGAACTGCCGTCGTGCAGCGGGGCCAGCCCGCGGGGCGTGGCGAGCGCCACGGGCGCGGCAGCCGCCTCCTCCGGACCCAGCGCAGCCCAATCCGACGCCGGCAGCGGTCGGCTCTTGAGGCGTGGCTGTTGGATTGGGACCGGGCGCGTTGCCACGGGCTACCTCAGCCGACCCAGCGCTGCCGCCACTAGCCTGTTGGCTGTTGAGATGATAAACGCCGGCCGCGGCTGCTTTTCCGCTCGTCGTCACGACGTTTGACGGCGGGCACGGAACAGGCCATGCCGGCAAACGACGGTAGCCCGGCGGTCCCTGCCGTGTGCGTCTGCCTCAACTGGCAGCCGTGAGCAGCGAGCGCAGCACGGTCTGGAGAATGCCGCCATTGCGGTAATAGGTGATCTCAACCGGTGTGTCGATGCGCACCGTCGCCGGAAACTCCAGCGTCGTGCCGTCCTCGCGGTGGGCGACGACGCGAACGGTCTGCAATGGCTGGAGCGTGTCGTCGACGGTGGGCATGTCGAAGGTCTCGTGGCCGGTCAGCCCGAGCGAGGCGGCGGTGGCGCCGTCCTGGAACTGCAAGGGCAGGATGCCCATGCCGACCAGGTTGCTGCGGTGGATGCGCTCGTAGCTCTCGGCGATGATGGCCCGCACCCCCTGCAGTTGCGGCCCCTTGGCGGCCCAGTCGCGCGACGAGCCGCTGCCATACTCTTTGCCGGCGATGATCAGCAGCGGCGTGCCATCCTCTTTGTACTTCATCGCCGCGTCGTAGATGCTCATCTGCTCGCCGGTCGGCAGGTAGGTGGTGACGCCGCCCTCGACACCGGGCACGAGTTGGTTCTTCAGTCGGATGTTGGCGAAGGTGCCGCGCATCATCACCTGATGGTTGCCGCGCCGCGAGCCGTAGGAGTTGAACTCGTCGATCGGCACGTCGTGCTCGAAGCGCAGGAACTGCCCGGCCGGGCCGCGCGGCGAGATGCTGCCGGCTGGCGAAATGTGGTCGGTCGTGATCGAGTCGCCCAGCCAGGCCAGCACGCGCAGCCCGTGCAGCGGCTGGATCGGCGTCACCTCCGGCGTCAGGCCCTCGAAGTAGGGCGGGTGCTGAATGTAGGTCGAGGCCGGGTCCCAGGCAAACAGGTCGCCCTCGGGCACGTTGACCGCGTTCCACTCGTCGCTGCCCTCGAAGACGTGGGCGTACTGCTCGGCGAACATCTCCGGCAGGAGCGCCCGCTGCAGCGCCGCTTGTACCTCGGCCTGGCTCGGCCCGATGTCGCGCAGGTAGACTGGCTGCCCGTGCTTGTCCGTCCCCAATGGCTCGGTCGTCAGGTCGATGTCGACCGTGCCGGCCAGCGCGTAGGCGACCACCAGCGGCGGTGAGGCCAGGAAGTTGGCCTTCACCAGCGGGTTGACCCGCCCCTCGAAGTTGCGATTACCGCTCAGCACCGCCACCGCGACCAGGTCACCCTCCTGGACGGCCAGTGCTACCTTCTCCGGGATCGGGCCGCTGTTGCCGATGCAGGTTGTGCAGCCGTAGCCGACGACGTCGAAGCGCAGCGCCTCCAGCGCCGGCATCAGGCCGGCCGCCTCCAGGTAGCTGGTGACGACGCGCGAGCCGGGCGCCAGGCTGGTCTTGACGTGCGTTGGCACGCGCAGGCCGCGCTCGACCGCCTTGGCTGCCAGCAGTCCCGCGCCGAGCATCACCGACGGGTTCGAGGTGTTGGTGCAGGAGGTGATGGCGGCGATGATGACCGCGCCGTGGCCGATGTCGTGGGTCTGGCCGTTGTCGCGCACGCGCGCCGTCTGCGCCAGCGCCGCCTCCGGCAGCGCGAAACCGCGCTGGTTGAGCGGAGCCGCCAGCGATTGCGCGAAGGCAGTCTTGACGCCGCCGAGGGTGATGCGGTCCTGCGGACGCTTGGGACCGGCCAGGGACGGCTCGACCGTGGCCAGGTCCAGCTCGACATTCTCACTGAAGACCGGGTCGGGCGTCCCGTTGGTGCGGAACAGCCCCTGCGCCTTGCAGTAGCGCTCGACGAGATCGACGAGGTCGGCCGGGCGGCTGGTGGCCCTCAGGTAGCGCAGCGCCTCGTCGTCGACCGGAAAGAAGCCGCAGGTGGCGCCGTACTCGGGAGCCATATTGGCAACAGTCGCCCGGTCGGCCAGCGCCATCGCACCGACACCGGGGCCATAGTACTCAACGAACTTATCGACGACGCCGTGCCGGCGCAGCAGTTGCGTCAGCGTCAGCACCAGGTCGGTCGCCGTCACGCCCTCGCGCAGCGCGCCGTACAGTTTCACGCCGACGACAGTGGGGGTCAGCATGTACAGTGGCTGACTCAGCATGACGGCCTCGGCCTCGATGCCGCCGACGCCCCAGCCGAGGACGCCCAGGCCGTTGACCATCGTCGTGTGTGAATCGGTGCCGACGAGCGTGTCGGGGAAGGCGTCGATGCCATCACTGGTCGGCTTCGTCATCACCACTGACGCCAGGTACTCCAGGTTGACCTGATGGACGATGCCGGTCGCCGGCGGCACGACGCGGAAGTTGTCGAACGCCTTCTGGCCCCAGCGCAGGAACTCGTAGCGCTCGCGGTTGCGGGCGAACTCCTTCTCGGCGTTGTAGGAGAGCGCCAGTTCCGAGCCGAACAGATCGACCTGCACCGAGTGATCGATGACGAGGTCGACCGGCACCAGCGGGTTGATCGTGCGTGGGTCGCCGCCGAGGCGGCGCATGGCGTCGCGCATGGCCGCCAGATCGACGACGACCGGCACACCGGTGAAGTCCTGCAGGATGACCCGTGCCGGCTTGAAGGGCAGCTCGCTGCGCGCCGGCGTGGCCGGGTCCCAATTGGCCAGGCCGATGACGGTGTCGTCGGTGATGGCGAAGCCATCGTGCTGACGCAGCGCCGACTCGAGCAGGACCTTGATCGAGAAGGGCAGCCGGTCGACGGCCGCGCCGGTGGTTCGCGCCAGCCGGTCGAGCCGGTAGATGCCGACTGAGCCGCCGCTGGTCGCCAGCGCGTCGCGCGCGCCGAAAGGATCGCTAGTCGTCGTCGTCGTCATCGTCGTTGCCCCTCCTGTACCGTCGGCATTGCCAGCGACGTTGCTCTGTCGTGCTGCCCACAGTATGACGTCCGCCGGGTCATGCGTCAAAGACTAAACCAGTCTCAACATGATAAGCTTTCCTTATGATGGCTGGGCCGGGACTGCCCATCAGTTGGGGAAGGCGCATCGGCCAGTGTCACGAGAGTGTCACAGACCTAACCGATGAGGCGGTCGAGCCAGGCGGTGAAAGGACGGTGGTGGTGGAACTGCGTCAGTTGCGCTACTTCGTCGCTGTGGCGCGGCGACAGCACGTCACGGCGGCAGCCGCGGCCATCGGCGTCGCCCAGCCGGCGCTGTCGCAGCAGATCCGGCTGCTGGAGCGGGAGCTGGGTCTCGACCTGTTCGACCGCGCCGGCCGGCGGCTGCGCCTGACGCCAGTCGGCGCGGCACTGCTGCCACGCGCCGAGCGGGTGCTGGCCGAGGTTGAGAGCGCGGTGGCGGAGATGGCCGAGTTCGCCGGGCTGCGGCGCGGCCGGCTGGTCGCCGGCGTGTTGCCGTCGCTGGCGCTGCGGCGGCTGCCGCCGTTGCTGGCCGACTTCCACGTCCGCTATCCCGGCCTGGAGCTCGCGCTGCGCGAAGAGCGCAGCGACGCCTTGCTGGCGCTGGTCGAGGCGGGCGAGGTCGATCTGGCGCTGTTGCACCAGCCGGCGACCGGCGGCCAGCCGGCGGCCGTCGCGCTGGAGCCGCTGTTCACCGAGGAGCTGGTCGCCGTGACCGCGCCCGGCCACCCGCTGGCGGCACGCGCGGCGGCCCCGCTGGTTGCGCTGCGCGGCGAGCCTCTGCTGCTGTCCAAGCCCGGCTCCGGCATCCGGCGGGTGACGCTCGACGCCTGCGCGGCGGCCGGCTTCACGCCGCGGGTCGCCTTCGAGAGCGACGGCGTCGCCACGCTGCGGGCGCTGGCGGCCGTCGGGCTGGGCGTGGCGATCCTGCCACGCTCGGAGGCGACCACCGCCGGCCCACCGGTCACGATCGTCGCGCTGACCGAGCCGGCGCTGACGCGCACGGTGGCGCTGGCCTGGCGGCCCACCCACTACCGGACCCCGGCGGCCGGCGTCTTCCTGGCCTTCGTGCGCGAGCGGCTGCGCTCGCCCACCGACGTGGGCAAGGGAGACATCGCGCCGGTGTGACGCCGCCAGACCCCGGCTGCGCGCCTGGCAGCGCTCGTACGGAAGCCGACAATGTGTGCAACGACGATGAAGACGGTGTACGTGAGGCGGGAGTGACGTCCTTGAAGGAGCTCTCCGGCAGCCTCAGCCCCAAGGGGCGAATTAGCCTACCCGCCGAGGTCCGCCGCCAGCTTGGACCCAAGACAAGAAACCGGGAACCACCCAGGTGGAGGGGGATGAGGTACGCCTGCGGCCGGTCAGCTTCACTCTTGAGACGGCCGCCGGGTCGGTGCCGGCGCTCGCGGAGCCGTTGACCTGGGAGGAGATCGAGGCGCGCCTCGACGTGGGCAATGCCTCGACACCGCCGCGCTGCTCGCCTATCCTCCCATCAGGGGTAGTGTGACGAGGGAAGGGTGGGGCGATGGCGATCACGATCACCGGCGTCGACAGCTTCGACATCCGCTTCCCGACCTCGCGCACGCTGGCCGGCTCCGACGCGATGAACCCCAACCCCGATTACTCGGCCGCCTACGTCATTTTGCGTACGGACGACCCGTCCGGACGGGCCGGCCACGGCCTGACCTTCACCATCGGGCGCGGCAATGACCTGTGCGTGGCGGCGATCGAGGCGCTGGCGCCGTTCGTGCGCGGCCAGCGCCTGGACGACCTTACCGCCGACATGGCCGGCTTCTGGAACGCCATCACCGGCGACTCGCAGTTGCGCTGGCTCGGTCCGGAGAAGGGCGTCATCCACCTGGCGGCGGCGGCCGTCGTCAACGCCGTCTGGGACCTGTGGGCCAAGGTCGCTGGCAAGCCGCTCTGGCAACTGCTGGCCGACCTGACGCCGGAGGAGCTGGTCGCCTGCGTGCCGTTCCGCCACCTGAGCGACACGTTGACGCCGGACGAGGCGCTGGCGATCCTGCGCCGGCGGCGGGCCGACCGGCCGGCGCGCGAGGCCGCGCTGCGCGCCACCGGCTTCCCGGCCTACACGACCGCGCCCGGCTGGCTCGGCTACAGTGACGAGCGCGTGCGCGAGCTGTGCCGCGAGGCGCTGGCCGACGGCTTCGCCCACGTCAAGATGAAGGTCGGTCGCGACGGCGCCGAGAACCGCCGCCGGGCGGCGCTGATCCGGGCGGAGATCGGCCCTGAGCGCACGCTGATGGCCGACGCCAACCAGGTCTGGGAGGTCGACGAGGCGATTGCCCGCATGCGCGAGCTGGCCGACTTCAACCTGTTCTGGATCGAGGAGCCGACCGCGCCCGACGACATCCTCGGCCACGCCGCCATCGCCCGCGCTATCGCGCCGGTGCGCGTCGCCACCGGCGAGCACTGCCCCAACCGGGTGCTGTTCAAGCAGTTCCTGGCCGCCGGCGGCATGGGCATCTGTCAGCCGGACATCGCCCGGCTCGGCGGCGTCAACGAGGTGCTGGCGGTGCTGCTGCTGGCGGCCAAGTTCGACGTGCCGATCTGCCCGCACGGCGGCGGCGTCGGGCTGTGCGAGTACGTCCAGCACCTGTCGATCTTCGACTACCTGTGCGTCGGCAGTGGCGTGGCGGGCCGGCTGATCGAGTACGTCGACCACCTGCACGAGCATTTCCTGGCTCCGGTCGTCATCCGGCACGGCGCCTACGTCGTGCCGGACACACCCGGCTGCAGCATCGAGATGCGGCCGGCGGCGCTGACCGAGTACGCCTACCCGCACGGCCCGGCCTGGCGCTGAGGCGGACGCGCGCGCGCTGCCGAGCCGCCCGGCTACCGGTGACGAACGGTGTAGCGCAGATGGGTGACGTGTGGCGATGGGACCGCTGCTTGCTGCTCCAGTGCGATCGCGCTCGCGTCGAGGCCGTCGAACAGGGCGCTCCCCTCGCCGAGGAATACGGGCGCCAGCGCGATCGAGAACTCGTCGACCAGGCCGGCGGAGAGGTACTGCCGGATGACATGGGCGCCGCCGGCGATCCGGATGTCCCGGTCGCCGGCGACGGCGCGGGCCTGCCGCAGCGCGCTCTCGATGCCGTCATTGACGAAGAAGAAGGTCGTCCCGCCCGGGCGCTCCCAGGGGGTGCGTTGCGCGTGAGTCAGGACAAAGACCGGCGTGTGAAACGGCGCCTCCGCGGGCCGGCTGTGCTCGCCTTTGTCGAACATGCGCTTGCCCATGATGCTCACGCCGGTGCGCTGGAAGGTCTCCTCAAGGAGGCGACTGTCCGGGCCGGTCTCGCCGCCATCGCCCAGCTTGAGGTTCTGGAGAAAGAAGCGCTGCCGGGCGATCCAGGTCTGCAACTCCAGCCACTGGCGGAGCCAGCGCTCGCCGTTCGGGTCGTCGGCGCGCTCGGCGGGGGCGCTGAAGCCGTCCAGACAAACGCGAGATGACGATCTCGCGGTCCGCGACCGCGTCATTCATGGGCGCCGCCATCAGTCGGCTCCTGTCGCTGCAGCGCTTGCACATAGGCGTTGAGCCGGTCGAAGCTGCCGTTCCAGAACTGCTCGAAGCCGCCGACCCAGTCGTGGATGGGCTGGAGGCCGCGCGCGTCAAGGGCGTAGAGCCGCTGCTGGCCCGCCTCGCGGACGCGCACCAGGCCGACCTCGCGCAGCACGCGCAGGTGCTTCGAGGCCCGCGATGGGGCGATGGCCAGCGCGGCGGCCACGTCGTTCACCGGGCACTCACGCTCCTTCAGCAGCGTGAGGATGCGCCGTCGTTGCGGCTCGGCGATGGCATTGAAGGTGTCGGAGGTCGTCGCGGCACGGGCCATGCCGTCATTCTATGCCGATATCGGAAGATATCGAGACGCCGTTGCCGCGAGCAGCGCCGGGGCGGCGCTCATGCGAGATGGCGCGGTAATCAGCGACGCGCGGCGGCCGTGTGGGCGGCGCGCTCTCCCTTGCGGCGCAGGTGCTTGACGGCGGCCTTGTTGCGATAGGTCGTGATGACCGCCCCGTCGGCCGACAGTACGACGACCGCGCCGTTGAGATAGTCGCTGGCCGGCCCCAGCCGGCCGCGGTACTGGGCCGCTTCGCGCCGGCCCCAGAAGCAATGGACCGCGCCGGCGGCGTGCAGCTTGCGGCCGTGCTGGGCGATCAGGTCGACCATGTCCAGCGGCACCCGACGCTCGCCGGCTCGCTGGCGGGCGTGACGCGTCAGCAGCGCCGGCTCACGGCGTGCCCCCGTGTCCGGCCCGGCCACGATCGTGCCGCTGGTGCGTGTTGTCGCGCTGGCATGCTGCATCATCCGACCCTCCCTGTCTTCAGATACGTTCGTCCCCTGCCGCTGTTCCGCGTCCTGGCTACAGCGTACGTGACGGTTGTGTCAGCTAGCGTGGCACGGGCCAGGAGGGCGAGGGGGAATGGGAGGACCCGTAGACGCATCAGCGTCGGTCGAGGGACGCGGGCGCGGAAGTCGGGCCGGTAGCCGAGCGTGTGGGCGACCCGCGGCGGCGCGCGGGCGCGGCATCGGCGCGGCCATCAGCGTGCGCGCCGCCGGTAGCGTTGCCACCGCGCACCGGCCGGCCAGCCCGACGCCGGGGACCGGCGACGAGGCTGCTGCCGCCAGTAGGTCGTCGCCGTCCGCAAGAGAGAGTGGAGCCTGGCTGCCCTACGGCCTTCCCTGTCCTGGCGCTGGCATGAGGCCAAGCTGCATCATCAGACCCATCGCATCGAGGCGATGCCAGCGCTCCACGATCTGGCCATCGGCGATGCGGTCGATATTGATACCGCCAAAGGTGATGCGTTTGTTGGTGGCCGGCGCCCCCATCAGCGGGCCGGTGTGGGTGCCGGAGTACGTCCAGCGCCAGCACACCCGGTCGTCGCCGGCGAGGATGTCGTCCAGCGTCAGGCGGCCATCGGCGAAGGCGGCCTGGATCCCCAGTGGCACTGGCCGGAACCCTTCTTTGGTGCCCTCGGTGCCCGGCAGCGGGTTGTGATCGACAAAGTTGTCGGCGAAGAGCGCATCGTAGAGGTGAACCTGGCGCTGATTCCAGAACTCCTCGACGAGACGGTGAATGACGGCCTTGTTCTCCTCGGCGGACATGGTGATGCTCCCTCCCAGATGCAGGACGCCCGCGCGCCCCTGACCCTGTGTACGGTCGCTCCGCGTCAATGGAGCATCCGCAACGGGACGGGCATCCCAGCGCGCTCGGCCGGGTCAGGGGGTCCAGAGGTGGACCGGCACCGGGAAGCAGTCGCGGAAGCCGAGCCGGCGGTAGACGGGCGCGCCCATGGCGCTGGCTTGCAAGACACCGACCCGATAGCCGAGGTCATGCGCTATCCGGAGCGGCGCCGCGCTGATGGCCGCGCCGATGCCCTGCCCACGCGCCGCCGGCAGCGTGGCGACCGCGTACAGGCCGGCCACCCCGGCGCTCAGCAGCAGCGAGGCGGCCGCCACCGGCACGCCGTGCAGGCGCGCCAGGAAGTGGCGCAGCGGCCGGTCCGCGCCCAGCCCGCGCCGCTGGTACGCCTCGTAGACGACCGGCTCGGTCGCCGGCGGCAGCCCGTAGCCGGTCGTGAACGTGCGGGCCAGCGCGCGCAAGCCAGCCTCGTCGATGACCTCCTCGATCGTCAGACCCGGCGGCGTCGGTGGGGCTGACGGCAGGTCGGCCAGCCGCACCACCATGCCGGGGATCGCGCCGGCTGGCTGCAACCCGAGCGCGGCCAGGTGCTCACCCAGGTCGGCCGGCGTCGTGTCCGGCAGCAGCCACCAGAGGAAGGGGACGCCGCGGGCCTGGAAGCGCGCCAGCACCGCCGCCAGCCGGGCACGTAGCTCGGCTGGGTTGAGGTCGGCCGAGAAATGGGTGCGCACGACGCCGTTGGCGATGGGCTCTG
Source organism: Chloroflexota bacterium (assembly GCA_020849725.1). Next base: position 34,230 of record JADLAZ010000036.1, read on the forward strand.
GCAGCCCGCTGATGAACCACGTCAGCCCGCCGTCCGTCCCGACGGCGCCCGCCGCCAGGCCCAGGGTAGAGTAGTAGTCGGCGGTGTTGGCGGCAAACGCGCGTTCAAAGGCTGGACCGGCCGTTTCGTGGATCGTGGCGGGCGACATCTCCAGCTCGGTCATGGCTGTTACCCCTCGCCGCGGCGGCCAGGAAGCGCCGCCGCGCCTGATTGGACTATGTCGTCGATGCGCCGGCCGTCAGCGCCTCGAAGTTGCGCACCGCGACTTCCATCGTCCGCGCGTAGGGGGCCTTGGGGCTGAACTCGACCACCCGACTGCCAGGCTCGATCGTCGGCACGTGGCCCGGCGGCAGGTAGTAGACGTCGCCCATCTCGATCACCTCCTCCTCGCGGTCGGCGTAGCGCACGCGCATTCGGCCCGAGATCATGTAGCCCCAGTGCGGGCACTGGCACCGGTCGTCGGGCAGCCCCTTGAGCAGTGGGGTCAGGTCGAACTCGGAGTGGAACGTCTCGACGCCGACATGAAAGTCGCCCCACTCGATCTCGCGGACGACGGCCTCGGGGGCCTCGATCGTGATCGGCAGGTCCTCAAGCTTGGCGTGCATGGCTGTTCTCCTCTGCTGGTGGTCAGAATGTCAGACGTCGGGACTACAGGGCGACCAGGTCGGCCTGGCTGAGGACCTCGCCGTCGAACCACTCCGGGTCGGCCTCCAGCGTCGCCCGGAGTTCCTGGTACCAGCGGTCCTGGGCCGGGTCGGCGGCCAGCGCGCGGTAGTTGGCCTCGCTGTCGAAGATGACGACACCGATCACCTCGCCCGGGCGCTCGGTGGATCGCACCAGATACTCGCTGATGAAGCCGGTCGCGGCCGGTTGCCGCTCGGTCGCCCAGCGCCGGCCGATGGCCTCGAAGGCCGCTTCCTGTCCCGGCTTCACCCGCGCTCGCCAGACGGTGCCAAACATGGGTCGCTCCTTTCTGTATCGACCGTCCTTCGGTCCGATGGACGGAGTCTCGCAGGCGGGAGCGCGTGGCACGATCGTGGAACCCACGGAGTTCCGGTCGGTGCGGTACGGAATTCCGCTGCCCTGCCCACGCAGCAGGTCAGTGACGATCGCCGGCCGCCTGGCCTTGCGTTGCTGACCAGGCGGCGAGCTGGGTACGCGCGGTGAAGCCGAGCTTCAGCAGCGCGTTGCTGACATGCGTCTCGACCGTTCGCTCGCCGATGGACAGGTGGGCGGCGATCTCGCGGTTGGTCAGGCCATGGGTGATCAGCGCGGCCACCTCGCGCTCGCGGCGGGTCAGGCCGTCGCGGGCGCGCTCGGCGGGGCGCGGGCGTGCCTCGGCCGGCAACCGCGCCAGCGCCACCTGCCGGAACCCGTCGCGCAGATCGCCGGCCGGCGCTGCTTGAGCCAGGTCCTCGATCAGCGCACGGGCGGCAGCCTCCTCCGCCAGCGCCGCTCCGACGAAGCCGGTCTGCCGCAGGAGCGCGCCAAGCGCCGCGTGCAGTTGCCACAGGAGCGGCCGCCAGCCCTGCGCCGCCGCCGTGACCTGGGCTGCCTGCAGCAGCGCCACCGCTGCCGCCGGCTGCGCGAGCGCTGCCAGCGCCGTGGCCTTCAGCAGCGCCAGCCGGGGAATGTCACCCTCGGCGGTCAGGTTCGGCGCCGCCGCGTACAGCCGGTCGACAATCGCCAGCGCTCCGGCGGCGTCGCCGCGCGCGAGCAACAATTCGGCGCGAGCCATCCACAGCCAGCGGTGGCCCTGCGATTGCACCGGCAGCGCCGGTCCGGCCAGATCGTCGAGCAGCCGCTCGGCAGCGGGCAGATCGTCGATGCGCACCAGGTGCGCGGCGAAGGCAGCGCCGGTGCCGTTGACGAAGATGGGCGAGCGGATCGCCTGGCTGAGCGACCAGACCTGCTCCAGATAGGCGCGCTCGGCCGCCGGCGCCAGCAGGTCGCGGTGCAGCAGGCTCAAGACGGCCAGCGCCTGCACCTGCCACTGGACGTGATCGATCTCCTCGGCCAGTGTCAGCGCCGCCTGAGCAGTGGTCAGAGCGTGGGCGAAGTGCCCGCCGGCGCCGAGCACCATACCGACCAGCGCCAGGAGATAGGCCTCGCCCGGCCGCCAGCCGATCGCGCGCGCCAGCGCCAGGACGCGCTCCAGCCCGGCGAGGCTGTTGGGTAGGCTGGCCCGCCCGACCATCGTCTCGCTCTCGTAGAGCGCGGGGATCTCTATGCCCAGCAGGCAGCCGACCAGCCCGCGCCGATCGTCCAGCGCCCGGAACAGCGCCGCCGCCTGCCGCAGCGCCTGGCTGCCGCCGATGAGGTCGCCGCCGAGCGCGCGCGCCATGCCGATCAGGTCGAGCGTGGCGGCGCGGCCGGGCCGGTCGTCCAGGCGCTCGAAGATGACCAGCGCCTCCTGGTGGTGCGCCAGCGCCACTGCTGGCTCTTCCTGGTTGGCGTGCCAGTTGCCGACGCGGTTCAGGCTGTGCGCTAGCACGGCCGGATCGTCGCTGGTCCGCGCTAGTTCGAGCGCCTGCGCCAGGTGAGCATAGGCCTGGCCATAGTCGCGTGCCTGCCAGAGCAGGCCCAGATCGAGCAGCGTCTGCCATTCGCCATGCCGGTCACCCAGCGCCTGCGCCCGCTCCAGCGCGGCCTGATAGTCGGCCAGCGCCCCATCCAGGTCGCCGGTCGTGTCCAGCGCCTGGGCCCGCTGGCGCAGCAAGTCGAGCGGCGGTGGCTGGCCGAGCCGGGCCGCCGCTGCCAGCGTGCGCCCGAGGTGGTCGACGACGGCCGCTGGTGTGTAGAGCCGGGCGGCCTGCGCGGCGGCTCGCTGCCCGTGGGTCAGCGCCTGGTCCCACTGCTCCGACTCGAACGCGTGGTAGGCCAGGTCGGGGATGCGCATCTCCATCGCGTCGGGTGGTCCCGCTGCCAGCGCGGCGGCGACCGCCTCGTGCAGCGCCCGGCGCTCGCGAGCGAGCAAGCCGGCGTAGATCACCTGCCGGGTTAGCGCGTGGCGAAAGGCGATGCGGTCGGCCGTCTCCTCGATCACCAGTTGGGCGGCGATCAGCTCGCGCAGGTGAGCAAGCAACTCCGCTTCATCGATCCATGCCACACTCCGCAGCAGGTCGATGTCGAGGCGACGGCCGGCGACGGCGGCGATGGCGGCCAGCCGCCGCGCCGGCGCGCTGACGGTCAGCAGGCGTTGGTGGACGGCATCGTGGACACTGCGCGGCAGGTGCAATCGATCGATGCGCTGCCGCGCCCAGACGCCGTCGCGCAACATGACGTCGCCCGCGGCGACGAGTGAGGTCAAGATCTCCTCAATGAAGAAGGGGTTGCCCTGGGTCAGGTCGGCGATGGCCTCGACAAAGGCGGCCCGCGTCGAGCGCGGCGGGCCGAAGATGGCTCGGATCATCGCGCCGATCTCGTCGCGCGTCAGCGGCGACAGCGTCACTTCCTGAGCCAGGCGCTCGCGGTCCAGGCCGGCCAGCCAATGGCGCAGCGCCGGCCGGGTCTCGTCGTGGCGGTAGGTCAGCACGATCAGCAGCCGCTGGCCGCCGATGCGGCGCAGCAGGTAGCGGAGGAACTCCAGGCTGGTTGGGTCGCTCCAATGCACATCCTCGATGATGAGCAGCACCGGCTGGCCCGCAGCCAGGTCGAGGATCATCCGGGCCAGTGCGGCGAAGAGGCGGCGCTTCTCCTGCTCAGGGTCGAGCGTCGGCGCTGCCGCTGGCGCCGGCAACAGGTCGGGCAGCAGCGGCGCCAGCACCGGTGCGGCGTCGCCCAATGCGGCCGCTCGCGTCGCCGGTGGCCGGCCGCCCAGGTGCGCGCGCAGCAGGTCGAGCAGCGGCGCGTAGGGGCAGACGGCGTCCGGCTCGAAGCAGGCGCCGCGCAGCAGCAGGAAACTGTGTTCGGCGGCGTGCGCCGCGACCTCGGTCGTCAGCCGCGACTTGCCGACACCCGCCTCGCCGGCCAGCAGCAGCGCCTGTCCGGCGCCATTCGCCGCCGCCACCAGCAGCTCGTCCACAGCCGTCAGCTGAGCCTCGCGCCCGATCAGCACCGGACAGACGATCGACCGGTCCAGTCCCGCCGCCATGCCGCATCCTTCGGTGGATTACCGCCGTCAGATGGCTACTGTACCGCATGCCCGGCCCTGATTGCGCAGTCGACAATCAGAGCCGGGCATGCGCGGGGCAGGGTCGTGCGTTGGCCGTGGTGGTGCCGCTCATTACTCGGGTATCACGGCAGGCGACATCATCTCCAGATGGGCGACGGATGGGACCTCCGCAACATCGGGGGAAGCATACTGCCGCGATAGTTGTCGATAGTACGGCGAGCGCAGCCCAATCACCGTCATGCACAGCCCGATGACGCCGGTGACGGTGAAGACGAGCGCAATGCCACGATCGGCCCCGACGCCGAACCAGCTGCCGATGAGGCCCACCCCGGCGCCGGTGCTCATGAACGGGATGGCGATGAACTGCGCGATCGGCCCGATCATGAAGGCGGTCAACGGCGAGGCCGCCTGCTCCACGCTCTGGGCGAAGCCGAACACTCGCCCCTGACGCTCGGCCGGCACCACCTTCTGGATGATCGTCTGCTCGGCGGCTTCGATGAATGGTATGATAGAGAAGTAGACGAACATGCCGATGGCCAGTGGCATGATCGACGGGATGACCGTGAAGAAGATCGAGATCGTCCAGATGACGATGTTGGCCAGAAACATGGCGCGGAGTGGGCTCCGTCCCAGCCCCCACCGCGCGATTGCCAGGCCGCCGACGATGAAGCCGAGACTAAGTACACCCCACAGAAAGCCCCAGGCTTGCACCGACACCAGCGACAGCCCGTAAGCATCCATCAGAGCCATGTAAACGCCACCGAGAAAGTTGTTGAACGTCGTGAACAGGATCAGCGGAATCAAACCGGGAACAGCGGCAATCACGGCGACCGTGCCGCGAATGTCGACCCGCTTGGGGGCCGCCTCGCGGTGAGCGGCCTCCGGCTCGCTGACCTCGATAAACCAGAGGTGAACGATCGTCAGCAGCGTCAGCGCGATCGCCAGGGTCAGCACGTAGTACATGCCGCCGAGGCCGACAAGGACACCGCTGATGACCGATGTGACGAGGAGCGCGAGACCGGTCGCGGTGCCCACCAGCCCGTTCGCCTTGTCCCGCTGGTCCTCGGGAATGAGCATCGTCACCAGGGTTGGCAACGCGATCATGCGGATGTTGCCGACGATGACGCCGACCATGAGCGTGACGACGACCAGCCACAGCGTGACACTGCCGACATCCTTGAATGCGTCTGGCGCGGCTGCCTGGTGGATGACGAACACGGCCAGGTAGAGGAGGAGTGACACGAGGCTCGACGCCAGCATCACCTGCTTCTTGCGGTAGTGGTCGACCAGGCTGCCGAACCAGACGCCCGACAGCGCGATCATCACCAGGTACAGCCCGCCGATGATGGAGGTCGCGAAGACCGAGCGCGTCTCCAGGTAGGCGAAGAACGTGATGGCAAACCAGACCGTCATGTTGGTCACGGCGGCGATGACGGTGTTGCCGAGAAGGAGATAGAAGGTCCTCATGCCTCTCCCGTTCGCACTGCCGAATGCTGTCGAACAATTGTTCTGATTGTACACAGCCGGCGCCGGTGCGTCAAGCTCTCCCGTACAACGACGCAGGCGGCGCCGTGGGTGGCAGGCGCGCGACGCACTCTCGCCGGTGGCGGCGGGACCACCGGGGCCGCCGCCCGAAGGTCACTGACGACCGGTCTAGTTGTGCCGGGTGAAGGCATATTGCTATCGAGCAGGGTCTGGGGAGCCTCGTCACCGGGCGGGCGAACGGCCGTTCCCCTGTCAGGGAGCCGCCGATGAACGTCACCCAACTGATCGACCACCTGCGCGGCTCGGGCGCGTTCGGCGCGCACGTCACGCACTGGCGGGTGCTGCCGGAGCAGCCGGCGCGCTACGGCGACTGGCCGGCGACGCTCGACGCACGGGCGGTGGCGGCGCTGGCAGCACGTGGCATCGAGCGCCCCTACACGCACCAGGCGGCGTCCGTCGCCGCGACGCTGGCCGGCGAGCACGTTGTCGTCGTCACGCCGACTGCCTCCGGCAAGACCGTCTGCTACAACGCGCCCGTCCTGGACGCCATCCTGAAGGAGCCGGCGGCACGGGCGCTGTACCTCTTCCCGACCAAGGCGCTGGCCCAGGACCAGGTGGCCGAGTTGCAGGCGCTGGCCGGCGCCACCGGCGTCGAGATCAAGGCCCACACCTACGACGGCGACACACCGGCGGCGGCGCGCGCCGTCATCCGCCGTGCCGGCCAGATCGTCGTCACCAACCCGGACATGCTGCACACCGGCATCCTGCCCCACCACACGACCTGGGTCCACCTGTTCAGCCAGTTGCGCTACATCGTCATCGACGAGCTGCACGCCTATCGGGGCGTGTTCGGCTCGCACCTGGCCAACGTGCTGCGCCGGCTCCAGCGCGTCTGCCGCTTCTACGGCAGCGACCCGCGCTTCATCCTGTCGTCGGCGACGATCGCCAACCCGGGCGAGCTGGCCGAGCGCATCATCGAGGCGCCGGTGCGGCTGATTGACGATAACGGCGCGCCGCGCGGCGAGAAGCACGTCATCTTCTACAACCCGCCGGTCGTCAACCGCGACCTGGGCATCCGCGCCAGCTCGCTGCTGACCGGCTGCACCATCGCCGCCGACTTGCTGGCCAACAAGGTTCAGACGATCGTCTTCGCCCGCAGCCGCACCAGCGTCGAGTTGCTGCTGACCTACCTGAGACAGCGCGCCGCCGCCCGCCACGTGCCGGCGGCGGCGATTCAGGGCTACCGCGGCGGCTACCTGCCGACGCAGCGGCGGGCGATCGAGCGCGGGCTGCGCGAGGGCGACATCCTCGGCGTCGTCAGCACCAACGCGCTCGAGCTGGGTGTCGACATCGGCGGGCTGGACGCCTGCGTCATGGTCGGTTACCCCGGCACGATCGCCAGCACCTGGCAGCAGGCCGGCCGCGCCGGCCGGCGCAGCAGCGCGTCGCTGGCGATCCTGGTTGCCTCGGCCGCGCCACTCGACCAGTACATCATCGGCCACCCCGACTACTTCTTCGAGCGGCCGCCGGAGGCCGGCCTGGTCAATCCGAACAACCTGTACGTACTTGTCAGTCACGTCAAGTGCGCCGCCTTCGAGCTGCCCTTCGAGGACGGCGAGGACTACGGCGGCGCGCCGGTGACGGAGGTGCTGACTTACCTGGAGGAGGCGCACATCCTGCACCATGCCGGCACCACCTGGCACTGGAGCGCCGAGTCGTTCCCGGCCGAGGCGGTCAGCCTGCGCACGGCCTCAACCGACAACTTCGTCATCATCGACACCAGCGTGCCGGCCCAGCCGCGCGTCATCGGCGAGATGGACCGCTACGCCGTGCCGACCCTGCTGCACGAGGAGGCGATCTACTTCCACCTCGGCCAGCAGTATCAGGTTGAGACGCTGGACTGGGCAGAGAAGAAGGCCTATGTCCGGGCCGTCGATGTCGACTACTACACCGACGCCAACCTGGCGGTGCGGCTGGAGGTGCTCGATGTCACCGCCGCTGAGGGCGACCGGAACTGGGGCGAGGTGGCTCTGACCTACCTGCCGACCATCTTCAAGAAGATCAAGCTGCACACGCACGAGAACGTCGGCTGGGGCGAGATCCACCTGCCCGAGGAGACGATGCACACGACCGCCTACTGGCTGGCGCTGCCGGAGGCTGTCACCGCCGGCGTCGACCGGACCGCGCTGGAAGGTGGCGTCGTCGGCCTGGCGGCGGTGCTGGCCAACATCGCGCCGCTCTATCTGATGTGCGACCCGCGCGATCTGGGCCTGCATCCGGAGGTGCGCTCGCCGTTCACCAAGCTGCCGACGGTCTTTCTCTACGACCGCGTGCCGGGCGGTGTTGGCTTCGGCGAGCGACTCTACCAGCAGCACGCCGACCTGCTGGCCGCCGCCGCCGATCTCGTCGACCGCTGCCCGTGCCCGGCCGGCTGCCCGTCCTGCGTCGGCCCGATGCACGAGGTCGGCGTGCGGGCCAAGGCGACCGTGCGCCGCCTGCTCCGCACCCTGGTGACACCGCCCACCTCGTCTATCATGGTCCACCCTGGTCCACTGACGGCGCAGTAGCCGCCTGACCGGGCGACCGGTACAATGCCGGCCGGGACAGGTGGGCCTACCGGATGAGGGCCGTACATGGGGCTGGCACGAACATGGGAGGCGGGATCGCGGCCGGGGGAGCGGGCCGCGCCGCGTCTATGGCCCATCGTCGTGGCGCTCGTACCCTGGCTGGCGCTGGCCGGCATCGTCAGTGGCGCGCTGGTGCTGCGCCTGTGGGCGATCGAGTGGCGCCTGCCCTACACGATGAATGTCGATGAGCCGGTCGTCATGGACCAGGCCAGCGGCATCGTCCTGACCGGCGATCTCAACCCGCACCGCTTCGTCTACCCGTCGCTGCAGATCTACTTGCAGGCGGCGATCGACTGGGCGCACTTGCAGTGGGGGCTGGCGAATGGCCTCTACCACAGCGCGCAGGACCTGCCGGAGAACTCCCACGTCATCACCACGGCGCCCGGCTTCTACGTCTGGGGCCGAGCGGGCACGGCGGTACTCGGCGCGCTGGCGGTGCTGTTCACCGGGCTGGCCGGGCGCTGGCTCAACGGCTGGCGCGTCGGTCTGGTGGCGGCACTGCTGCTGGCGGTCGCGCCGCTGCACGTGGGTCACTCCCGCTACGTGACGCCGGATGTGCCAGCGTCGACCTTCGCGGCGCTGGCGCTGCTCGGCGCGGTCGCCGTCTATCGCCAGTCGCCGCATCTCGGACCCTGGCCGCGGCGCGGGCTGTACGCGCTGGCCGGTGCTGCGGTCGGTCTGGCGACGGCGACCAAGTACAACGCCGTCACCATCGCCGCCTGCCTGCTGGTGGCGCACCTGCTGGCGCGGCCGCCGCGGCAGTGGCTCCGCTCGGCCGACCTCTGGCTGGCCGGCGCGGCCGCGCTCGCGGTGTTCTTCCTCGTCACGCCGTTCGCACTGCTCGACCGCCGCACCTTCCTGACCGACATCGCCTCGATCATCCACCACTACAAGTACCTCGGCCATCCCGGCTCCGAGAGTGACCAGAACTGGTGGTGGTACTTGCGCTGGCTGTTGCGCAACGAGACCTGGCTGATCGTGCCGGCGCTGGCCGGGGCGGTCTGGTCGGCGCTGCGCCACCGCGGCGACGACCTGCTGCTGCTCGTCTTTCCGCTGCTTTCCTACGCCGGCCTAGCCGGCTACATCGTCCATTTCGAGCGCAATCTGCTGCCGCTCTTCCCGTTCTTGGCGCTGTTCGCCGCCCGCTTTCTGACTGATGCCGCCGATTGGCTGACCGAGCGCATTCCGCGCGCCCGGCCGGCGGCGCTGCCGCTGACGCTGCTGCTGGGCGCGCTGCTGGCGCTGCCGCCGGGCCGCGCCGCCGCCGAGACGGCCGCGTATCTGACCCGCCCGGACAGCCGCGTCGCCGCCGTTGCCTGGCTGACGGCGCATGTGCCGCCTGGCGCGCTGGTGCTGGCCGATCTGGAGCCGCACCTTTGGGGAGGCACACCGACCATCCACAGCGCCGAGCTGGTCGCCAAACCGCACGATCACCCGCTGGAGTGGTTCAGCGCCCGCGGCTACCAGTACCTCGTCACCAACGAGGACCGCTACGACAAGTACATCGCGGCGCGCGCGCGCTACGCGGCGCAGGCGGCCGCCTACGACCGCATCTTCGCCGAGGCGACGGAGCTGGCTCGCTTCGGCGACACGGACGACTACCTCGGCCCGGAGATCCGCATCTTCCGGCTGGAGACTCCGCCCGAGCGACTGGCGATCGGCCGGCGGTTGGATGCTCGCCTCGGCAGCATCGCCGTGCTGGGCGCGACGGTGCAGCCGGTCGCGCGGTTGGACGACATCGCCGTGCAGGGTGCGCCGGCGCCGGCGCTGCGGCCGGGCGGCATCGTCGGTGTCACGCTCTACTTCCGACCAACCGCGCCGCTCGACACCGACTACACGGTCTTCGTCCACGTCGTCAACGAGCAGGGACAGCCGATCGCCCAGCGTGACACCGAGCCGCACGGTGGCGCGCAGCCGACGTCGACCTGGTCGCCGGGCACCGTCATCGTCGATCCGGCCAACGTGCCACTGCCGCCGACCACGCCGCCGGGAACTTATCGCGTTGTCATCGGCCTGTACACTGCCCCGGACGGACCGCGCCTGCCGGCGGCGCCGGCCCAGCCGGACCGGCCCGACAGCCTGGAGATCGGCACGATCGTGGTGCGGCGCTGATGGCCGACCGCATCGCTGTCCAGCCGAGCCGCGCCGACCGCGCCGTCGAGACCGCCGCCGCCGCGCTGCTGATCGTCCTCTACGTCGTCGTCGTTAGCCGGGGTGAGGCGCTGCCCTATGCCGACCCGGCGCGGGCGCTAACGGCGCCGCTGCTGGCGCTGGTCGCCGGTGGCCTGATCGCCTGGCGGCTGCGCCCGTGGGTGGCGGCTGGCCGGCAGAGCCGGACCGCGCGCTGGATCGCGTTGGCGCTCGCCGGTCTGGCGCTGGCGGCCGGCTTGCGGCTGCTGGTGGGGCCGCTCGACCGGTCGGCTACGCCGGCGGAGGCGGCCATCGTCGCCAACGCGCTGGCGATCATGCGTGCTGAGCCGACGCGTGCTGCCGAACCAGTGGCGCTGGCGCTGGCCTGGCTGCACAGTCCGCTGGCCGCGTACTGGTATGTCGCTGGCGTTTCGGCCGGAGAGTGGACAGGGATCAAATTCATCACTGTCGAGGCGACCGTGCCGATCAGCCGGGCGCTGCACTTTGGTCTGGGCCTCGCCACGATCGTCCTGGCCGGGCTGGCGGCACGCCGGCTCGCCGGACCACTGGCCGGCTGGCTGGCGGGCGCGCTGCTGGCGTTGAGCGGGCCGGCCATCGTGGCCGCGACCACTGTTGATGCCGGTGCGCCGGCCGGTCTGCTGATAGCGGCCGTGCTGCTGGGGCTGGCGGCGCGGTGCGGGCGGGTCGATACTGGACACTGGCCCGGCTTCGCGCTGGTCGCACTGGCGCTGGTGGGCCTGGTCGGCCTGTGGCTGCCCGGTGCGCTGGGCGCGGCCCTGGCGCCGGCGGGCGCCGTCATCTCGGCCCTGGCGCTGGCGGCGCTTGGGCGAGCCTGGTGGACGCGAGGCGAGCATGCGCCTGCTGCGTAGCTGCCTGGTAGCCACGATGACTCTGATCGCCTTTGGCTTCGTCGCGGCGGCGATCTGGTTCGGCGTCGTCGGCCTCATCGGTCCCGACGCCTTCACCAGCGCGTCTCGCCCGACACCCATCCCGCCGGCGAGCGGCGCCACCGCATCGCCGCGCCTGGCCGACAGCCCGACCGGTGGCGTGCTGCCCACGGCGACCGTTGCCGGCCCTGGACCGGTGGCCCCCGGCTCGGCCGGGGCGGCGACGGTCGCACCTGGCAGCGGCGAGGTCCAACTCGCGCGCCTGACCGACGCCGAGTTGACGGCCGGGCTGCGCGCGGCCCTGGCGGCCGAGCAGGGTGGCGCCGTCATCGATGAGCCACGGGTGCGCATCAGCGGTGGCAAGGTCGAGCTGACCGGTCGGCTGCGCGGTGTCGTGCCGCTGCCGATTGATGTGCTGATCGTCGGCCGGATCGATGTGCGCGACGGCCAGCCGGTCGTGGCCGTGGAGCGCGTCGAGGGCGTCGGCGTGCCGCTGCCGCCCCTGGCCGCGCGCCGGATCGAGTTGCTGATCAATTCGCTGGCGCTGGTGCCGCTGCCCGAGGGCGTGACGGTGACGCATGTGGACCATGGCGAGGGCGCGCTGACCGTCTATGGCCGCCGTCGCTGATGCAGGGTGGTGACGCCGTTGCCCCGAGGCGGCATATCCGCAGATGACATCGATGTGCGCAGAGAAGCGAAAAGAAAGAGAAATCCGCGTGCATCTGCGTCAGCTGAGGATTCGTCCCCCCGCCGTTGGTGCGGCCTCAGCGCCGCGCCGCCAGCAGCCCAACCTGCCGCGGCGGCGTCACGCCGGACAGGTTGGTGCGCTGGATGCCGGCGAGCGTGCCACCGAGCACAGGGCATTGGCCCGTGATCGCCAGGCCATGACCAGTCACGCCGCGACCGCCGCCTGACCCGGGTGGGTCGGTCGTGCTCCTGAGCAGGCTATGCAGGACGCCATCATCACCCCATTAAGAGGGGGCTAGTGCCTCAGACCAAGGTCCATACCATCAACGACCAGCCAGCCAACAAGACGGCCACCGACCCACCACCCAGCCAGGCCGGGCAAGACGAGGGCGCTGGCGAACTCGGCCACGCCGAACCAGGGATAGTGTGCGTATCTGATCAGCGCCAGCCGTACGCCGCTGGCCGCGATCAGCGCCAGGGCGACGGCGATCGATCGCGCCATGCGCCGCAAGGCCGACGCGGTGGTGAGCGACCGGAAGCGCCAGGTCGTGAGCGCAGCGAACACCAGCCCGGTCGCGCTGCCAGCGAGGAGACCTGTCAGCGCGCCGATCGGGATGCTGTACTGAATAGCTCGGTACAGATAGAGCCAGGGCCAGATGCCCCCATCGCCCTCGACGGGGCCAGGGGCGCGTGGGATCGCTGTGACGATCGGGAGGCTGGCATTGATTGCCTGAGCCAGCAGGTGAGCGAGCAATGACCAGCCGATCGCCCGGCGCAGGCAGTCACCGAGCAACGCCCGGCGATCGATCGCATCCGGCTCATCCATCTGCCAGCCGTAGCGCATGGTGGCCTGCGGCACCGCCTCCTACGGGATATTGGGCCACGGTCCTGGTTCGATGCCTGGTGCAAATCCCAGAGCGATGTGCCCACCATCAACCCAGCCAGTTCTGGCACTGTAGTAGTTGAAGTACATAGGTCGCTCGGCAACAATGGGAGCGCCTTCAGCAGTTACCCGAATCGACAACTCTCCAGTAGATGGATAGACGTCATCGCGAACATTAAATGTCGATCGAGAGCTAGGAGATATCCATTGCTGACGCTTAATGTAAGTCCCATTGGCAAAGCGATACTCCCGGGTTACCCACGTCCAAGTGTCAGAGTAGTTGCTGATTGTGAGGAACTCATCGAAACTCCCGCAGATGCATCCCTCGGCGAAGTAGAATCGGTAGTCAGGTTTCGGGCTGCCAATCACAACCGTCCCATCAGTCCAGCCCCCGGTTCCGTAGGTGAAGTATATCGGCCGCTCCGCCAGAATGGGGAAGGGGCCATTAGTGAAACTAGGGGCTGCCGATTCGTTGTCCCTAATCGATTCGACCTTCGTTGAGAAGTCGCGGTTCCAACCGATCTCAGGGATATCGCGCGGCTTGAGAGTAAAGCGCTGCTTCGCCTGAATCACCCAGACATTTGAGTATGGCGTGGTTCCATCACTAAACATGAACGTAATGCGAACACGAACTGGCCTGTTGTTGGGGTTGTTTGGCCCCTCATTGCCCGGATTCATGATCGACAGATACTGATCAAATCCGTAGCGTGTGTTCCCCTCGGCGAAGTGCCAAGTGTAGTCAAGATGTGGGGCGCCGACTACGTTATGGGCACCGGTAACGCCAATTGTGTCCCCCGAATACTGGAAGTACATCGGACGCTCAATGTTGACCATTTGTGTAGATGTTATCTTTACAGAAACGGCCTTATTGGAGCCGACGGTTGCTCGAACATCGAGAGTAACGCGACGTTGGGCAGGAACTACAAGATCATTTGCTATGATCGGCGGTTGACCATCGGCCTGAAAAAACAGAAAATCCACTAACGCGCCAACTGGATTCGGATTCTGTATCGTAATGTACTGATCGAACCCAGAGCCCGTCCATCCTTCCGCCAACCACCACACGAACTCTCCTGTGTAATGCTTGGGGGTTGTTCCGAAGCTGTTGTGGCCTCCATCAGCACCACCAGGGATAGAGCCGCTATAGACAAAGTACATGGGCCGTTCGATAACTATGGGCAGGGTACTGACGAGTCTAGCGCTTACCGCCCAATTTGGTCCTACACCCAGCGCGGGATCATGCACCACGACGGTAAAGCGCCCATTGCCGTTAACCCCGAAGGACTTCGTTATTGGCGCTGGGTTGGGATTGGAAGGAGTCGATCCGAGATAATAGGTGGCTGTTACACTCACTGAGCTAGAATTTGGATTGAAAATAGTGATGAATTGGTCGAATCCACTGCCAGTGTAGCCCTCGGAGAAGTACCATGCGGTCGCAGCTCCGATGCCCTCGTTGCGAGAATTTGCTTGCTGGCCTCCTTGCGGCACTCCGAGATTGCCGACATCGCTCACATCAGCAAATATAGCAGGAAGAGACTGAGTGAAGGGGTCTCCCGGAGTATAGGCCTGAACTTGGAAGTGAAGGTGTGGGCCACAACCGTAGCCAGAAGAGCCTACGTACCCGATCAATTCTCCCTGGCGAACGAAGGCATTAGTATCCACCAGCGCGCCATTCGGACTTAGGTGGAGGTAGAGAGCAGCCGTTCCGTCGAGGTGATCCACGACGATGTAATTCGGCTGTGCATTTGGATCCCAACACCCAGCGTTTGGATTCGACTCCACAATCATCCGGGCGAAACCAGAGCGGGCTGCATGGATCGGTGCGCCATACCATCGAGGGAAGTCAAAGGCCCAAGCAGCCTCTCCGGCGTGCGTGCCTTGATGGTTGCCATAGGTGAGCGTGACTGAACCCCCTGCCTCGAAGGGGAGTCTGTAATTGCCTGTTGCACTCACTGGTTCAGTTGCCAACAAGAATAAACTCGAACTAACCGAGACGATCGTGGTCGCTAGTAGGACCCGTAGGCGTGGAAGTAGGCCGCTCATCCTCGCCCCCTTGCTTTCAAGAAATGCTGTCGTCGCCAATCGATGAGTCCGGCGTCTAATTCTTTCGCTCGCATGACGTGGTTCAAACCGGCTTGACAGTCTTCATTGGCGCCGGGCCGATTTCTCTCTATTAGATCTGGGAGTTTCCCACCGATAATCGGTCAAGACTGTCATGCTACGACTAGCCAATTTTAACCATGTCTTAGCGAAAGATCTCGCGATTCTGCCGAAGCCATAGTGAGTCGGGTAGGACCTCCAGCCAGTCCTGATACTCCGGATCATCCCGAAATGCGACCTTCCATTGATCGTTGACTCTTCGGCCAATGACCAATCCTCCACCGCCCGCGACTGGGGTGCCATTCAGGTACTCCTCATGAACGCCGATCGCGGCCCACTCACCCTCTATGAAGAGGTTATTGAAGGCTACTCGGCGCTGAGCCGCATCTATCCGATACCTCCTCTCTTCCGACGAGCCTGGAGGCGCCACTCTTGCTTGCAGGGCTTTGGCAAAGGCAGCCCGCACTGTTGTCTCGTCAATCGGTACATTAGTCGACCTCGGACCGGGGGTGTAGGTCGGTGCGATCGCGAATGGCCTGTGCGTAGGCTGGGGCACATGTGTCACCGGGACCGCCGTGGGAGGAATCGGGGTACGGGGATCGCGTGTGGGGTATGGACCAGCAAACGTCGGTGTAACGCCACTGATCGGCATGACGGTAAGTTGCGTTTGGGTGGAAGGTTTCGGCTGTGAGGCATAGAGGGTTGGTTGTACGAGCCGTGGAGTCACTGGAGTGGATACTCCGGAAGTTGCTATGTCGGCAGATTGTATCTGTCCGGACTGTTTGGAGTAGCCCTGGGAACAGGCGCTCACCAAAAACACGAGTCCAGCACTGACGCACAGGGCAGCAGGCATGATGATGCGGCTCGGCTCCCCGTTCATGTGTGCCTCCCGCTATGCCAGTAGATTCGACCTACAGGTCCTTCGCCTCTCCGTTTGCTCCAGAGTCTATTCATTCTCGGCATGGGGTAGCTCTTGGGGCGCAGAGGTTGAATGAGGACGCTCTCTGTCGTACTGGCTCGGCCGTGTTCCCCTGGCGGCAAGGGTGGATAGCGCTCCAGGGCGATCAGTCTTTGGAGAATGTATTGAACCTGATGCTTGCGTCAGGACGCAAGTATGACCTCGGACCTATTGACTGTCAAGTCCCTAGCTTCAATTGACGCCTACTCAAACTGACGAGCGGCGAACGCCTTCCTACGTGAGACGTCAGTTGATGAAAATAACTGATTACTGAAGAAATTCTTTCCAAACCATGGTTTCCGCTCATCCTGGCGCTACTAACTCTGCCGTCCCGGCCTTTGCACCATCCTGGCCAGCAACCTAGCCCTGCTGGTAGCGCCAGATTGCGGCAGCTAGAACTTCAGGAAGTGCTGCTTGAACTCGTAGTCGGCGTCGGCGGCGGCGAAGTCGGCCACCTCCTGCCGCTTGACCGCCAGGTAGGCTGTCAGCAGCTCCGGGCCGAGCGCGGCTGTCAGCGTCGCGTCGGCCTCCAGTGCTGCCAGCGCCTCCGGCAGCCGCTGCGGCAGGCGGCGCACGCCCATCTGCAGCCGGGCTTCCTCGCCCAGCCGCAGCGGGTCGAGCAGCAGCGGCGGCCCCGGGTCGAGCCGGCGCTCCAAGCCATCTAGTCCGGCCGCCAGCACCGCGCCGAGCGCCAGGTAGGGGTTGGCGGCCTGATCGACCGGCCGTAACTCCAGGCGCGCCGTCGCCGCCTCTGCGCCGGCCAGCGGCGCCGGCAGTCGGATGGCTGCCTCGCGGTTGTCCGGCCCGTAACAGGCGAACACGCCGGCTAGTGTCGCCGGCTGCAGTCGGCGGTAGGAGTTGACGCTCGGGCAGGTCAGCGCCAGCAACGCCGGCAGATGGGCCAGCATCCCGCCGATGAAATGCCGACCGATGGCGCTCAGGTCGCCAGTGTCCTGATCGTAGATCGCGTTCTGGCCGCTGGACTCGTCCCACAGCGACAGGTGCAGGTGAGCGGCATTGCCGGCGTCGCTCGCGAAGGGTCGCGGCGCCATCGACGCCGCCAGGCCGTGCTGCCCGGCCAGCGCGCGTACCGTTTCGCGCACCAGCAGATGATTGTCGGCGGCGCACAGCGCTGGCGCCGGGCCGATGGTCACCTCCTGCTGGCCGTGCCCCGCCCCCGGCGCGTAGTGCTCAGGGGCCAGGTCCTGCGCTTCCAGCGCCACCATCAGGTCCTCAATGAATCCGCCGGCCATCATCATCCCGTATGTGGCGTAGTGCAGGCTGTCGTCGAACGGTGTCCAGCGGTTCTCCTGCCAGCGGCAGAGGGTGAACTCTGTCTCGAAGGCCGCCTGCGCCCGCAGGCCGTGCCCGGCCAGTCGCGCTACCTGGCGGCGCAAGCACGCGCGCGGGCACAGCGCCCAGGGCGCGCCGTCCAGCGTCGCCAGGTCGGCGTGCAGCGCCGCCAGCCGCGTGCCATACGGCAGCAGGCGAAACGTCGCCAGATCCGGCCGCAGCCGCACCTCGCCGACCGGGCTGCCGCGCTCGTGCGGTGCGACATGGTCCAGCAGCGTTGCCAGCAGTGCCGCTGGCATCAGGCCAACGCCGCCGACCGCGACGGATGGCAGCAGCCGCGGATCCACTGCCTTCGACCGGATGACGCCGCTGAGGTCGCACCACAGCAGCCGAACCAGGCGCGTGCCGGCCCCGGTCGCCCGCTGCGCGATCTCGTCAACCGTCACCGTTTCTCCTTGCCCGCGCTGCCGGCCAGTGCCGGATTGCCAGACCCGCCGCCGCTATGATACAGTCTCGCCATTGCAGTATGACGACACGGGGGCGATGGCCGGGGAGCCAGCAAGTGACCTCACCGGCGAGCCCCGTGCATCCATGACAGGGGGCGGCGGCGCGCTGCCGCTGCCGGTTGGCTGTAGACGCACGAAACGGGGGAGTACGATGGCGCAGCAGGTGACGCGACGCGATCTCATCCGGGCCAGTCTGACCAGTGGCGCGCTGGGGTTGGTCGGCGGGCTGCTGGCAGCCTGCGGCGCTGCGCCGGCCAGCCCGACGGCGGCGCCCAAGGCGGCCGAGCCGACCAAGCCGGCGGCAGGCGCCGCCACCACCGCCCCGGTCGCCGCGACGACGGCCCCAGCGGCGGCTCAGCCGACGGTCGCCGCGCCCGCCAAGGCCGGCGAGATCAAGCTGGTGGCCTGGCTGACCGACCGGCGCAGCATCAACGACATGACCGAGAAGGAAGCCGTGCCCGAGTACCAGAGTCGCAATCCCGGCCACAAGGTCGAGATCCAGTTCGTGCCCGAGCCGCAGATCCCGCAGAAGCTGCTGGCAGCGGTGGCGGCCAAAATCGCGCCCGATGTGACCTCGATCGACGAGACGTTCCTGAATCAGCTTTGGCTGGCCAAGGCCATCCTGCCGATCCCGGCCAAACAGATCGATGTGCGACAGGAGATGGGCGCCAAGGTCGGCGACCTCTACAAGCTGCCCTACGGCCAGCAGCAGGGAGAGTACTACGGTCTGCCCAACGGCACGTTTGGCGGCGTGATCTACTACAACCTGGATCTGCTCAGCCAGTTGAAAGTCACACCCGAGCAGATCCCGGACAAGTGGGATGACTTCTTCAAGTGGGCCAAGGACGTCACTGTCTGGGAGGGCAACACGCTCAAGCGCAGCGGCTTCGCCATCTTCGGTAGCGACGACAGCTTGCGCTCGGAGTACCGCATCCAGAAAGGCGGCTGGTTCGACGGCAATCTCTTCCCGACGAAAGATAAGGTGGCGCTGGCGCGCGACCTGGAGTATGAAGCCGCCCAGTTCGTGCTGGACGTCTACGACCGACACAAGACCGACGCTCGCGACGGCGTCACGTATCAAGACAAGTTCGGCCAGGGTCGGGCAGTCACGACCTTTGCCTGGACCTGGAACAACGGCTTCATCGAGACGCAGTACAAGTTCACCAACTTCGGCACGAAGATTGCCCCCCAACTGGCGGCCGGCAGCGGTGGACCACTCGGCCAGGCCGGACCGGATGTCGGCTTCTGCGGCAGCGTCCAGTCGACCAGCGGCCCGCAGGTGGAGGCTGCCTGGAACCTGTGGCGCTACTTCGTCGGTCCCGACTATCTCAAGCGCTACGCCATCCTGCGTGGTGTGCAGCCGAGCCTGAAGTCGATGTGGACCATGCCGGAGTTCTCCGAGGAGAAGGGCGGCCCGAAGTGGGCGCCGCTGGCCAGAAAGATGAAGCCGGGCAACAACCTTGACAGCGGCTTCAACTCGA